>NZ_JBZYAO010000026.1:0-89779 GCF_059820445.1 Paenibacillus sp. sgz302190
TTCCATTTTTGCTCTAAGTCGTTGAGGTAGCCTGCGCTATTGCGATTAAATTTTTTGCGTAATATAACGCTGGTTAAACGCTGATCCCACAATGTTTTTCGAGATGTATAGCGAGTAAAGCAAACTGACGCAGTCGTGAAATGACATGTTCTTGGCGCAGTGCATCATTCACTAATACGATCATTTCACCATTGCGTACGATGTAACTGTTCCAATTACGAAGTCCCGTAATACGACGGTGACTAGCCTTCGTCCGTCGAAAGAATTGCTCTAAGTCATTGTTCGTTCTTGGAATGTAGTAATGGTCATAACAAGTGAACAAGCCTTTCCAAAACCCTCTGGAAAAGTTAAGTAAATTGTTAACCATTAGCTCGTCACTCTGATGCGTGTAGGTTTGTTTCACCCATTCCAGTAGCAGGGACAGTTCCCACTCAGCCGTCTCACTACTTTTGTCTTCCTCAGGGGTGAGAATGCTAGCGATATGTTCCAAGGGTTTCACTAGCCGTGAAACGGCTGTATAACTAGGTTTTAATTCTTCAATTTTACTGAATATTCTGACAACAACTTGAAGTAAATTAGGCTCTTTTTTTACTCAAGCATCTTTGTAAGGAAGCTTGTATGGCTTGTGCACGTTCATAAATAATTAATCCAGGAAGCTCCAATGGTGGATCTCCATCTTCAAGGAGCAGAGCTCGAACGGCTGCCACATATCCCTTAGCAATCTGCGCTTCGGTCATTTCAGCAGGTTGCGATTCTGACTGTTCCGTTTTCTCTGTTACAAGCGCTTTGGATTCAACTTGCTCTATTTTTCGTTCGATGTCGCGAATCCCGCGCATGCTCTTTTTGAGTTCCATTTTTAACTTGCGATCGGCGTCGACAATGGGCTTAGCAATGTCTTTCAGATAGTGGTACTGACAGTACTGGTAAGGCACATCTGGCAAAAGTGTTTCAAATGCCAGCCGTATGGATTTTTGCCCATCACTTATAATACCTACGATTGGATACCCTAGCATCAGGATGGGTTCGATAAGTGTTTTCAATTCTTCCGCAGTCCCGCTCTTCATATTTTGTGCGGCAAGCACGGTTCCACTGAATACTTCTCTTAGTACATAAAGTGTTTCATTGCCTTTTTCAGGCTGAACCCCATCCATGGAAAGAATGACGCCTCCATTTTGTTCCGTTGTTTCTGCAAGGACTTTGTTAACATGATCATCTAAACTCGCTGAAAGCAAGATTTGATAACGTTCGTACAAATTTTGAGCATGTCTTTCACTCGTTGGAATGCCTTGTTCGTTCAATGCTTCGGCAACTTCCGCAACCGTTCGATGTTGCTTAAAGCGTAGTTCCCCAACGAGAGCAAGCACGTCATATCCATACGAGGAATGCTTCATGCTAAGCATCTCAGCTTCAGCAGATTTATACGCAACGCCTGCGTGTGCGCAGTCTGGATTTTTACAAGCATAAGCCATGCTCCATGCATGGATGATTCCGTCTCTTGTGACAATCTTTTTCTCCCATGCTGTATGGGTTCTCCGCAATTTAGATTCACAGTGTGGACAATTTTTAAACTCAGGTCTGAAGTAAACTCTGGGCGCGGCACCCAATCTATTTTTCTCAAGCATGAAGGTCATCTCCTAGGGTAAATTCTGACCTAAATACCTTCGACAGAAGACTGGAAATACCCGCTAGTTAATCTTGCTGTAGTAGAAAAAAAAAGGAGCACCCGGCTGCCGTCAGCCTGTGTGCTCCTTTTTATGACCGCTTATTTTACGGTTTTGTTATAGGCGGCGATTTTTTCAGTGATGCTCTTGGCTGCGCCGTCGAGCGCTTCTTTCGGTGATTTTTTGCTGTTCAGCGCTTCTTCGATCGCGCCTTCGACGATTTGGCGGGCTTCCGGGAATACGCCCATGACGGCGCCTTGCGTCGCTTTGTTCAATTTGGTGCTGTGAAGCTGATTGATCGCAGTTTGGAACTGCGGATATTTGGCGAGGTTGTCTTTCACGAGCTGCTCGTCATACGCTTTTTTCGTGATTGGGAAGTAGCCTGTATTGACGTGCCAATAGGCTTGCGTTTGCGGCGTTGCCAGGAACTTGATGAATTCCCAGGCAGCTTTTTGCTCGGCTTCCGGTTTGTTGTTCAAGATGTACAGGCTCGCTCCGCCTACGATGACCCCGCCGTCTTTGGCATCGGCAGGCTTTGGCAAAAAGCCGGTTCCGACCTGGAATTTGCCTTCGGCGCTGCTGACGATTCCGCGAAGCGAAGCGGTGGTGTCGAGTGTCATTGAGATTTGACCGGCAGCGAACGCTTTTTTCGTGTCATCGGTTTTGCGGCCGAGGTTGGAAGCCGTTTTGTTGTCGACCATTTGCTTCCACCAGGTCAATGTGTTCACGCCTGCGTCGCTGTTTACGAGCGATTCGGTAGCCGGGGCGGTCCGGCCGTTGCCGTTGTTCACGTATTCTGCGCCCTGATTCGCAAAAAATTGTTCCATAAACCAGCCGTAAATCGCGAACGAGGAGCCGGATTTGCCGTCTTTGCTGAGCGCCTGAGCCGCTTTTGCCACTTCTTCGTAAGTGGTCGGCGGTTTTTCCGGATCAAGACCTGCCGCTTTGAACATATCTTTGTTGTAATAAAGAATCGGGTTGGATGTATTGAACGGCATGGAGTACAGCTTGCCATCGAAAGAATAGTAGCCGAGAATGTTTTCTTCAAGCTGGGACAGATCGAATTTGTCGGCGTCGATGAAGTTTTGCATAGGCGTAATCGCTTTGGAGTCGATCATAAAGCGGCTGCCGATTTCGTATACCTGTATGAGGGAAGGGCCGTTTTTCGTGTCCATCGAAGCTTTCATTTTGTTCAGGCTCTCGTCGTAAGTTCCCTGGAACACGGCTTCGACCTGAATGTCTTTGTGGGAGGCGTTGAAATCCGCAACGAGTTTGTCCACGGCTTTGCCCAGTTCTCCGCTCATGGAATGCCACCAGATGACTTTGACCGGTTGTGCGGTTTTTTGGGCGTCGGCCGTTTTAGCTTCGGCTGTCGGGCTGGCAGTGGCGGCTTTGCCGTCGGCTGCGCTGCCGGAAGTCGTTTCCGTTTTGCCGCATGCGCTTGTAAGCATCATGGCGAATGCTGTCATGGCGAGCAGCGAGAACTTCAGTGGATACTGTTTCATTTTTTTCTTTCCTCTCCCTTATACATATTTTCATATATGGACCCGTTGTACGTGTGTAAAACGGAAGCGCCATCCGGTACGCAGCCTAGCCTTTGACCGCACCTGCGGTCAGTCCGCGAACAAGCTGCTTGAGGCCAAGCACGAGAAGCAGGAAGCAGCGGATGTGTCCGCATCCGTCGATGCGCGCCGCTTCGAACAGCTCGCGGGGGAGCTGGAGAAAAAACTGCCGCAGCAAAAACGTCCCGAACGCCGTGGCGAGAAAAGGAACGGTCAACCCCTGCAGGCTGTCGAGCCAATCCCACTGTTTCACAGTCAAATAGTTGGGAATGATCGTCACTTCCCACGGAATCATCAACGTAGCTATGAAGAGGGCAAAGACCGGCGTTTTTCCTCTAAAGCTGATATTGGCGAACGCGTAAGCGGCCATGCTGGACGTAAGCAACTGCTGTTAGAAGAAAATAAAGTTCTAGACTGAAAAATATAGTGTTAGACTGAGAAAATAAAGTATTAGACTGACAAAGTTTCATTAAGCTAAACGGGCAGATTATTTTTTCATAGGAGTATAGTCCACCATCAAATACTACTCGTATGGAAAAGAATCTAGATAAATAATATACTAGCTATAACTGTTTTTTGTTGAGGTGAATCTAATGGATGAAATCAATGAATCAAAAGAAATTGTATTACAAATCGGTGTTGCCTTGAAAAAGTACAGAAAAGAAAAAAACATGAGCTTAGACGACTTATCGGAACTAACGGGCGTAAGCAAACTTACTCTGGGGAATATCGAACGTGGCGAGACAAATCCAACTTTGGCGATTATATGGAAAATTTCAAAAGGTATATCTTTACCGCTATTGGCTTTGTTCAAATCAGAAGACTCTGCTAGTTTGTATCGAGCAGGTGAAGGACTGCGGTTTTCTAATGATCAAAAGAATTGGATCATTGAACCAGTCTTTAAAAGTAACGATATTGAAATGTGTCGGGCTTACTTACAGCCAAATAGCTCGTATCAGCCTGAAGGTCATCATGTCAATACATCTGAAATTGCGACAGTCATGACTGGTTCCATTGAAATTCAAGTCAATGGAGAGATTTACACATTGAATCAATATGATACTATCAGTTTTCGTGCAGATTGTCCTCATTCTTATACCAATCATACGGATAGCGAAACAGTGCTCCATATATCCTTAAAGTACGGTTTCTAAAGTCGAAAATTCCACTTATTAAATACAACTCTGAATTCCATGACGGGAATTTCAGAGTTGTATTTTTGTTTTTAGATGAACGGAAGTATATTATAAAGTAATTATTGATAAAAATAATATACTATAATATACTTTATTTATTCGCGCGGATGTATCGTTTTTTTCAATCAGCAGGAAGCAAATAATACGTAAGAATTCAGGAAGGAGAAATTAAGAATGCCGAACAAACAAAATAATAAAGCCGTACCATCCTCTATAGGGCTGATCATTCTCGGCATTATTGTTATTGCAGCTAATTTACGTACTCCCTTAACATCAGTCGGTCCTTTAGTGAGTCTCATAAGAGATGACGTTCATATTTCAAATACATTAGCAGGCCTGATTACAACGGTACCCTTGCTTGCCTTTGCTTTTTTATCGCCTCTAGTACCAAAATTAGGACAAAGGTATGGGGTTGAACGTATCATAATGATCGCCTTACTCTTTCTGACTGTAGGTATTGTAATACGTTCTTTATCTGGCGCAGCTAATCTGTTTATTGGGACAGCAATTCTTGGATTCGCAATTGCCGTATGTAATGTATTATTGCCAAGTATAATCAAAAGGGATTTTCCAAATAAAATTGGCTTCATCACAGGTGTTTACTCCATTTCAATGAGTTTATGTGGAGCAATCGCATCGGGAATCAGTGTGCCTCTAGCCCTGAACGCAGGTCTAAAATGGCAGGGAGCATTGGGAATATGGGGGATTCTAAGCTTTGTATCGATCCTCTGTTGGTTACCCCAATTAAGAAATCAAACGAAGCAAACAGCCACGACGAGTCAAAAGATGGCCAGCAACGATGTGAATGTTTGGAGATCCCCGCTTGCTTGGCAAGTAACCATGTTTATGGGTGTACAGTCCATGGTTTTCTATGTATTGATCGCATGGTTGCCTGAAATTTTAAAGCAGCAAGGAATTGACTCAAACCAATCAGGATGGTACCTCTCGATCATGCAGCTAGCTATGCTTCCATTTGCCTTTATTGTCCCCGTTATTGCTGGGCGCATGTCTAGCCAACGGATGTTAGTGGCCATTACAACCATTTTGCTTTTGACGGGAACGATCGGACTTCTTTACGGAAGCTCTGATATCATTCTGTTGTGGATCATCATGCTCGGAATTGGTGGCGGCTTCGCCTTTAGTTTGTCCATGATGTTTTTCGGGTTACGTGCTGAAAATGCGCATCAAGCAGCGGAACTGTCTGGCATGGCGCAATCGATCGGATATCTTCTTGCCGCAGTCGGTCCTGCTCTTATAGGATATCTGCATGATGCGACAAATAGTTGGAACCTGCCACTTTTCATTCTGCTTGGCGCTGCGGTCTTGCTCTTTTTAGTCGGTATAGGAGCAGCAAGAAACCGTTTTGTAGGTAGCCGAAATAGTTACGAGCTGCCACGGAAAGGATGATAAATATGTTTGACAAAATTATGGTGACCATTGATAAAGCTGAAATAACGAACAAACTCCTCGATGCAACCATTGAAATAGCCCGAAACAAACAAACTCAAGTTACCTTGGTTAATGTCAGCCAGGAATATGTGTCGAATGGCATGACATATGTACCAGAGAAATTCTTGGAAGAAATATTGAACGAAATGGAGAAAGCGAGTTTGGAACAGCTGCAACAAGCCAAGTCTAAATTAAAATCTGCGGGGATTAACCCGGAAACAGTTCATCTTAAGGGAGATCCTGCACATGAAATATTAAAATATGCAGGGGATACCGAGCAGCAACTCATTATTATTGGGAACCGTGGGCTAAGTGGCATAAAAGAAATGATGCTTGGAAGTGTCAGCCACAAGGTTTCACAGCTATCAAGTTGCCCAGTCCTCATTGTGCATTAACTCTTTCGGGGACTGCAGAGATGATGCATTGTTATACTAAAGGATACGTTATTTGAATGACTACAGCGGCAGTCTAAGACTTTATTTCAAGTCTTGGTCCGCCGCTGCTTCTTTTAAGGGATCAGTCTAAAACTTATTTATCAAAAGCTGACGATTCATCAATTCAAAAACCACGTTAAATCAACGACTCCAGTCTAAAACTTTATTTTCACCGAACAACTGCCCGATCATGACGAGCGTGGAAACGATGAAGCTGTTTTTGATGAAAGTGACGATGGGCACCAGCTTCAGAACGGCCAGAAAGCTTCCGATATACAAACTTTTGGGCAAAAATGGCGGCGGATAAGCCGAAGCTTCCTCGGGAGTCATGAAAGCCGCAGCAAACGTATAAAACACCGGATAAAACATAAGCGCCGCAAAAACCGCAAGCAGCAAATAGAGGAACGCCGATTGGGTCCGATTTCTCATTGATAGTGCACGTTCCTTTCAAACACCCGGAATTGGATGATCGTGATGATCAAAATAATTGCGAACAGCACAAGTGCCTGCGCACTGCCTGTCCCAAAGCGGAAGTTGATGAACGCATCCTGATAGATGGAATATACGAGAACGTCCGTCGTGTTTATAGGACCGCCTTTGGTCAAAATATGAATTTGCCCGAAGGACTGGAAAGCGTTAATAATCGAGACGATCGTTACAAAAAATACGGTCGGCGACTGCAGAGGCGCGACAATTTGCACAAAAGTCCGGAACGGGCCCGAACCGTCGATTTTGGCGCTGTCGTAGATGTCGTCAGGGATACTTTGCAGCCCGCTGAGCAGCACGATATAGTTGAAGCCGCTGTTCATCCACACGGTCATAATCGAAACGGAGATCAGCGCCCAGCCCGGATCTGTAAGCCAAGCGACAGGCTGCAAGCCGGCCAGGCTGAGTATATAATTCAGCATGCCGACCGTAGGGTGGAACAGCATCATCCAAATCACAGCGGACGTTCCGACCGAAAATGCGACCGGCATGGAAAACATGAACTGGAAAAAGCGCATGCCCTTCAGGCGGTTGTGAGTCAGCGCAGCGAGCAGCAGCGCCAGCGCAATGCCGGTTGGAACCGTGAGCAGCGTAAAGGCGCCGGTCACTTTTAGACTTGTATAAAACCGTTCCGACGTGAAAATATCGACGAAATTGTCCAATCCCACGAAACCTGCGACTCGGCCGCGCGGATCTGTTTCATGGAAGCTGAGATAGACCGATTGCAAAAGAGGGTAGAACAGAAATATCGCAAACAACAGGATCGAGGGAGACAGGAAGAAATAACCGAGAAGGTTATCTTGCCATTTAAAAGCGGATCGTGTTCCGGCCTTGCGGCGAACGCGAACAGCCGGCGGTGAGAGAACTACATCTCTATCAATCGTATTCATTAGCATCCTCCTAGAATAGGTCGGCAATTCGTTAATTGACCGTTTTTAGTGTATAAGCCCTATATTTGACCAGTGTTAAAAAAATATTAAAAATTGTGTATTTTCCCATTATTAGGTATCTTTTGCCGTCGTACATTGCGTTTATTAATTCTTAACTGTGCACAGGAAGGCAAACTCTACTATAATTGGAGAAAAGCAGTTTACTATCATTTGTCAGGAGTGTTGGATGATGAGCGGACACAAGCCTTTAATCATCGGCCACAGGGGCACTGCCGGAGAAGCGCCGGAGAATACGCTGGCTTCCTTTGCGCTTGCGCTGCAGCAGGGGGCACAGGGCATTGAGCTGGATGTGCATCTTTCCAAAGACGGGGAAATCGTCGTTTGTCACGATCCAACGCTGAACCGCACGACTAACGGCAGCGGGCTTATCTGCGAGCAGACGGCCGGGGAGATCAAGCGCCTGGATGCGGGATCATGGTTTGGCGAAGCTTACAACGAGGAGCGGGTGCCGCTGCTTCGGGAAGTGTTCGAGCTGATTCCGCCGGGCTATCTGATCAACGTGGAAGTGAAGCATGCTTATGAAGGACGGATGGAGCAGGCGCTGCTGGCTTTTTTGCATAAAAGCGGCAGACTTGACGACGTTGTTATTTCTTCGTTCGATCATAAATGCGTCAAACGTCTGAAGCAGGCGGAGCCGGAAGCGCGGATCGGACTGCTGTACGTAGGCAATTTGATCGACCACGCCGCTTATGCGCAGCTGCTCGGTGTGGAAGTGTACTCGCTGCACCCCCACTTTGAAGGGATCGGCAAGGCGGATGTGCACGGCGCGGAGGCGGCGGAGCTTCAAGTGTATCCGTACACGGTTAACCGGGTGGAGGATTACCGCAGGCTGATCGGAGCCGGAGTGTCGGGGATCATCACGGATTATCCGGCCCGGTTGGCGGGGCTGCTCAGGGAACAGCGGTGACAGCCGCAAGCCCAACCGAAACATTTTGCATGAACAAAAAAGCGCTGATCCACGGATTGAGATGTGGAAGCTCAGGGCTTTTTTTGCTTTGCAGGAAAAAATCGCTTTTTGTCGAATTATTGGAAATACCAGTATAAAGGAGAGAGAGGAAGATGAACAAAAAGCTGATTGCCGCTTGTATGGCGGGCGTACTGATCTTTGGAATCGGAATTGGCGTGCAGGCCGCATCCGATATCCGGCTGTTCATTCACGGAAAGCAAGTTAATGCCGACGTTCAAATTATTGACGGCTCCAGTTACGTGCCTTTGCGGGTAGTTTCCGAAGCGTTGGGCGCGAATGTGAATTGGGACGAGGAGTCCAGAACGATCAATATTAAAAAAACGAGGTCGTTTGAAGTGAACAGCGTCATATGGTCAGGCTCTTTGTTGATGCAAATATCGAAAGTCACATTGGACACGTCCTACCGCAACAACAAAACCCCGACACCGATTAATGCGGTTATTTTCGATGTTACGATTACGAATAATGCGTACACCAAATTAAAGTGGTACCCGAAAAAAGGGCAGATCCGGTTGAACCTCGACGAAATCGCGGAAATAAGCAATCCTAACGATTATTCGGACGATTTTGACGGCACCTATACGACCCAGCAAGTCAGAAAAGGAAAAATTGTCGTTCCGGTGAAAACGAATCTGGATGACGTCAAGACGATCGATTTTCTGATCGACGGCTCGACTGATGGAGAAACTTTCAATAGAGTGGAGTCCGCGCCGATTGAATTGAGATAGTGTATGGGGGTGACCGCCGCCATATAGGCCGACGGCCGCTTGCGAGAAATCGCGGGCGGCTTTTTGCTTGCTGACACGCTTGCAGCGAAACATTCCTGCAAAAATTAGGCTGCCGGCAGGCCATACGCCGGTGTCGGTCGCAGCCCCTGCCTGGCTGTGCGAAGAAAACCTGCAAAAGTACATCTTTTTGCTCGATGGATACGCTGGCCGCGATAAATTCCTGCAAATGTGCAGGCTTTTCGCCGCGAACATGGGCTGAGGTCCGTTTTCGTGAAAAATTCCTGCACAATCGCAGGCATTTCGCCAAAACGAACCGTTTCCCCGGAAAAAGCCTGCACTTTCGCAGGTTTTTGCCTGCCAAGCCGCGTTTGTCTCCCCGCAGATCCCCAACCCGTGCAGGAGAAGCATAGGTTGGCGAAGAGCGCCTAACGTTCCCTCTGGTTCCTCTACTCAGTTACTTTATCAACAATCTGATTTTCGCAAGCATTCGGCTTGCCAAGCCGCTTAACGGACGACCACGGCCGCATCGCGCACAGTTCTCAGCGCACGGTATTGCGCTGCATGACGGCGATCGGTCGAGCACATGTCGTCTTGGACGGCAAAAGCCCTCCATGATTGCAGGGAATATTCTGCAAAATCGCCAAGGGCCGAAAAGATGCACAACCAATCGCAAGCTCTTTTGCGAACCTGAACCAAACTCCCGCCCGACCTGCGAGTCGGTTCCACGGGCTGCAATCAAGGTACTACGCAAAGTTAGTACTACTCGCGGCGCCGGAAATACATACAATAGAATTAAGACCAGGTATTAAGATGTGCCTTTAGGAGGTTGCCATCATGTTCAAACAACTGTTTTATATCGCTTTAAAACTGCTGCTTCCTATACTGAACCCGCTCGTTCGCGCTTGCTTCCGGCTCCGCGTCAGCGGCATGGAGCGCCTGGATTTTTCCGTTCGCACGGTGCTGATCCCGAATCACGTTTCTTTGCTCGATGCGGTGCTGCTGGCGTTCATTTTGCCGAAAGAAGTAGCGTTTGTCGTCAATACGAAAATTGCCAGACGTTTTTCCTTGATTCTGATGTTTCGCGAACATATTCCGGTAGATCCGCTCAATCCGTACTCGGTCCGAAAAATGCTCAAAACCGTACAGAGCGGAACCCCGCTCGTCGTATTTCCCGAGGGAAGGGTCACGACGACAGGGGCGATGATGAAAGTGTACGGCGGCATAGGCTATATCGCTCTAAAATCGCAAGCCCGGATGGTGCCGGTAGCGATTAACGGCCTGGAATTTTCGAAGCTTTCTTATTTGAAAGGCAAGCTCAGGCAGCGCTGGTTTCCCGCGGTCAGTATGCAGATCGGCGAGCCGTTTCAAGTCGAGCCGGAAGAGGGCGTTCCGATGCGCGTGCAAAAGGAACGAGCGGCCGAACTGATCCGCAGCCGTATGCAGAACCACTTGTTCGCAAGCCGGATGAAGCCGCAGCTCAATCTGTTCAATGAACTGCTTGCGGCCGCCGGGGTTCACGGCAAGTCTTTCAAGGTTTGCGAGGATCTCGTAAGCGGCACCGATTTCAGCTACAAAAAGCTGCTCGTCAGCTCCTACACGATGGCTGCCCGTCTGAAGCGGGAACTGGCCGGCCAGCAGCGCGCCGCCGTACTGCTGCCCAACTCCGCGGCGCATGTCATCACTTTGTTCGCGATGTTCCGGCTCGGGCTGACGCCGGCCATCCTGAACTACTCCGCAGGCAAGCAGACGATGCTCGATGCATGCGAAACGGCTGCCGTGCGGACGATACTTACGTCCAGAGCTTTTGCGGAAAAAGCGGGCTTGGCCGATTTCATCGAAGCCGCGCAGGGCCGATTTGCCCTGGTTTATTTGGAAGATGTGAGAGCGGGGATTACATGGGGCGACAAGCTTGCCGGGCTCAAAGATTACCTGCTCCAAGCGAAAGGGCCGGTCGGCGAAGAGCGGAACGAAATCGTCCTTTTCACCTCGGGGAGCGAAAGCAAGCCCAAAGGCGTCGTGCTCGCACATCGGAACGTGTATGCGAACATTTTGCAAGCGCGGACGGTCATCGCGTTCAATTCGACCGACAGCGTGCTCGGCGCTATGCCGATGTTCCATTCCTTCGGGCTGACAGCCGGCACGATGCTGCCGATTTTGTCCGGCATGAAAGTGGTGCTGTACCCGAATCCGCTGCACTACAAAGTCATTCCCGAGCTCGTATACGACAGGAACATTACGATTTTGTTCGGCACTTCCACGTTTTTGGCGGCTTATGCCCGGACCGCGCATCCGTACGATTTTGCCCATTCGCTTAAATATGTCGTGGCCGGCGCGGAAAAGCTGAAAGAAGAAGTGCGTCAAATTTGGATGGATAAGTTCGGCATCCGCATTTTGGAAGGGTACGGGACGACGGAGACAGCGCCGGTCGTTTCGCTGAATACGCCGATGCACATGAAAAAGGGTACCGTCGGGCGCCTGCTCCCGGGTATGGAATACCGCTTGGAGGCTGTGGAAGGAATTGAGCAAGGGGGCAACCTGTTAGTGAAAGGGCCGAACGTGATGAAAGGCTATCTGATTCATGAAAAAGGTTTTGTGCCGAGCCCGGAATGGTACAGCTGCGGGGATGTCGTGCAGATCGACGAGCAGGGCTACATCACGATTCAGGCGAGGCTGCAGTCTTTTGCCAAAATCGGCGGTGAAAAGGTGTCGCTTCCCATGGTAGAGGAGCTGGTTTCGGCAGCAATGCCGCAGGCGCTCTGCGCCGCCGTCAGCGTTCCGGATACGCGTAAGGGCGAGCGGATTGTCGTCTACCATAACGATCCCGGCGCTCAAATCCAGCAAGTAAAAGAATTTATGAAACAGCAGGGGCAGTCGCCCATTTATATGCCTTCGGAGTTGAGGTTTGTCGACAAACTGCCTCTGCTGGGAAGCGGCAAAGTCGATTATGTGACATTGAAGAAAATGGCTTTTTAAAACGGAACCTACGAACAGGAGCGAAACCGGCATGAACATCAAACGGATCAAACCGCTGCAAACTTTGTACCTGACGCAATTTCTTTCCGCTTTTGCCGATAACATGATTCTTTTCATTACGCTGGCTATTGTTCAGCAAAATGCGTATCCCGACTTTTACATCGGTGTCGTGCAGGCTTCTTTTCTTCTGGCTTTTGTCATTTTGTCCCCGTTTGTCGGAGCTTTCGCCGATAAAAATCCGAAGGCCCACGTGCTGCTGGTCGGCAATGCGATCAAAGCGGCCGGGATCGTCGCCCTGTTCGCGCATCTCGATCCGGCGGTGTGCTACGGCATTGTCGGTATCGGTGCGGCCGTATATTCGCCGGCAAAGTACGGCATCCTGCCGACGCTGACGCATTCCGAAACGGAGCTGCTGCGCGCTAACGCCAAAATCGAAGGCTACACCATCCTGGCGATTTTGATGGGTTCCGTTTGCGGAGGGATCGCAGCGAAAATGTCGCTGACAGGCTCGATTGCCGTCTGCCTTTCCTTGTATCTCCTTTCGCTGGGCATGACGCTTCTGATTCCGAGAATTGCCGGCAATCCGCACATTCAATATATGCGGGAAGCGAGGGCGTTCGCGTCCGATCTGCTTGTTTTGGTGAAGGACCGCACGACCCGGTTTTCGCTGGTGGGCACAGGCTCCTTTTGGATGGCGTCGTCCGTCGTTCGTTTGGCTATTATCGATTGGGTGCCGGCGCATTTGGGCATTCAATCGGTTGACCGAATATCGATGCTCGTCGCGGTAACCGGCATCGGCATCATGATCGGCGCCTTAATGACGCCCAAGCTGATTCCGGCCCGCAAATATTACAACTCCTACGTATTCGGCATTTTGATGATCTGTGCGATCCTGCTGTTTACGGTCATTTCCAACCTGTACCTGACGATCGGGCTGCTGCTTCTCGTCGGCTTCAGCGGCGGTGTGTTTATCGTTCCGATGAACTCGGTGCTGCAGGATAAAGGGCAGGGCATGGTAGGAGCCGGCAAAACGATCGCTGTGCAAAATTTTGTGGAAAATGGGCTCATGCTGACAGGGGTGGGGGCCTACACCCAAATTTCCAAGGCCGGCATTTCTGCAGACTTGTCCATCGCCGGAATTGCCGCAATTTTGGCGGCTTTCGTAGCCTACCTGATGGTTCAGCGCCGACAGTTGAAAACGGCTTACACCGGACAGATGGAATAATCCCTAGTGCTTCTCTCCCAGTTTTTTCTTTACAGTCCCGATTCGTTTTTGTAGAATAAACCGTAGGTCAATTAAAGGTGTTATGTTTTCTCACATGCATCTGGCGCATTGGCGATTCGGAAGGGGAGATGGGATTTTGGGGGAGAAGTTTCAATTATTTTCGGGCGGTGCGGCGTTTCGTTTGTCCGGGCTGCGGAATCTCAGGCTTCGTTTTAAATTAATGCTTATGAACGGCTTTGCGATCGGCTTTTTGCTCATTGTTGGTTCCACGGGCTACTACTTCATGGATAAAATGTCGGAAAACTCGTCCCGCATGTATGAGGAAAGCTTGCTCTCCGTACAATGGATCAACCAGTTGAAATCGAGCTTTAACGAAACCGAATCGGAAATTTTGGAAATGATGCTGACCGTCGATATGAAGTACAAAAGCAAACTGCAGGCTCAGCTTGACGCATCGATAAAAGCCAATGACGAATTGGCTGCGAAATTGTCCGAAGTTCCTTTGAATGAAGCGGAGTCGGCCGGTTTTAAAAAGTTTGAGCAGTTGAACGCCAAATACCGGGAGCTGCTTGCCGCAACGATCGAACATGCGACGAAAAATAATCAGGTTGCATACCAGGTGTACAACAACCAGCTTTCCCCGCAAAGCGGGCAAACTTTGGCCGCGCTGAATGAGTTGGCGGCATTGAAGGAAGAAGCGGCCAAACAGTTCCGGAACAGCAATGCGAAAGATTCCGCCCGCGCGCATGCGATCATTGTCGTTACGATTATCGTGGCGATTCTCGTGCTGACCGGAAATGCTCTGTTATTGAACGTATTGCTGACGAAGCCGATCGGCAGTTTGCAGGCTCAACTGGAGAAAGCGGCTGCCGGCGATTTGTCGGTTAAAGGCGACTATCCGTACAAGGATGAGATCGGGCGTCTGACGGGCGCTTTTAATGCGATGACGGAAAACTTGCGAATCCTCGTCGCCCAAGTGGCAGATAACGCGATCACGCTGTCCGCCAGTTCGGAGGAGCTGCTTGCCGGTTCCGGACAGAGCGCGGAGGCGGCCAGACAAGTTGCGGTATCCAGCCTGCGGCTTTCGCAAGATTTTGAGAAGCAGTTTGCCGGCGTCATCCAGGCGAATGAGGCTGTGAGGCAAATGACGATGAGCACCAAAAGGATCGATCATTCGGTGCAGGAAGTCGCCGTTCTGGCGCAAGAAGCTACGGCTGCAGCGCAAAACGGCAAGCGGTCCGTCGTATCGATAGCCGGACAAATGCATGAAATTGCCGACTCCGTCCGGGAAGTGAACGCCGTCATTGAGGCGCTGGGCCGGAACGCCGATGAAATCGGCAACATCGTCAGCGCCATTAACGAAATCGCCGCGCAGACGAATCTGCTTTCGCTCAATGCGGCGATCGAAGCTGCCCGCGCCGGGGAAGCGGGTCGCGGCTTTGCGGTTGTCGCGGGGGAGGTCCGCAAGCTTGCGGACCAGTCTTCGGCCTCCGCGAGGCACATCACGACCCTGGTCGCGACGATTCAGACTCAGATCCGTCGCGCAGTCGTGTCGATGTCGGCCGGGGCGAACAAAGCGGAGCAGGGACTGGCCGTCTCCGATCAGGCTCAAGAGTCTTTCACCGACATCGCCGCATCGGTTGAAAAAGTAAACGCCAAGGTGGAAGACGTGAACCAGGCCATCCGGGAGCTTGCCGATTCGAACGGGCGGATCGAAGAAGTGATGAATGTCGTGAGCAGCGTATCCGAAACGGGAATCGGCGTTAGCCAGGAAGCGTCGGCGGCCAGTCAGCAGCAGCAAGCTGCGACGCAGGAGATCGCAAACTCCGCGAAATCGCTGGCAGGCCTAGCCGAAGAACTGCAAATTTCTTTGCAAAAATTTATCGTTTGAGATAAGTAGTCATTGATTATTTTGTTACAATATGGTATTTTAATGTTCAAGAGAATACCGAATGTGTGCGGAAGAACCGCCCATGTTGTCGCTTATGAAGCTATAACGACAACGTGGGCGTTTTTGCGTTAAATTGGATGATTTTGGAGAAAAATGGTAGACGCTCACAGAAATGCTGTGTCATACTTTATGGCAGGAAGTCACATTTTGAATGACCGCCAGGCAGCACACATTTATAAAAGGGGAGATTCGTTTTATGAAAAAAATAATTTCTTTCGCAGTACTGATGTCGGTTTGCAGCGCCGGCTGTGAAGCCAGCGAAATTACCGGCGCGGCGGAAGCGGCTGCGCAGTCGCCCGCAGTCGTTGCGTTAAGCGACGTTAGCGGGCACTGGGCGGAAAAGCAAATTGCAGCCGCCGTCAAAAAAGGCTACGTAGACGGCTACGAGGACGCCGCTTTTAGGCCGGAGCTTAACATAAGCCGGGCCGAGTTTTTGAAAATGGCCGTAACCGCGTTAAAGCTTGACGCTGCCAAACCGGAAAATGGAGATAGCTGGTATACGCCTTACATCAACTCAGCCGTAAAAGCCGGAATCCACCGATGGAGCGACTTTACGACAGGCGACTGGAACACCCCGATAACTCGCCTGGAAATGGCGAGACTCGCCGTGCGCGCCACCACCAAAGACTTGCAGCATGCAGCCGTACACATGGATGATAAATCTTTCATGTACAACGCCACGAAAACGGGACTGATCCAGGGACTCGCCGGCGGGGAACTGGGAACGGATAAAGCAACGACAAGAGCGCAAAGCGTAACAATCATCGAGAGGATACTGACCGTGAACGCGGGCGGAAATCTGGAAGTGGACAAGTATGCTGTGAACAATGCCGAGCTGGCACTGAAAAAGACTAACATTTTCACGGTTATGCCTGAAATTTTTAGAGGGGAACAAAGTGTACCGTGGAATCCTGAAAATTTGTCGGTGGAAACAGGGGACGGTCTGTACAAGGGCACGATCGATCAAATCGTAGCTATTGACTTGGAAGATCCAAATGATCCGAATCTGGGATTGTTGGGGGATATCAGTAAGATTAAATGGCATAATGGCAGATCAGCTAAAACCAGCCCATTTGTAAGGGATGGATACTTGAGTAGTTATGTGCTGTATTTTAAGGGGCATGTTGACTATAACAAAGATACCGCGATTTATAAGGAAACTAGTAAAGAGCCAAGATTCAATTTATATGGGCTTAATGATAATAGTCCTACAGATAGAATTAATGGAATCCTGAGCAGTATGGCTCCTCTTTTTATAAATCAAGCTGGTGATTTTCCTGCGTTTATAATTTCAAAAAAAGCCCTTCCAACTGATGATTTGATCTTGTCAATTAGCGCACCAGCTATACCACCGGCACCAAACTTTAATAAAGAAATTTTTCATAGCTTGATCCCTAAAAATTAAAAGCTAGGAATGTTACATAAGGGAAGGGGGGAAATGCGAATTAAAGTAAGGTATATAAGTATTGTGGTTTTGTTTTTGTTCGCTATTCAAATTTTCCCAATACAGTATCTTGAATGGCCATTTGTAAAAGCCGCATCGGATACATCACCAGATGAAACAAGGGATATGACGTATGCAGTAAATTCTCAGCTTGGTGATAAAGCTGTTTATAGTGATTCAAAAACAGCGAATACGAACCCATTTTCTATAACTGCACCAGCAGGAAAAATTATTAAAGAATTAGCATTCTATCGAGACGGGCAGAAAATTAAGATCATTGAAGAGGCTGCTGGTCTCCCTACATGGAGTACTCATGGAGTTAATTTTTTAGGTGCACCTGTAATAGTAGAATCGAAAAGTAATGATACGGCGCAAGGATATTTTGCCTGGTACAGATATGCTCCTAACAGTCCAGGAAGAACATTAGATTGGTATCAGGATGGGGCAACTGGTTGTGTAAACCACTCGGGCCGTGATTACACGGAAAACGTAAATGGGTATCTAATGCCTTCAAGTCCGAATTGTGCAGGAGCCGGACTATCACTTAAAGCTAATCGAATAAAACCCTATAAAATTGAAAATAGCTCGACAGAAATTCCTTCAACACTTGTTAATGTTTCTGATATTAAGGCAACTGCGAATGTATTAAGTAATATTGCTATTGATGGTCCTGAAGGAATACCAAGTGGTTTTACCGATCTAACAACAACCCACTATGTTGAAACGAAAGGTATAACATCAGATTATTATGAAGTTTTTTACAAACAAGATCTGAATTACGAATCCGATTATGTAAAGCAATTAGCTTTACCCGGAGCAAAGGTAATGGTTTACTACGCCGCATTCACAGTCAATCTAAAATCAAAAACCTATAAATATCCCGATCATATTGAAATTTCTTATGAGAACGCAACAGGCCCTCCGAACTTGGGCAATATTCATATGGCTTTGCCCTCCTGTGTTGAAGCGGGTAAAGCGGCAACGTTTACTTTCACCTTTTCCAACTCGGGTGGAACGAACGTAACTTCTTCCTTCAACGTAAAAGTACTGATTGACGGATTGACGTTCAAAACGTTTAGTTATTCAGGGTTAGCAGCGTCATCGAGTAAAACTGAAACTTTTACCAAGACATTCGGAGGAACGTCAAGCTATTCGGTAGCTGTCATCATTGATGCCGTAAGCGGAGAGAGCGATACGGCGGATAACAGCAAATCATATTCGGTTACACCCGCTGCTTCTTGCAGTGGAGGCGGCGGAGGGGGAGGCCCTGAGGTTGTAACGGCCAACTTTACCATCGAAAAATCCACGATGCCTTTCGGTCAATCCAATACCTTTTATCCAACGGTTTCCATAACAGGCGGTCAAGATTGCACGCTCCAGACCGTCACATGGACCGTCACGCAAGGAAGTTCAACTTGGTCTGTCACAAATACACAAGCCAGCAACCAAGGCTTTAATGGCCCGCCTTATCCCGGAGGGATCGGAGTAGGAACCGTCTCGGTTATACTCAAGGTTGTAACGTCATGCGGCACCGTCCAAACAATCGGACCGAAGACGTTTACGATTACTACGCCGGCTTCATGCACCCCTTCCAATCAACCGCCGGTATTCAAAGCGGGCTTTGTTAACCACGGGAACAGCGGGGCAGTGAATGCGGTCACAAAAGCGTTTCCCGGCGATTGGCTGGACTTGCAAATCATTTACGATAATCAGTCGGACCCTCCGTATCCGCGGGATGTGGACGGCGATGCCTTTTATTTTACATGGGATTGGGCCAGCGCAGCGGCAAAAGATGCATGGCTAAAAAAATATGTGGACCTATACGGCAGCCCGTACACGCACGATGATCGCTATTCTTTTGGCTTCAGCATGATATTGACGGCAGCTGAGATCGGTATGCATTCCATCGATGTCTATGCGACGGACTATTGCGGCAACACGTCAAAAGTAACGGCTAATGTGGATGTGACGTACCCGAATCCGATACCTGTAATCTCTATTCCGCCCAAAGTCGTAGAGGGCAGAACATTTACTCCGCTCATTAGCGGAGTCTCCAGCTACAGCCCAAAAGGAAATTCAATCGTCAGCTTCGATTGGCACGGCACGTACTCGACTTATTATGCAAGCCCCGGCGATTATACGATTCAATTGGATGTTTGCGATAGTGCCGGATTTTGCTCTTTGGCACCTGCTGTCAAAATTCTCCCCGTGCAGCCCGATTTGCCGCCTATCGTTCAGATCGTGAACCCGGGCACAGGAATGCGCGGAAACCAAATGGTATTTCAGGATACCAGTTACAGCCCGGACGATGATCCGATCGCAGTCCATACGAATAAGATCACCTGTGATACGAACAATGACGGTTCCTATGCAGATGAAACGTCTATAACGGTTTCCAAGGACGCAAGCGGATATATTTTTTATACGCCAACGCGGGTGGGCAAGTGCAAGATGGATATATTTATTCAGGAAGGTTTGGGGTATAAAAAATCCGCTTCGAAGACAGTCTACTTCGAAGTTGACAATGATTCACCGAATGCCACGTTTACGATGGCAGGGGCGTACAATCCTCCGGCACTAAGCTTGCCGACGCCGATCTCTATAGACGCGCTGCTCGGGTATTCGCGAACTTCGTTAGATGGCGATATGACGACCGGTTCCAACTGGTATAAAACAAGCAGCGGAACGCTAAAGAACGCGGCTGTCTACGATGTACCGATTTTGACTAATAACAATGTCCCGTATAACGGAATTGATTTGAGCCAGCCCTACACGGTTGCAAGTTCTGCAAAATTAGAATGGGAATGCTCCAATTTTTGTGCGGATAAAGCATCAAATTACAACGATCCATCCGGCTTGCGCTCAGACAACCACAGCGGAGCGATCCCGTTTTATTCTGTTTCCGGCGCCTATTACGTCAAAAACGTCGATGGTGTTCAGCAATGGGCGGTTTTATCGACGGATACCGATCATTGGAACTTCGGCGATGTTCGCAACCATATTACGCCAAGCAAAATTACAGCCGTGAGTCCTGACTTGTCCAAGTTCGCTTATGTCATAACAGATCAACCGACATATGCACCAACTATCATGGAATCCTGGTTGTATATCCGAAATGGTTCCGATGGCAGTCGCCTGCAAAAAGCTCAGTTGACTTACAGGGAAACCATTGCCGGAACGTACAAGAATCTGATTGTCACATCGGGAGGCAAAGCATACGATTGGGACGGAAATCTCGTTTGGTCGGTCCCTGCCAACGCTTGCAAAGTTACAGCCGGCAATCATGGAGCTTATGCCATAACAAAAGACGGGCAGCTATATTGTGCCGTGGCTACCGGGGGAACCGTTCAATTAACCCAAATCAATCTAAACAATGGCACTTTAACCAAAACTATGACTGTGGGCTCGTTCGCACACGGAAGCAATGATGCCGGCGATTATTGGGACGTTGGGACGTACATACAAGCTCTGAACATCGTCAATGACGGCGGATTGGTACTGCAAGTGCACACGATTTGGCAGTCAAGGGCGTCGGGAGGAGGAGCGCACACCTATTACGATGATCGAGAGTTTTACTATAGCGGTTCGCTTACGTCTACTGCCGGGAAAGAACCTTATTTCACGTCCGGACAGCTGTATAACCCGGCGGCCAACAATCAAAATGGCGAGTTCACCTACGCGTTTAAGTTTTCCGGTGCAACGAAGGCGAACGAGACGGCCGGATTTTCCTTCCGGATGAAAGACCGTTTGAATTTTTATCGGGTTGAAAATGACACGAATACCACCTCGCTCGTCGCTTATGTAAACGGCGTTCGGACGGTCATCAAATCGAAGGCGTTTCCGATCCCGGCGTATACCTTTGCTAACGGCAAAATCAAAGTTTCTGCCGACCATATTAAAGTTTATGTGAACGGGGCATTGATCATCGATGTATACGACCGGGCAATTGCCGAGAACGGCATGTACGGGATTTATGCGACTAAGGCGGGTACGGAGTTTAAAAACGTTACCGTTCTGGACGGACCGGGTACGAAATATTTGGGCAACGTCGTCGTCGTCGGCAATCCGATACAGTACTCGGTAAATTACAACGATCCGGAAGGCGATCCGGCGCGGCCGGAAACGGTGAAATGGACATTTACGAATGAGCAGCCATACAAATATCTTGATGCAGGGGACGGCTACTCGGATGCGCCTCCGGCCAACTCATACGATAATCAGGTCATCGGTTCGCCAAACGCTTCGCTTTATCGCGTCGGGTATTTTAAGGTCGATTATCAAATTGCGGACGACCCGTCGCCGCGGCCTTACACTTATGCGGACGGAACGTTCAGCTCCTACAGCAAATTGTCGGAGCCGTACACACAGTACGTCAAGGCGGTTCGTCTGCCGGTTGCCCTTTTTACGGTGTATGAAAACGCGGACCATACGCTGGGATATACGGATCAAAGCTACGATCCGGACCACTGGCTCAGCACGACAAACGTTCAAGCCGGCTATGAAAATAGCCGCGGTATTTTCGGCCGATTGTGGAAGTATACGGCGCCTGACGGCACTGCGGCCTACGGATTCCCGAGCCGGCCGAATCAAAACGGCACTTACGTCATCAGCGAAGCCGTCATGCAGGAGGATGGGCTTTGGAGCGATTGGTACGATCAAAGCATCAATGTAAGCGTGCCGGTTGCGAACAATCCGCCGGCAGCGGTCCTGACGTTCCCGGACGGAACGCAAGCAAGCCCAAGCTACGTGAACACGCTGACCCCTACGATTACGTGGAATCAGACGGATCCCGATGCGGGCACTGTTTTTGCAGCGTACGAGGTCATCGTCAAGGACGAGGGCGGCAATGTCGCCGCCGCTTCCGGAGTTCAACCGCAAGGGACAACAGCATCAACCGCTCAGTGGACGCTAACGCAAAGCTTGCAGCTCGGTCAAAAATATCAAGCCGCCGTCAGGGTCAATGACGGTCTTGTCTGGTCCGGTTGGTCGAATATCGGCTGGATGGTTACCAATCGTCCGCCGGTGGCGGCGATGACCGTTCCGGATGGAACGCAAGCCAATCCAACGATTGTTAACAGCTTGCGGCCGACGCTGCAGTGGCGGCAGACTGACCCTGATCCGGGGACAACGTTTACGTACTTTCAAATTCAGGTGACGAATGAAGCTAATGACGAGATGATCCTCGATTCCGGCCAGCACTGGCAGGGGACCGTTTCCAATACGGGGACGTGGGCGGTGCCTGCGGATTTGCCGGCCGGCCAAAAGCTGCGTGTTCGCGTTCGTGTTTTTGACGGATATGTCTGGTCCCCGTACTCCGAACAGACCTGGATGTACATCAATCGGCCTCCTGCCGCTGATTTTGACTGGTCGCCGAAGCCCGTATGGGAAGGGGATTGGGTTCATTTTACGAATCTGTCGTCGGATGCCGACGGCGATCCGTTAACTTACGAATGGAAGATTTCGACTCCAAGTGGAGACGTTGCCGTGTTCAGGACACAGCACGCAGCTTATCTTTTTGGCATACCGGGTCCTTACACAGTATCGTTGACGGTTTCCGACGGATATGCGTCGGCTCACGCGGAAAAAATCGTCGCGGCGTCACCGTTAACGATTCAATCGGATGTGACTTATACGGATCGATGGCTCGCCTACCATGAAAGCAAAGGGCACCGAACGACCGAGCATCCGAAGGACTTTTATTCGGGCGAAATATTCGTTGTCTCGACCCGAAGCTCCCCGGCTCCGGTTGCCGAAGCTTTGGCCTGGATTGATACGACAGGGCAGGACGGCCATTCTTTGTATGTATCCGCCAAATTAGCGCCCGATCCGGCCGACCCTGCTTCATTCAGAGGGCAGCTGTTCGATGAAAGATTTCTTTCTCTTACCGCGGGGCTGCCTGAAGGGCTGCAGACGATTCATTTTCAAATCCGTTACATGAACGGAGTCGTGCGAACGGAGGATATTGCCGTCCGTATCATCGGCAGCGCAAACAAAACCGTTGGCGTTCATCGGGTTCAATGAATGAGGGTGTTGACAATTGCATATGGTACGTAGTATTATATATAAATTGATATAAATGAAGTATATAAACACTTCGTACCAAAACCTCATTTACCCCTTTAAAATGTTTAGCGAGATGAAAGCAATTCCCTTCCATGTTTCTTTCTCCTTACGCGCAAGATGCTCATTTACAGGTAAACCCGAGGCAGGCGTTACGGTGTTTCGGCAGGCGTTTGTTAGACAATTCTCACTGGCGCGGTCATCGGAGCCGCAAGGATGGAAGAGAGGCAGGGCTTTCGTTGTTTTGATTCAGACACGCTTCTTATGCAAATTCATGAATATCAACTTTATAAAGAGGCCGTTTCTTTGTCCGGCAGGATGAAGAAGCGGCTTTTATTTGCTATACGGAAGTATGTTTTTGATGCCGGAAATTTCCAAAAAACATTGGGCAAAGAGAACGGTTTCATGTAGAATAATGTCAAAAAGCATAAGGGATTAGGAAGGGGAGTTTTGCAGGTTGGACAGTTTGTTGGCACGCATGGTTTTGTTTTTCTCGGGTCTTATTTTGATTGCGGGAACGGTTCTCGGATTTACGCTGTACCGCTCTTCCGGCAAGTTGGTGGAAAATTCCATGGGACTTCAGGCAAAGGCCGTAGCGGAACGCGCGGCCAAGCTGATCGATGCGGAAGCGTATGCGGGCCTGAGCCTCAAGTCCGGAGCGGAAACGGAATATTATAAAAAGCTGCGTGCGGAGCTTAATGCATTGCGGGAAACGAACGGCTTCAAATATGTATACACGCTCGGAAAAACGGAAAAAGACGGGAAAGCCTCCTACGTTTATATGGTGGACGGGGCTCCGGCCGATGCGAAGGACGGGGATTTTTCGCCTTTGGGGAGCGAAGAGGGGCATGGCTATCCGGGGATGATCAAGGCGTTCGAGGAAGGACAGGTCATGATCGGCGATTTGTCCAGGGATGAGTTCGGAGCGACGATTACCGCCTATGTGCCGTTTAAAGGGAAGGACGGCAAGCTGCTTGGCGTCGTCGGGGCCGATTTGGATGCGACGGAAGTTTACGCATTGATGGATGCTTCCAGGAAGACGATGATCGGCGTCGCGGCGGGCGTTTTTGCCGTCAGCATGCTGGTCGTGTTCGGGCTGGCCCGCTACTTGACGCGGCCGTTAATCAGGCTGACTGCGCAGGTGGCCAAAGTCGGCGAAGGCGATATGACGGTCGAAATCCCAGTGAACTGCAAGGATGAGATCGGAGGGCTGGCGGCGGCTTTCGGGCTTTTGGTATCCGACACGAGGACGGTGATCCGGGGGATTCGCGGCAGCTCGGACAAGCTGCTCGGCGCATCGGTAGGCGTGGCGGATCACGCGCGCCATACGACATCGGCGAGCCATGCGATCGCGGCGAACATCCGGGAGGCGTCGCAAGGCGCGCAGACGCAGGTGCGGCACGCGGCGGAAATGACCAAGGCGATGGAGGAAATGACATCCGGGATGCAGCGCATCGCCGAATCGGCCTCCATCGTCGCGGAAGTGTCGAAGCAGACGACCCGGGATGCGCACCGCGGCAACGCCTCCATCGTCACGGCGGTCAGCCGGATGGAGGCGATCGTGACGACGTCGGCGCACATGGCCGCCGCAACGAAGCATTTGGAAGGACGATCCGGCGAAATCGGCGAGATCGTCTCGATGATGGCGGAGATTGCGTCGCAGACCAATCTCCTGGCGCTGAACGCGGCGATCGAAGCGGCGCGCGCGGGCGAGAACGGCCGCGGCTTCGCTGTCGTGGCCGAGGAGGTGAGGAAGCTTGCGAATCAGTCGCAAGCTTCCTCACAGCGGATCGCCGAGCTGATCGAGGCGATCCTGGAGCAGACGGCCTCGCTGTCTGCCAGCATGGCGGCGAGCTCGGCGGAAGTGCAGGCCGGCCTCGGCATCGTCCGGGACGCCGGCGGCGCGTTCGGCGACATTGTCGCCGGGCTGGAGCGGATGACCGCGCAGCTCCAGGACGTCTCCGCCGCGTCGGAGGAAGTATCGGCCGGCTCCGAAGAAGCGGCCGCGTCCGTCGACGAGCTGGAGCGCATTTCGCGGCACGCGGCACAGCATTTCCGGGAAATCGCGGACTCTTCCGGCTCGCAGCTGGTATCCATGAACGAGGTAAGCCAATCCGCGGATTCGCTCAAAGCGATGTCGGCGGAGCTCAGACAGCTGATCGATCGTTTTAAAGTTTAACGTCTACAGGGACAGGGGGGAGCGGCAAGTATGGGCATTCATCGGTTTGAATTGGCGGCCCGTTGGTCGGGAGGTTTGCATGGCGCCGGAGAGCTTGCTTCGGGCAAGCTGGACACCGCAATTTCCGTACCGGCGGAGCTTGCCGGTCCGGGCGTCGGAAGCAATCCGGAAGAGCTGCTGCTCGGAGCGGCCGCGGCCTGCTATCTCATTTCGCTGGCGGCGCTCGTGCAGCGGCAAGGAATTGAACGGCTTGAGCTTGTATCGGAGCTGTTTGTAGCCGCAAACCCGGCGATGAAGGTCGACAAAATCGTCCACAAACCGGTTATCGCCGTCCCTGCAGGTTTTATGCCGGAGCAGGCGGATAAGCTCCGCAAAGCGGCCGTTCGCGCGGAGCGAACCTGTATGATCAGCAAGGCGCTCAAAGGAAACGTCGACATCGTCGTCGAACCGGAGCTGCATTTCATGTGACCGGTCATATGACTTCATTCACTAGACGCTGGCCCCCCTCATTGGATAGACTGGGATGGAAAGGGGTGCTTTTTCATTTATGTCACAGTCTGCATCAACCCAGGCGCCAAGCATGCGTACTTTTTTTGCCAACCGTTTCGTCCAGGCGATTTTGCTGTCAGGCCTGTTCCTCCAGATCGGCATTTGGGTCCGCAATTTTGCCGTACTGCTTTACGTTACGGATCAAACGGGAAATGATCCTTATGCGGTTTCATTAATCTCCGTCGCCGAATATGCACCGATCTTTTTGTTCTCATTCATCGGCGGAACGTTTGCCGACCGTTGGCGGCCCAAGCTGACGATGGTATGGTGCGATATACTTAGCGCGGTTTCGGTGTTCGTCGTTATGTTCACGCTCGCTTACGGTTCCTGGAAAGCGATTTTCTTTGCAACGCTCGTATCTTCGATTTTGTCGCAATTTTCCCAGCCGTCCGGTATGAAGTTGTTCAAGCTCCATGTGCCGGAATCGCAAATCCAGTTGGGCATGTCCATGTACCAATCGATGTTCGCGATATTTATGATACTCGGTCCGATCTTGGGCACCTTCGTCTACTTCCATTTCGGCATTGAAGTCGGCGTCGGCATTATGGGCGTCTGCTTTCTGATCTCCGCCCTCGTTCTTACTTTTCTGCCGCCGGACCGCCAAACCGAATCTTCCGAAAAGCAGGAGCCTACGCATATTTTCAATGAGATGGCGCAAGGCTTCAGGTACGTGTTCAAGCGCAAAATACTGCTGATGCTTGGCGGATGCTTCGCCGTCGCAGGACTGGGACTCGGACTGATCAGTCCGCTCGGTCTTTACATCGTGACGGAAAATCTGTCCCTGCCCAAAGAGAATCTGCAATGGTTTATTGCGACTAACGGCGTCGCGATGATTATGGGCGGCGCTTTGACGATGGGGTTCAGCAAAAAAATGACGCCCCAGGCGATGCTTGTCGCAGGCATGGTCGTCAGCATCGTTACGATCTCGGTTATGGGCAATACGCATCTGTTATGGCTTGCGCTTGCCGCCCAGTTCTGCTCGGGCTTCGTCATGCCGGCCATTCAAATCGGCATCAGTACGATGATTCTCGGCTACACGGATGAAGCTTTTGTTGGCAGGGTAAATGGCATCCTGAACCCGCTCTTTATGGGAGCGATGGTCATTACGATGAGCTTGGCGGGTTATTTGAAGGCACTGCTTCCGCTTAATTCGATCTATCTGGCTTCCGCAGCTTTATTTGTTATCGGTGTCATCGTGATGCTGCCTTCGTTGAAATACAGGCCTCAATCGCAGAGCGAGGGAAGTCCGGAAGCGCAGACGGCATCTTAAAAAATTGAAAAAACCTCGATCTCGACGGCATCGGCCGTGGAAGATCGAGGTTTTTGTTTTACAGAAAAGGCGCTCCCGCTTCCTGGTAAGCGTCCATCATCTCGCGGGATACGGCAGAGTCGCTCAAAATGCCGGTCGTCTCGCGGACATCGCCGATGACGAACAAGGAGCTGCGGCTGAATTTGGAATGATCGGCCACAAGATACGTTTCCATGGACCTGCGCATCATGCAGCGGTTCGTTTCCGCTTCCAGCTCGTTGTAAATCATCATACCGCGGGACAAGGAAACCCCGTCTACGCCCAGAAACGTTTTGCGGATGCTGAGATTGTCCAGCGTCGCATTAGCCAGCGGGCCGGAGAGCTCGAACGTCTGCGTCCGGATAACGCCGCCTGTAACGATGAGCTGCAGACTGGGCGTGCCGATCAACTCGTATGCGATATTGACCGCATTGGTGATGACGGTCAAGTTTTTGAATTGGTTGAGCTTTTTGGCGATAAACGTCGTCGTCGTGCCGCCGGTCAGCCCGATAATGTCACCGTCCTCGATCAAGCGGACCGCTTTCTCGGCGATTTCTTTTTTCTCCTCGGTATACAGGTCCATTTTTTTAAAAAACGGCACTTCTACCTTCAAGCTTTCCAGTACGGCGCCGCCGAAAGTGCGGATGCACCGTTTCTCCTGTTCGAGAATTTCGAGGTCCCGCCTGGCGGTAGCTTCGGAAACGGCGAACTGCTGCACAATGTCGGTCAGCGCGATGGAGCCTTTATCTTTAATGATCTGCATAATCGCATCCCGGCGAATGTCAGTCTTTCCCATGGGCCCTCCTAAAGAGTAACAGCTTTCCTTAATAGCGGTAACGCTTACTTGTATCTTATCATGCCGATTGATAAAACGTCCATCATCGGATAAGCTGTAGATAGATTGGGAAAGGGGTGTCGGGCATTGAAGTATTCCCTTTGCATCGGAGCGTATCCGGGTAAAGATGCAGTGTATCATTTGGAAAAGGTTAAGGAGCACGGGTTTGACGGTTTGGAGCTGTACCAGTGGTGGGGGCTTGGCGATTTGCAGCGGTTTGCTGCGGAGCAGGAGCGGATCGGCGTGGGCATCATCAGCACCTGCACAAAGGTGTTCAATCTGGTTGATCCGGCTTACAGAGAAGCTTATGTAAGCGCTCTTCGCGAGACGATCGAAGCGTGCCGCCGGCTGAACATCCCGGCGATTATTACCCAGACCGGCAGCGAAAGAGCCGGCGTCCCCAGGGAGCTGCAGCGGGAAGCGATGATTGAGACGCTGAAGCAGTGCGTGCCGCTGCTTGAGGACGCGGGCATCGTGCTGGAAATAGAGCCGCTCAACGGGCTGGTCGATCACGCAGGCCATTATTTGCAGCGCTCCGACGAAGCGGCGGCAGTGATTGACGCCGTGGGCAGCGAGCGGGTCAAGCTGGTGTTCGACGTGTATCACCAACAGATAACGGAGGGCAACGTGATTCGCAACGCGACAGCCTACCGGGAGCGCATTAGCCATTATCATATTGCGGACAATCCGGGACGCAAGCAGCCGGGAACCGGCGAGCTCAATTACGTGAATATTTTGAAAGCGATTCAAGATACAGGGTTCGACGGTTTTGTAGGACTGGAGTGCGGCTACACGATCGATACGGATCAAGCTGTCGAGCAGTTCAAAAACGATATTCTCGCTAGGCTGTAACGGAAAACCGCCCCGGATTGCACGGAATCATGCAATCCGGGGCGGTTTGTTTCACGCTTTTAACGCTTCCTGCGTCAAGTCGATCCATGCGAGCTCCTGCGGGGTTAATACCAGCTGCGCGCCGGCGTTGCACGACAGCATTTCGGCTTCGCTGCGGGGACCGATCAGCGCGCACGCCGGGAACGGCTGGTTCAGCACGTAAGCGAGCGCGATTTGAATCGTAGTAACGCCTTTCTCGGCAGCCAGCTGCTCGGCGCGGTGAAGCCGTTCCCAGTTGGCATCGCTGTAAAATACGCGCACGAGATCGGCATTGTCCCGGATGTCGGGCGTGAACCTGCCGCTGAAAAAGCCCCGCGCTTGCGCAGACCAGGAGAGCAGCGGAAACTGATTCGCCGCATGCCACTGCAAGGTGTGCTCGTCGGCCGACACGCAGCCTGCCCAGAACGGCTCGTTCGCCTTGGCGAGGCTGAGGTTGGGGCTGCTGAAGCTGAAGCCGATCAGACCGTGCTGTGCGGCATATTCGTTGGCTTCCTGAATGCGCTGGTGCGTCCAGTTGGAACCGCCGAATGCGCGGATCGTTCCGGCTTCCACCTGTTCGTTCAGCGCTTCGATAATCGCGCCGACCGGAGTCGCTGGATCGTCGCGGTGCAGAGCGTACAAATCGACGTAAGGGGTGCGCAGCCGCTCCAGGCTCGTCAGCAAATCGCTGCGAATCGCCTCGCGGTTCACGCGCGGGCCGTTCTGGTCATGATGCGCGCCTTTTGTAAAAATATTGATCTGTTCGCGGTTGTTCATCGCGTCCAGCCAAATGCCGAGGGCTTGCTCGCTTTCCCCTCCGCAGTAGATAAAGGCCGTATCGATCGTATTTCCGCCGATCGCCAAATAATGCTCCAAAATTTGACTCACTTCGTCGCCATTGTCCAGCCTGAAAAAATCCGAGCCCATGATGAGCTGGGAGACAGGCTTGTTCAGCCCGTTGATTTGGATATGTTTCATCGCGTTTCCCAACCTTTCCGATTATGAGTGAGAGAGAACGATTCGGCTTCGCTCCCTGGCTGATTGCAGACAAGCATCGATCACTTTCATATTCAGGACCGCATCGGAAGGAGCAAAGCGCTGAGGCTTTTTGCCCCATACCGCATAGGCCATATCGTCGGCTTGGAGCGCGTATTGGTTCAGGAACGGGGCTTTCTCTTCGCGGCGGCCGTCGGCATTCCATACGATGAAATGCCCGCTCTCCTCCGTAGGCGTAATAAAGGCGGACGGAACCTCGATGCGGCCTGTCGTTCCCAGCACTTCCACGGTGTTGCGGAAATTCGCCCACATGCCGCAATCGAACGTCAGCGCGACGCCGCCGCTGAACTCGACGAGCCCGGACATGACCATGTCGACGTCGTCATGCTGCGGCGAGAAAAAGGCGTGAGCTGTAACCGCTTCCGGCTCTCGTCCGAGAATGAGTCTTGCCGCGCTGATCGGATAGCAGCCGACATCGTACAGCGAGCCGCCGCCCATTTGCTTGTCAAAGCGGACGTTCCCTGTGGCTCCGGGGTTGTTGAACGTGAAAGTGCCGTGAATGCCCCGGACCTCGCCGATTTCGCCGGATGCGATAATTTCGCGGATCCGTTCGTAGCGCGGATGGTGCCGGTACATGAACGCTTCGGCGAAATGTACGCCGGCTTTGGCGCAGGCGGCGATCATTTCTTCCGTTTCAGCGGCCGTAAGCGAGGCAGGCTTCTCGCAAAGCACATGCTTGCCGGCTTCGGCGGCGCGAATGGTCCATTCTTTATGCAAATGATTCGGCAGCGGTATGTACACGGCGTCGATATCGGGATCGGCGATGAGCTCTTCGTAACTGCCGTAAGCTTTCGGGATGTTTAAAGACTCGGCGTTTTTTTGCGATTTGTCCAAATCGCGGCTTGCGATCGCAGCTACTTCGCCCGTTTCCGACTGGCGGATGCCCGGAATGCAAGCCCGGATGGCGATGTTGGCGCAGCCCAAAATGCCCCAGCGTAGTTTTGACATGAAAAACAACACTCCATTCTTTTTTTGATAGCGTTATATTGTCATTATAAAAGCAGTTGATTAAAATGAATATAATAATATATTGCATTAGATAGCGTAATATTGTCATCAGGAGGATGTATGTCCAGACATGTGATGCTGCCAACGCTGCAAAACTCGCCATACTTTATTTTTCCCGAATCCGTCGGATGGTACAGAAATGTGCCGAATCATATCGTGGATCGTGCTGAAGGCGCGTGGGCCAGCTACAGCCTGCACTTCGTGACCGCCGGCAAAGGATACGTAGTACTGGACGGTACGGCGCATACGCTGCAAAGGGGCGACGCCTTTTTGTTTTATCCGCTGCAGAAGCAGAACTATTACAGCAGCAAGGAAGACCCGTGGGACGTGCGCTGGGTGCATTTTTACGGGGATCATTTGAAGGAGTTTTTGCTGGAGAAAGGTTTTTTTCGCAATCTTTGGACGTTGAAGCGGTGGAGCGAGCTGGAGGAGGCGATGGATGAACTGCTGCTGGAAGCGGAGGCGAACAGCATTTTGCGGACGACGAAGCTGACTTCGCTCACGTATACGATTCTCGCCGAATTTATGAGCTATGCCGCGCCGCTTACGGGAGCGAATAGAGGAACGGAGTCGATCGACCGGATTTTGGCGCTGCTGTCCGAGATGCAGCAAAAAGCGTGCGAGCCGTTTGTGCTGGAGGAATGGTCGGAGCGTGCGGGAGTCAGTCCGCACTATTTTTGCAAGCTGTTCCGCAAGGCGACTTCGATGACGCCGCTTTCGTTCATTACGCTCTGCCGCATGCAGTACGCGAAGCAGCGGCTGATCGAGCAGGAGCATTGCAGCGTCAAGGATATCGCCAGAGAAGCGGGGTATCCCAGCGCCAGTTATTTTAACCAGCGCTTTCACGAGCATGAGGGGATGACGCCCAGCGAATTTCGAAGTTTGTATCCGAAGCGGCTATGAGCGGAGGCGAGACCGGATCGGCCGGCCGTCCCAAAGCAGTTCCGTCGCCGCTTGGCGGCTCTTGACTTCCGGCTCTTCGAGCAGCAGGAAAAAGTTTTTGGTCGGGAGCTCGCCGAGCCCATGCTTGGCGGACAGCTTGTCCAGGTAAGGCCGCATATTGTCAAGCTGGCCGGACATGTTGCCGCCCTGCTGGGAGAAGGCATAGAGAACGCTGGCGACAGGCGCCCGCTTGACGCGGAACCGCTCTACGGCGCGCAGGAAAAAGTCCCAGTCCCAGTAATGAAACATTTCGGTGTCAAAAGGGCCCAGGGCGTCGATCAACTGCGGGCGGAACAGGCAGCCTGACGAGAAAAAGGTGGAAAACCTGCGCATCGCCGGCACATCGAACTCGTAGGCGAATACGAACCGGCTGGTCGGCCGGCGGATTCCGTCTTCGATTACATAGTCGAAAATCTCGACATCTGTGTATACAAGATCGCAATCCGCGATTTCCTGCAGCATTCGCTCTACGTGAACGGGCAGCAGCACGTCGTCGTCATCGCAAAGCATGATGTAATCGCCGCGCGCTTCCTGCAGCCCGCGGTTACGGGCATGGACGTGCTTGAGATTGCGGGGCATGTTGACAACTTCAATGTGCAGCTCCGGGTACAAGCCTTGAATGAAATCGACCGGCTCCCCGCAGTCGTTGACAACGATGATTTGCAGGTTCGAATAAGTTTGCGCAGATAACGATTCGATCAGTTCAGCCAGCTCCAGGGGCCGGTTGTAAGTTGGTATTATGACGGAAACTAACGGTTCTGCGGACGGCAAAAGCGGAGCACCTCCTGTTAGGGCTTTGGTTGTGAAGCGGTTCAGTTTCATTATAGTCAACGCTTTTGCAATATGCCAGCGAAACCGTGGATAGACAGAGGTTCCATAAGGATCGGCAAGCAGCCTGGCCCAAACGGCCGCAGGCTGTTTGGCATGGATAAGCTGCAGCTTCCTGTTTAGTACTACTAAAAGTTAGTACTTCCGGCAACCCGGACCGGCGGGGTACCCTTGTCTTAAGAACTTCAGAGCAGGGGGGGACCGAACCGTGAAACAGATGCCGAAGCGCGGAGTATGGCTGAACCGGGAAATTCCGTTTAGAGTAAACTGGATGCTGCATGCTGTCATCGTTGTATTTGTCTCAGTATGGACATGGCTGGCCGCGGAGCCTTCCAGCAGGTTTGACTGGTTTTTGGAAAATTTGTTGGTCTGGGCCGCACTGCTGCTGCTCGCAGGCACTTACCGTCGGTTCGTTTTTTCCAATTTGTCCTATGTGTTGATCGCCTTGTTTTTGTTTCTTCATGTGTGGGGCGCCCATTATGCTTATAATGAAACGCTGGCCGGCGCATGGATGAAAGAGTGGTTTCATACGGAACGCAACCACTACGACCGGTTGGTTCATTTTAGCTATGGGCTGCTGCTGGCTTATCCGATTCGGGAAGTGTTGAAAGCGCGGACAGGACTCGGCAAAGAATGGCTGTATACGCTGACTTGTACGATCGTGCTGGCCAGCGGGGCATTTTATGAGTTGATCGAGATGTGGGTGGCGAACATCGTCGCGCCGGAAATCGGGACCTTGTTCCTGGGAACCCAAGGCGACCCGTGGGACGCTCAGCACGATATGGAATTGGCCTTGTACGGCTCGATCGCAGCGATGCTCATTACGGCAATGTGCGGACGAATCGGGCGGAAAATACAGGGCGGATACGATAAGAAACGGCCTAGGCTGTAAAGAAGCATTTATGAGCGATATCGGATATAATGAGTGACAGGTTTGTATGATTGGGACAAAATGGAACAAAGGCTGGGAGGCTGCTTTATGGCAGAATCGAATGAAAACGTGTATAAATGGTACGCGGGCTCCTATACGGATGCCGGCAGCAGGATCGGAATTACGTTGTGTTCGTTTGATGCCGGTACCGGCGAGCTTGGCATTTTGGAGACTTATGACGATTTGCCGAACGCTTCTTTTTTGGCGGTCGATCATCGCCGGTCGAGGCTGTATGCGGTCAGCGAAACGGAAACGTACAACGGCATGTACGGAGGAGCTGCCGCCGCTTACAAGATCGACGTCGGGACCGGCAGGCTGACGAAGCTGAACGAGCAGCCGGCGCATGGCGCGGCGCCGTGCTACGTCAGCGTGGACCGGACGAGCCGGAACGTGTACGTCGCCAACTATTTGGGAGGCAGCGTTACCGTGTTCCCGGTTGCGGAAGACGGCAGCCTGATGGCCCACAGCCAGCTGCACAAGCACGCGGGCGAGCTCGGGCCGAACGCCGAGCGTCAGGAAGCGCCGCACGCCCACTCGATCATAGTGGACTCGGACAACCGCTACGCGATCTCGGCCGACCTGGGCCTCGACAGGCTCGTGATCTCGGCCGTCGACGCGGCAGGGCACAAGCTGGAGCCGCACGGCGAAGCGGCATTGACGCCCGGCGCCGGGCCGCGGCACCTCGTTTTCAGCGCAGACAGCCGTTTCGCGTATGCGGTAAATGAGCTGGATTGCACCGTGACGACGCTGCAATACGATGCGGCAGCGGGCACGCTGATCCCGCTGCAGAGCGTTTCGACATTGCCGGCCGGTTTCTCCGGCAAGAACATATGCGCGGACATCCATCTGTCACCGGATGGCCGCTTTCTTTATGCGTCCAACCGCGGGCATGACAGCATCGCGGTGTTCGCGGTGGACGAGCGGCAGGGCGCGCTGTCGCTCGTCCAGGTGCAGGCGACGCTGGGGCGGACGCCGCGCAATTTTGCTTTGACGCCGCAGGGGGATTACCTGCTCGCGGCGAATCAGGACTCGGACCGCATCACGGTGTTCCGCGTCGATGCGGCAACAGGCCGGCTGACCGATACCGGTCAGTCGCTCGGCATTTCGCACCCGGTATGCATCAAGTTTTTGTAGCGCGCGGATGCGACTCAAACTGTAAAGAACCGTTCAAGTCTTAAACGTGCTCCTCAGAGGCTTTTCTGCATGTAACGAACCGAGACGCCCCTATATTGTGGTAAACCGACTGAAACCGTGGTAACTCGTGGTAGGGAAAAACCTGCGAAAGCGCAGGTTTTTCCTCTGAAAATGGCTTATTTGGACGAAAAGCCTGCAAAAGTACAGGGATTTTCGCTGAAAGTTGAGCCTGAACCCCTATCCCCGCTGAAAAACCTGCACAATTGCAGGAATTGTTCGTGGCCAGCGATCAAGGACGCAAATTCATGTATTTTTGCAGGTTTTCTTCGTGCAGCCAGGCAGTTTCTGGTTATCGCCTCTGACGCGGGGTTTTTGGGCTGCCTGGAAAGTGAGTTTTTTGCTCGTCGATACACTGGCAGCGAAACATTCCTGCAAAAATGCAGGTTTTTCATCGTATACATAGGCTCAGACTAGCATAACCGTCATTTAAAACGCCCAAATGTTATTTTTTTGTAAAAATATCTGTTGCATTTACAACTAATCAGGCGTATGCTGAATTAGTGGCAAGTGCAACTAATCGGTGAAAGGAGGGAACGTATGATTGACGCCAAAAATTCGATACCGCGATGGGTATCGCTGTTGTACCGCTACGGCCAAATGTATATAGGCGATCGCCTGAAAGATTACGACATCGGCAGAGGGCAGCATATTTTTCTCAACGCGCTCTACAAGGAAGACGGCCTGACGCAGGAAGAGATTTCCGATTACTTGAAGATCGACAAAGGTACAACGGCGAAAGCGCTCAAAAAGCTGGAAGAGCAGGGATACATCACCCGGAGCGTCAGCGAAAAGGATAAAAGGTGCAATCATGTCCACCTGACCGAGAAGGCGCTCGGCATTAAGGAAGACGTGCGAAACGTCTTGACGGATTGGAGGGAGAGGTTGACTTTCGGCCTGACGGAAGAAGAGAAGCAGCTCGCTCTTACGATTTTGGAAAAAATGGGGAACAATGCGGCGCGGTTTGCCGCGGAATGTTCGGATTCCCCCGAAAAATCAACATCAAGCTAGCAGGGCAGGTGTTCGCAATGAATATTCGGCTTACCGGGGCTTCGATTATTGACCGGCATTTTCATGCTTTGACTCACCGGAATTACCGTTACTTGTGGCTCGGACAATGCGTTTCGCTGATCGGCACCTGGATGCAAAATATCGGACAGTCGTGGCTCGTGCTGACCTTGACCGGCTCCCCTCTGCTGCTCGGGTTTGTGGGCGCTTTTCAATTCACTCCGATTCTTTTGTTTTCCTTGTTCGCGGGCGTTGTCATCGACAAGTTCCCGAAGAAAAACATTTTGATCGTGACGCAGACGATCTCGATGCTGCTTGCTTTTACGCTGGCGATCCTCGTATTTACCGATACCGTGCGGTACAGCTACATCCTGGTGCTTGCGCTGCTGCTGGGTCTGAACAACACGTTCGATATGCCGACGCGGCAGGCGTTCAACATCGAAATTGTCGGTAAGGAAGATTTGATGAACGCAATCGCCCTGAATTCCACTACGTTTAATATGGCCAGAATCGTCGGCCCTTCGATCGGCGCGGTCATGATGGCTTTCTTCGGGGCGGGCTGGTGTTTTTTGCTCAACGGGCTCAGCTTTCTTGCCGTTTTGTACGGTTTGCTGCAAATTAAGGCGACCCCTTATGTGCGCGAAAAGAAATCAAGCGAAAACGTGCTTAAAGAAATTAAAGACGGTCTCCGCTACATCGCGAAGGACCCGCTGCTGTCGCAGACGCTTCTGCTCGTTACCGTAATCGGAACGCTTGCTTTTAACTTCAATGTGCTCATTCCCGTATTTACGAAAGATGTGCTGCACCTCGGGGAGACGACGTACGGAACTTTGATGTCCTGTCTCGGAGCAGGCTCTTTCATCGGGGCGCTTACGATGTCGCTGCGCAGCAAAAAAGGGCCGCGTCTTACGCTCAGCATTATTTGCAGCATGGTTGTAGCGGGCTGTCTCGTGCTGAACGGGCTCAGCAAATCCGTCGTGTTGTGCGGGATCGCGCTGGCGATGACGGGATTTTTCAATATTTTGTTTTCGACCAACAGCAATTCCGCGCTGCAAATGCATGCCAAAGATGAGTTCAGGGCGCGGGTGATGAGCGTCTATGCCCTCGTATTCGCCGGATCGACGCCTATCGGCAATTTGATCGCAGGGTATGTGGCGGACCGATTCGGCGCGGGCGGCGCGTTTCTTTGCTGCGGCATTTTGAGCGCGGTGCTGAGCTTGGTAATTATTTTGAAATACCGCGGAAAAAGCGGCGTCCAGCCGCTGATTGAGGAAGCGAAGCACGCCTAGAAGAAGCTGCAAGCAAGCCTGCTGGCGTTTTCAGACTGAACGGGCAAGAGAAGCGGTCAATAAGTTTTTTGCGACCGATCCATTTTTTGGGTTGTCAAATTTGTCCGAATCCTCTACAATAGGCTGTAGATTCATGTCGGAAACGGAGGAAAGACCATGTTTGATTTTTTGAAGAAAATGTTTCAACCATCGAAGCAGGAACCTGCGGCGGCGGATGATTACAGAACGATGGAAATCGACGTTGTCATTAAATGTTTCGTTTCGGACAAGGAGAAGCCTTTTCGCGTCATCTTTAAGGTGGAAAAGCAGGGCTCGTTTTTTACGAAGGACATCTTCGTGAAACATGCGGATGCGAACACGCAATTTGAGCTGGTGAACAATTTTTCCACACTTGGCATGAATCCCGAGGAACTGCGCAAATACGGGGCGACCGACCATGCGGAGTACGGCTTTGCGACGATCGAAGAAGCGAGGAAAGTCAAGGATACGACCGTGGAATACGTCAGGTTCCTTTTGCGCGAGCACAAGCACGAAACAATGGCGAAAATCTCATAAAATAGATAGCAAAAAGGAGTCGGCGCTAGTTCGCCGGCTCCTTCGCTTTTTTACAAATTGAGGGGCTCCGCATTTCTTTGCAATATTTCTTTTAAACGGTGCTGCCGCAGCTTCGTGATGGGAGCGTACTTGGAATCCGCGCCTTTCATTTCGAAAAATACTTTGCCTTCCTGAACGACGGCGATTTTTTTAATATTCACGTAACAGTCTGTGTTCGCTTTGAAAAATGCGGCGTTCCCGATCAGCGCGCTGAGCTGCTCGGTGGACATGCGTTTTTTTATGTTATAGTTTTTGCCGTGAAAGCTGACGAGACCGTGTTCTCCGACGCGGAAAAACATAATATCTTTTTCCAGAACAAAGTCTTCATAACTGTTTCTTGAACTGAGCGCTACATTCATGTGTATTCCCCCTCATTTTAATGTGAACGACTCAAATGTTAACGCTTTCATTTTAGCACATTTTTCAGTAATGTAAAAGGGCTTTTCACCTAATATAAAAGCCCTCCGTGAGGAAGGCTTTGTCGTTTTACGAAACTGCTTATGCCGAAAATCGCTTCAGCACATTCCGTGCGATCCAGACGCCTGCTGCGCCTGCTTGGGCCAATCCCCGCGTAATTCCTGCGCCGTCCCCTCCGCAAAATAAACCTTGAATCTCGGTCTCGAATTCCTCGCTTAATCGCGGACGCGCCGAGTAAAATTTCGCCTCGACGCCATAGAACAGCGTATGCTCCGCGGCGATGCCGGGCGTGACCTTTTCCAGCGCATGAATCATTTCGATCAGGCTTTTCATGGTGTTGTAGGGCAGCACCAGCCCCAGGTCGCCGGGAACGGCCTCCTTGAGAGTCGGCTCGAGGAAGCCTTCGCGGATGCGATCGACGGTCGATCTGCGGCCGCGCAGGATGTCGCCGAACTTTTGCACGATGACACCGCCGCCGGACAAATCGTTGGCACGCTTGCAAATTTCCCGGGCGTACTCGTTCGGCTTATCGAACGGCTCGGTAAATTTGTGCGAGACGAGCAGCGCGAAGTTCGTATTGCCCGACCCGAGCGCCGGATCTTTGAACGAGTGGCCGTTAGCGGCCATGACGCCGCTGTGATTTTCGACGACGACGTGACCGGACGGGTTGCTGCAAAACGTGCGGACGCGCGTACCGACGGACGTGTTGAAAATAAATTTGCCCTCGTACAAATGCTCGTTGATTTCGCGCATGACGACATCGGAAGTTTCGACGCGCACGCCGACGTCGACCTGATTGTTGTGCATGCTCAGGCGGCGCTGCTTGAACACCTGCGTCAGCCAGGCGGAACCGTCTCTGCCCGGGGCGAGCATGACGTGGCTGCCGTGTATTTCCGTACCGTCTTTCAGGCGAATGCCCCGGACTTCGTGCTTGCTGCCGCTTTTGACCGTAATGATGTCTTCCACTTCGGTTTTGAACTGCATGTCGATGCGCGGTTTCAAATATTCATAAATGGACTGCAGGATGAGCAAATTCTGCTCGGTGCCGAGATGCCGGACCTGTGCGCGCAGCAGCTTGAGCCCTGCGGCATAGGAGCGCTGCTCGATGTTTCTGACGGCCTCGGTCGTCGGATCCGTAATGCCCGGCGCCGCACCGTGCTGCAAATTGATCCCGTCGACGTAATGGATGAGCTCCAGCACCTGGGACGGAGCCAAATAATCGGTCATCCACCCGCCGAACTCGGTGGTGATGTTGAATTTGCCGTCGCTGTAAGCGCCGGCGCCGCCGAATCCTGCCGTAATGGAGCAGGCCGGCAGGCAGCCGGAGAAATCTTTTTTCCCCGCCGGGGGCGGGCACAGCTTGATTTTATTTTCCAAAATCGGGCAGCTGCGGCGGTAAATATCGTGGCCTTTGTCCACGAGCAGCACTCTTGCCCCGGGCTTGCGAAGGGTCATCTCGTAGCAGGCAAAAATTCCGGCCGGGCCTGCGCCGACCGCAATGAAATCATATTCGCTCATGTTCAGTCTCCTTTGTGCGTTATGCCCCGCTGGGCTAATTGAACACAAAAAATCCCAGCCACCCGGGTATGCGAAAGCAGTACCCGATCGTAGCTAGGAAGTTATGGCTCCCTCTAGAGACCCTCAAGCCGATTCTTAAGGATATACGAACGTTATTTGAAGTGATGACTGTTATTTCGTTTCATAAATATCATAATACGTATGATTGAAATGTGTCAATAAAAGAATGTTCGTAAATTAGCGGAAAAATGCACGAAAGAAAACCACTCTGTCATCGCCCCCCCCCAGCGGGAGCCTATGAACAGAGTGGTTGGCATGCCGCTACAGTTTGACCCAAGCAACCAGGCCATCCGGCTGGTCGGGGTTGATGCCTTGCCGCTCGGCGCTGCTCAAGGCAACGATTTGCGGGATGAAAATGAAAGGAATGCCCTGCGCCGCAATGTCGAGCTCGCTCTCGGAAACGACGGCCAGATCGACGTGCTCGGCCGGGATCGCTTCGGCGCGGTCGGCGAAGGCGATGATCCGCGCGCCTCTGGCTTTAATATCGCGCATCAGGTTGCGCTGATGCTCCGTGCCTTCGCCGGACAGCGCCGCGATGACGAGCGTATCTGCGCCGATCGTCACCATCGGGCCGTGGCGCACGTCCAGCAGATGGAAGGAGCGAGCCTGCACGTTGGCGATTTCCGTCAGGGCGATTGCGCCTTCGGAAGCAAGCCCTTGCAGTTCGCCGTCGGCGAGCACGACGGCATTCGTCCAGGCGAAGCCGGCCGCTTGGCGTATTCCGCTTTCTACGCGGGCCATATAAGCTTCGCCCTGCTCGATCGCCTTCCCGATGTCGGCGATCAGCTTCTCGTCGCCGCCTATGAAGGCCGCCAGCAGCAGGTTCGCAGCGTACAGGTTCGTCACGGTTCTCGTCTGGCAGACGCTGTTGTCGAACGCCCAAGGCAGCTCAAGCGACAGGTCGGCTATTTTCGACAACGGAGAATCCGTTACGCAGGACAGCGCGATAACGGGAATGCGTTGGCCGGTTTGAATCAAGCGGACGGCTTCCACCACCTCTGTGGTGGAGCCGGAGCGCGATGGCGCGACCAGCAGCGTGCTCGCGATAAGCGGGCGGTAGCGATCCAGGTTCAGCAGCAGGTCGCCTCCGGCAAGTGCGCTGGCCGGCAAGCCTGCGCGCAGCCGCACGGAGAAAGCGGCGGACTCGCTCAGGCAGTAGCTGGAGCCGCACCCGACGAAGGTGACCGATGCGGCGGACCCGGCGCGGGCGAACGCTGTGATTTGTTCTCTTTTGGACAGCAAGTAGTCGTAGGTTTGCCGCAAGGCGGAGTACTGCGCAACAATTTCGTTATAAGTCAAGCTCATAAATGATGACCTCCCGAATATGAAGATGTATCGTAAACATAGTTTAAAGCATAGATATGATTTTTTCAATCAAAAAATGATTTTTATGATCAATATATGGAATTTGAAAATCTATAATTAGTGATTATTGTCGAATATCGATTAATTTTGATCAAAAAAAGATTGAAAAAATCATTTAATGGGATTATCATAATCACAAAGATGAAATAAAAAATCAAATGAAACAGCATATGCGCGGCCGGATGTCCGGATGGCGGGTGCGTGCTCGGCCATGTGGTCGACCGACCGCCGCCATGCATCGGAACACCGTGCGCCGCTGGCTGCCGGTTTCATTAGTAGTGAACAAAGCGATACAAGATTGCCTGACTTTTGCCGGAGACCGCAGCTTACGAAGACGGGACTCCGTACTGTTCGGCGGGAGCCGCCTGATGCGGATTTGCTCCAAACGAAGCTTTTTAGGAGGAAGATGCTTGTGAAGTATGCGGCAGGGGTTGACGTTGGCGGTACGAATATCGTCTGCGGCTTGCTGGACGAGAGGGGCCGGATACTGATCAAACGCAAATTTGCGACAGCTCCCGAGAAAGGCCCGGCTTCCATTCTGGAAACAATTGCCGGACAAATTGAAGACATGCGAGAGGAAGCCGAAATTGCCGCAGACGAGTTGGTTGCCGCCGGGCTGGGCATCCCTGGCTTGGTCGACCCGGAAGCGGGAGTGAGCCGCAGAGCGGTCAATTTGCGCTGGGAGCAGGTTTCCGTTGCCGCGGAGATGCAGCGCTTGTTAAGAAGGCCTGTTTTTATCGACAATGACGTGCGCATGTACGCTTATGGCGAAGCGGTTGCCGGCGCAGGGCGCGGCTATCGTTACGTGTACGGCATTACGATCGGCACAGGGTTGGCCGCCGCGCTCGTGCAGTGCGGCGAGCCGTATAGCGGCCACCGCTTTATGGCCGGAGAGATCGGGCATGTCAAAGCGGAGGGCGGACATGCGATGTGCAATTGCGGCAGGATCGGCTGTCTGGAGACGATCGTATCGGCAACGGGCATCGCCCGTCAAGCCAGAGAACGGCTGGCCAAAGGGGAGCAGAGCATCCTGTTGGCCCGGTTCCCGGACCTTGCCGCGATTCGGGCTGTCGACGTTTCGCGCGCCGGCGCCGAAGGAGACGCCCTTTCGCTGGACGTTCTCGCGCATACCGGAAAAACGCTCGGCCGCGCCCTTTCGTCGGTCGTGCCGCTTTTGTCACCGGATGCGATCGTGATCGGCGGCGGGGGTGCTTTGGCGGCCGGCCTGCTCATAGAGCCGATGAAGCGCGAACTGGACGGCGCATTGCTTCATGACTACCGCGGCCAGTATGCCGTCAAAACCGCCGAATTGAACGACGATGCGGGCCTTGTCGGCAGCGCGCTCCGGGCGCTGCACCGCGGCGGTTGGCCGAAGTCAACGATGATTACAAACCATTAGGGAGGAACTTATATGCCGCTTATTTCATCCACAGAAATGCTGCAAACCGCCAGAAAGAACAAATACGCCGTCGGTGCTTTCAACGTCCACACGCTGGAAATGCTGCAAGCCGTCGTTGAGGCGGCGGCGGAGACGCATTCCCCGCTAATTATTCAGTCTACGGTCGGCACGGTTAAACATCTGGGCCCGGACTACATTGCTGCGGCCGCGACGGTCGCCGCGAACCGCACGGGAGTGCCGATTGCGCTGCACCTCGATCATTGCACCGATTTTGCACTCATCGTTCAGTGCATCCGCGCGGGCTATACATCGGTCATGATCGATGCTTCGATGCACCCGTTCGAAGAAAACGTGAGCCGCACGCGCAGCGTGATGGAAGTGGCGTCGGCAGCGGGCGTGAACGTCGAGGCCGAGCTGGGCAAAGTCGGCGGCGTCGAGGACGATATCGTCGTCGACGAGCGCGACGCGCTGCTGGCCGATCCGGAGGAGTGCAGCCTGTTTATCGAGCGGACCGGCGTCGACACGCTGGCTCCGGCTATCGGAACCGCGCACGGCATTTACAAGGGCGAGCCGAACATCGATTTTGCACGGATCGAGCAAATCGCGTCGCGCGTCGCAGCTCCGCTCGTGCTGCACGGCGGTTCGGGCATTCCGGCCGAGCAGGTGAAGCGGGCGGTGTCGCTCGGCATGGCGAAAATGAACGTGGCGACCGAACTGCGCATCGCTTTCTCGAATGCGATCAAAGACGTATTTGCCGCGCATCCGGACGAGAACGACCCGCGCAAATATATGGTTCCGGCCAAAGAAGCGGTCAAACGTCTGGCGATTGAAAAAATGTATCTGTGCGGCTGCATCGGCAAAGCCGGCGATCTGCGATGATTACGACGGTCACGCTGAACGCGGCCATTGACAAGACATATTATGTCACGCAATTCGGCTTGGGCGTCGTGCAGCGCGTCGCCCGGCAAATCGCCGAGCCCGGCGGCAAGGGCAACAACGTCGCCAAAGTAGCCCGGCTCCTGGGCGGCGACGTAACGGCATCCGGCTTCATCGCGGGAAGCAGCGGCTCTTTCATCGCGGAGCGGCTTGAGGAACGCGGCATCGCGACAGCGTTCGTCCGCGTGCCGGGCGAGTCGCGCGTATGCCTGAACATCATCGACGAGTCCAGCGGCACATCGACGGAACTGCTGGAGCAAGGCCCCGCCGTAAGCGAAGCGCACATCGGGGAGATGAAGCAAACGATTCGCAGGCTCGCCCTGCAATCGGGCGTCGTCGTGCTGTCCGGCAGCTTGCCGCCGGGCGCGCCCGCCGATCTGTATGCCGACCTCATCGGCATCATTCGGGCTGCGGGCGCGCGCGCTTTCCTGGACACCAGCGGTGCGGCGCTCGGCAGCGGCCTGCGAGCGCGGCCGCATTTTGTAAAGCCCAACGAGCAGGAGCTTGCGCAATGGCTCGGGGTTGACGCCAGCGCCATCGGCGAGACCGACGGGGCGGAGGCCGCCGCCAAGCTTGCGGACGAAGGCATCGCCCAAGTGTGCGTGACGATGGGCGGTCGCGGTGCGATAGCTGTCATCGACGGCCGCGGCTATCGGGTTATCCCGCCGGTCATCCCGGCGGCGGTCAATACGGTCGGCTGCGGCGATTCGTTCGTGGCCGGGATGGCTTTTGCCGAGGAGCGCGGCGCGTCCGCCGAGGAAAAGCTGCGCATTGCCGCAGCGGCCGCTGCAGCCAATGCGATGTCGGAAAAAGCGGGTCACATCGACTACGCGCTATTTCAATCGTATATGGAGCAGGTACGGGTCACGGCCCTGTAAAGGATCGCCGTCATGCGCCGCCACACCGCGCGGCGAGGGTGCTCCTTTTTGCCGGGAGAGGGGGAATGGTTATGAAACTTGGTGTTGTCGGATATGGGACAAGAATACGCTCCATGATCAACGAGATTATGCAAATTGCTCCCGATACGCAGATTGCAAGCGTTTGCGATCCGCAGGCGGAGCGGGTTCGCGAGCGGTTCGAAGGAGCGGGGCGGCCTGTTCCCGCTTTGTTTGACACCGTGGAACAAATGCTTGCTGCGTCGGATTCGCTGGACGGCGTTATGATCGGGACGCGCTGCTCGCTGCACACGCCAATGGCGCTGCAAGTGCTGCCGACGAATTTGCCCTTATTTCTCGAAAAGCCGGTCGCTACCAGCGATCATGATCTGGCTCTGCTGCAAGCGGCCGGCGGCAAGCGCGGCAGTACGGTCGTCGTCAGCTTTCCGCTGCGGCTCTCGCCGCTCGTCAAGCTTGCGAAGGAGATCGTCCAGTCCGGCAAAATCGGGCGCGTCGAACACGCGCAACTGGTCAACAATGTGCCCTACGGCAGCGTTTATTACCAAAATTGGTACCGGGACGAAGAAGAAACGGGCGGATTGTTTCTCCAAAAAGCGACGCATGATTTCGATTATTTGAATGCGATTCTGGACATTGCTCCGACGGAAATTTGCGCGATGACCTCGAAGCAAATTTTTAAAGGCGACAAGCCGGCCGGACTGATTTGCCCCGACTGCGCGGATCATGCGACATGCCCGGAGAGCGCTGTGCGGAAGCGCAGGGAAGGGCGGGAGCCCGAGGGCGAGCAGTGCTGTTTCGCAGTCGATACCGGCAATGAAGACTCCGGTTCTGCCCTGATCCGCTACGAAACGGGCATGCATGCCGCGTATTCGCAAAATTTTTTCGCCCGCGGCGCTGCCGCTGCCCGAGGTGCCAGGCTGCTCGGCTACAAGGGCACGCTGGAGTTCGATTTTTATACGAACGCGGTCAAAGTTTTCATGCATCACACGGCGCGGGTGGAGACGTACGATCTGAGCACGGGGAATTTGAATCATAGCGGCGGCGACACCGCGCTGGCCGCGAATTTTGTCGATGTGATCGCCGGGCGGGCGAAATCCGAGGCGCCGCTTGAAGCGGGCATCGTCAGCGCAGCAATGTGCCTCAGGGCGCGCGAGTCGGCGGCGACGTCCTCTTTTCAGAAGATAACCATTCCTCCACGCCCGCTTGCAATCTAGTCTTTTATCCTCCAAAATTAGGAATACCACGGAAGACGGATGCGGATTCCTCAAAAGGAGAGAGTTATGGAACATTCAAAGAGCGAGCTGCGGAGAATGAGGGCGCTGGAGCTGATCAAGCTGCACGGCAAAATCACGGTACAGGAAATCGTCGAGGCCATCGGCTGCTCGGAAGCTACGGCCAGACGCGATCTCGATATGCTGGAAAAATCGGGCCAAATCATTCGCACCATCGGCGGCGCAATTTATGAGGGAGCGCTGATGCAGACCTCGTCGGAGCTTCCTTTTGCCGACAAGCGTTTTTTTCAGCGCCAAAGCAAGGAGCGCATCGCCAAAGTGGCGGCCGAGCTTGTCGAAGAGGGCGATGTCGTCTGCCTGACGGGGGGGACGACGACGTTTTTTATCGCCAGAGCGCTGAAACAGCATCGCAACATTACGATTGTGACCAATGCGGTCAATATCGCGGCGGAGCTGGCGGATGCCGAAGGCGTGCAGGTCGTCGTCATCGGCGGCGTCATGCGCGCCAAAAGCTACGAGCTGATCGGTCCTCTGGCCGAAAGTGTGATCGACAAAATCAACGTCACCAAAATGTTTCTCGGCGTCGACGGCGTTTCGCTGGAGCACGGGTTTACGATGCATTCGGAGCTGGAAGCGCGCATCGCGCAGCTGCTGATCGAGCGTTCCGGGCAAGTGTATGCAGTTTTTGACCACAGCAAGCTGCAAAAAGCGGCGCTGTTCACGATTATCCCGCTGAGCCGGGCGACGGGAGTGATTACGAACAAGCAGCCGGAGAGCTGGTTCGAGCAGGCTTGCCGGGAGCGGCAAGTCGCCGTGCATCTCGCAGCGGACGATGCCGCGCTGCCTTTGTAGGGCTCTGGCCTGGCCGCAGCGCCTGCGGACATGCGAAAAGCGCCTCCGCGGTTCCGGAGGCGCTTTTTTTGCGGGCGGGGCACGCGGCGCGCCGGCTCCAGTGGGCGGCCTCGCCGCCAGAGCTGCGGAGCCGGGAGCGTGCGGCATCCGCCAGCGCCAGCGCTAGCGCGGCGCGGCGAAAACTCTGCGGCGCTTATGCCGCCGCAAATCGTAAGCGGCTCGGACAAGTAATCGGATGCCAAGCCAACAGATGCTGCGCCGATTTGAACGGCTGGTTTCGTGCTCCTGCCGCCTATTATAGTTGGTGCACGGTTCTTTAAGCGACTTGGCATCAGCAGTCGGCAAAAACCTGCGAAAGTGCAGGCTTTTTCCGCGAAAGTAGCTCATTTTTGGGAAAAGCCTGCGATTGTACAGGAATTTTCGAGGAAAATGAGTCTGCGCCGACGTGTTCGATGAAAAACCTGCACATTTGCAGGAAGTTCTTGAAGCCGGCGCTTTAAAGCGCAAAAAGCTGCACTTTTGCAGGCTTTTTACGCGCTGCGTGCGGAATCCACCAGCGCGCCGTGGCGTGCCCGGGCGTCACTGTAATGCACCGCTCCAGCGTGCAGGCTAACCGCATCGCCGCAGAGGCGGGAGCGTGCGGCATCCGCCCGCGCCATCGCGCCGCGTCTCGCCCGGGCGTTCACCGCGCCGCACCGGTTCCAGCATGCGGGCTCGCCGCGTCGAAGCGGAGGTGGGAGCTGCGTGGCGAAAACCTTGCAGCTCTTACGTCGCCGCAAATTGATTCAAAAGTCTCGGACAAGCAACTGGATGCCAAGCCAACAGATGCTACGGTGATTTGAACGGTTGATCGCAATTTCGTGCTAATTCCGCCTAAAGCAGGTGCGCGGTTTGTAAAGCGACTTGGCATCGGCAAGGGGCAAAAACCTGCGAAAGTGCAGGCTTTTTCCGTGAAAGTGGCTCATTTTTGGGAAAAGCCTGCGATTGTGCAGGAATTTTCGAGGAAAATGAGCAAGAGCCGATGTGTTCGATGAAAAACCTGCACATTTGCAGGAATTTCTCAAAGGCAGCGCATTAAAGCGCAAAAAGCTGCACTTTTGCAGGCTTTTTACGCGCTGCACGGGGATGTGCTGTCATTTGGCGTGCGGGTTTACTGGCAATGCGCCGCCTCCAGCCAGCGGACTCACTGCATCGCAGCGGAGGCGGGAGCGCGCAGCACCCGCCCGCGCCATCGCGCCGCGTCTCGCCCTGGCGTCACAGCGCCGCGCCGGCTCCAGCGTGCGTACACGCCGCATCGCAGCGGAGGCGGGAGCGCGCAGCACCCGCCCGCGCCATCGCGCCGCGTCTCGCCCCAGGCGTCACAGCGCCGCGCCGGCTCTATCGTGCGACACCCGCCGTCGCGCTGCGCCCCGCCGCCGTGGGCGTTCACTGCGGCCGTGTGACCGGCCAATCGCTCGATTGCCGGAAGATCGGCTCGAACGGCAGCACGATTTTGATCGGCAGCGGGTAGGGCGAGTGGATGCATTGCAAAATCGTTTTCGCGGCGACGATGCCGATTTCGAATGTCGGGATGTGGATCGTCGACAGCGGCGGCACCGTGTAGCGCGAAGGTTCGTTGTCGTCGAAGCCGACGATCGCGAAGTCTTGCGGCATGCGGAAGCCTTTCTCCGCAATGGCGCGCATGGCGGCCATCGCCATGATGTCGCTGGCGGCGAACACGGCTGTCGGCAGCTGCCCGCGGTGCTCGTCCAAGTATTTCAGCATCAGCCTGTAGGCATGATCCGGCTCCCATTCGGCGTTGATCACATGGTGCGGCGATACGGGCAGACCGGCTTGCTCCAGCGCCTGCTTGTAGCCGCGGTACCTTTTTTCCCGGTCGAATTCGCCGGACAAGCCGGTGCCGCCGATGAACAAAATGTCGCGGTGGCCCTGGTCGACCAGGTGTTTGACGGCGATGCGCGCCGCTTCTACGCGGTCGTAGGAAATGGTGGGAATGTCCGGGTCGGACACGTCGATGCCGACGATATGTTTGGTGTGCTTTTTCAAGGAGTTGTATATTTTGGGATCGATGCCTTCGACTACGATCATCCCTTCGATCTGATCCTCAAGCGTAACTTGGCGCAAAATTTCCGCTTTTTTCAAATCTTCCTGCGTATACGTGAAAGCGATTTTATAGCCGTTTCTGGACAATTCCTTCTCAATTCCGTCGAAAATGACGGAGAAATAAGGATGGTAATGACGGTTTTGCATCGTCGACACAATGCATCCGATGCTTTTGGCCGCCGCTGCCGTTACCAGGCCAGGGGTCTTGATATGATAACCGAGATCGCGCGCGGTATCCCAAATTTTTTGCTTCGTCTCGCTGTTCACGGTGCGGTTGGCTTCATTAGCCAGCACGCGGGATACGGTGGAGATGGAGACGCCGACGCGAACAGCGATATCTCTTAAAGTGGTCATGACGATAACCTGCCTTTTTCAACATTCTTATTTTTTTTGCCGCAAAATCTCACTCTTTATGTTAAGTAAAAAGCAGCGCAAGGTCAACTTGAATTTGGGTGAAAATATTGCAAAATGATTGTAAAATTTGCGGCAAAATAACGAGAAAAATGCATTGACTGCACCTATTTTTTGCGGTATATTTTTCATATCGGCAATAAAAATGAACTTATACATACGTTCGGAAGGGGTTATTTTTATGCGATTCTCGAAGTTTTTTGCTGTTTTTGCATCTGTTTGCGTAATTTTTGCAATAGTTGGCTGTTCCAGCGATGCAAATTCTCAACCGACGGCGGCCGGATCGTCCGCAGCGCAAGGGAAAGTGAAGCTCGTTTTTTGGAGCCACCAGGAAGACGCTTTTATAAACGCCTACAAAAAGATGATCGAAGCCTACCAAACCGTGCATCCGGGCGTAGAGATCGACTATCAAACTTTTCCCTACGACGTTTATAACCAGAAATTGAAAGCTTCCTTCTCAGCCAAAAATCCGCCGGATATTGCCGAAGTTTTCGGTACGTGGGTGCCGGAGTATTCCAAGAACGGCCTGCTTGCCGAGCTGCCGAACGGCGACGCACTGCGCAAGGAGTACTATGAAGCTCCGCTCGGCGGATACACATGGGACAATAAATTGTATGGTTTGCCGATGGAGTACAACATCGAGAACGGGGGCATGCTGATTCATCCGCAAATGCTGAAGGACAAAGGCATTGCCGGCCCACCGGCGACATGGCCGGAGCTTGTCGATGCGGCGAAAAAACTGACGGTCCGCGATGGCGGCGGAATTAAGGTGAAAGGCTTCGATTTCGTTTCCGGCGACAATATTACGTTCACGTTCCTTTCGTTCATTTTGCAGCAAAAGGGCAAAATTTGGGGCGACAACGGCCACGTAAACTTCCAGACTCCGGAAGCGGTTAAAGCGATGACGGCGCTTAAAACGCTGGTCGCCGACGACAAGGTCGCAGACCTGACAACGTTTGGCGGCGAGCTGGATACGTCCGATTATTTTTTCCGCGGCAATTCCGCGATGACTTACCGCGGTCCGTGGACGATCGCCGCCGGCCTGAACAATTACAAGGCGAAAGATTTTGAATACGTGCCCATGCCTTCCTTCACTTCGGAAAAACCGTACTTCGCAGCGGAATCCGGCTGGGGAACGATTGTGGCACAAAAGAGCAAAGCGCAGAAGGAAGCGCTCGACTTTGTTCAGTTCATGGCTTCCAAAGACAACCTGCGCACATGGAATCTCGCCACGTTTACGGTTCCTGCCAAAAAGGAAGTGGCTGAAGACCCGGAATTTTTGAAGCAAAATCCGTATATGAAAACGCCGATCGGCGTTCTGCCGTACGGTCAGTGGATCGGACCGGTAGCCGACCGCGATTTTTTCTTCAAACAAGTCAACGACCATTTCCAACTGATGGCGACGGGGCAGGAGAGCGTAGAAGACGGGCTTAAAAAAATCGAGAAAGCGATTAACGATAGCCAGGATCAACATAAGTGATCGGAGTGTTAGGACATGAGCAACCGTACGATAACTAGCGAGAATAGGCGCATGCAGACAGCGGAAGCAGCGCCTGTCCGATACCGCAGCGGGAAACGATTTGTATTCATTTCACTTACGCCTGTGCTGCTCCTGTTCGGGATATTCGCCTTTCTTCCGATTGCCTGGAGCTTGATTTTGTCATTGTTCAAATATAATCCGCTCAGCGATCATGCGATCTTCACCGGCGCGGATAATTATGTCCGTATGCTGGGGGACGCGGTTTTTCTCAAATCGCTCTGGATAACGTTCAAATTCGTCATCATTACCGTCGCTGTCAACATCGTCGTTACACTGCTCATTGCCATGGCGATTCAACGGGTGCGGGTGCGCTGGCTGAAAGATTTGTTCCGCACGCTGTTCTTTTTGCCGACGATCGCACCGCTGGCCGGAACCGCCATCGTGTGGAGCACGATGTTCAATTACCAGAACGGCCTGTTCAATATGCTGCTCGGCCAGCTGCATGTTGCGCCGGTTCAATGGCTGAGCGACCCGCGTTACGCCCTGCTCTCCGTCATCATGATGACGCTGTGGGCCGATATCGGCTACAATATCGTGCTGTTCATGGCAGGGCTGGATTCGATACCGGATATGTATTACGAGGCCGCCATTCTGGACGGCGCGAACAGGTGGGAACTGTTTAGACACGTCACGCTGCCGCTTCTAAGAAGAACGACGCTGTTCGTGACGATCACGACCGTGATCTCGTACTTCCAGGCGTTCCCGCAGTTCCAGATCATGACCAAAGGCGAGCCGTTCAACGAGACGAGAGTGCTTGCGCTGCACATTTACGACCAGGCGTTTTCCAACTCGAATATGGGTTATGCGTCGGCGATGGCCGCCGTGTTCCTCGTCATCATCTTATTGGTCACTTTGCTGCAGCTGAGATGGGGCCGCACGCAATGGGAATATTGACAGGAGGCTGGAGCTTATGCATCGCAAAAGTGTCTGGATCGATACGTTCGTCATCGTCGTCCTCATAGCGGCTGCTGCCGTCATGCTTACGCCCTATCTTTGGATGGCGCTCTCTTCGCTCAAGAGCAACATGGACATCATTTCGGGCTCAAGCGGCTTTTGGCCGAAGCATCCGAGCCTGGACGGCTACCGCACCGTGCTGCGGGACGCTCCTTTCGGCAAATGGCTGTTCAACAGCGCCCTGACTTCCGTCATCATCACGGCGGCGACGCTGTTCACCAGCGCGCTTGCCGGATACGTTTTCGCCAAGCACCAATTCAAGGGCAAGCGCCTTATGTTTCTGCTCATTTTGGCGACGATGATGATTCCGTTTCAGGTTGTGATGATTCCGACTTATTTGATTACGGCGAAGCTCGGACTTATCAACCACTTGATGGCAGTCATTTTACCGAATCTGGTCAGCTCCTACGGCGTATTTTTGGCCAAACAGTTCATTGAGGATATTCCCGAGGACTTGCTGGATGCGGCCAGGATCGACGGTACGGGCGAGCTGAAGCTGATGGTTCGCATCGTTGCTCCGCTCATATTGCCGATGCTGTCGGCGCTGGGCATTTTCACCTTCATGAATTCGTGGAACAATTATTTGTGGCCGCTCATTGTGCTCAACGATATGAACAAAATGACGGTTCCGCTCGCACTGGTCTATTTCAACGGTACGCATGTCGTCAACTACAACGTCGTCATGTCGGCGGCCGTGCTCATTACGATTCCGGTTATTATCGTGTTCCTTATTTTCCAAAAGCAGTTCATCAAAGGCTTGACGATGACGGGCATGAAATAAATGCATATAAGGAGAAGCATATGACGAAAATTACGATCATTGGCGCAGGCAGCGCATTCACGCAGGAGATTGCAATGGACATTTTGAATATTGCAGGAGTGGACGGCGGCACGATTGCCCTTGTAGATATTGATGCGGGCCGGTTGGATATCGCCAGACGGCTGGTGCTCAAAATCGTAGAGATGACGGGCAAAAAGTGGGACGTTATCGCATCTGTCGAGCGCAGGGACGTACTCGCGGGCTCGCAGTTCGTGATCAATCAGATTGAAGTTGGCGGGCTGCAAACCGTCAGATACGAATACGAAATTCCGCTGAAATTCGGCGTCAACCAATGCATCGGGGACACCTTGGGCCCCGGCGGTTTGTTCAAAACGCTGCGCACGCTCCCCAGCTGGATGGACATCGTCAAAGACATCGAGGACTTATGTCCGGACAGCATCATTCTCAACTACACGAATCCGATGTCGGCGGTAACTTTGCTGACCTCCCGCATTACGGACATTCCGGTCGTCGGGCTGTGCCACTCGATTCAGAACACGTCCCGCCAGTTGGCGAAATACGCCGGCGTTCCGTACGACGAGCTTCAGTGGAGAGCCGGGGGGATCAATCACATGTCCTGGTTCGTGGAGCTGACGCATCAAGGGCAAGATCTGTATCCGGTGCTGCGGGAAAAAATCCAAAATCCGGACCTGCTGCACAAAGATCCCGTGCGCTTCGACGCGATGAAATATTTGGGCGCTTTCGTCTCCGAATCGAGCGGCCATTTCTCGGAGTACATTCCGTACTACCGCAAGCGGCAGGAGCTGATTGATCTGCACTGCAATTCCGGCTACAATGGCGCTACCGGCTACTATGCCGAGAATTGGCCGATTTGGCGCAAGGAAAACGACGAGAAAATCTTGCAGCAGTTGGAGGGTACGGCGCCACTTGAGCTGCAATCCAGCAACGAATACGCTGCGGTCATTATCGAAGCGATGCTCAAAAACGAGACGAAGGTGATCTACGGCAACGTGCCGAATCAAGGACTTATTCATAATTTGCCGCAAAACGGCGTCGTCGAAGTCGCCTGCATGGTTGACCGCAACGGCGTCAACCCTTGCCGCTTCGGCGAGCTGCCGGAGCATCTGGCGGCGCTGTGCCGCAGCAATATGGCCTTCTTCGAGCTGGCCGTGGGCGCCGTGTTGAACAACGACAAGGAAATGGCCCGCCATGCGCTCATGGTCGATCCGCTCTCTGCGGCCGTCTGCTCGCTGGCCGAAATCAGCGACATGTTCGAGCAATTGTACGAAGCGGAGCGGGATTACATCCCGGCTCTCCGATGATGCGCGCCGGCCAAGGGGCCCGGCCCCGTACCGTTATTGTCGCCGGCGAGCTGAACGTAGACATCATCCTGTCCGGCAGCGACGTCGTGCCGGAATGGAACCGCGAAAAAATAATCGACGGCTTCCACGTCGTCTTGGGCTCTTCCTCGGCCATTACGGCGTGCGCGCTGGCGAGTCTTGGCCTGGATGTCCGGTTCGTCAGCGTAGTCGGCGACGATGACTTCGGAGCGTTTTGCACGGCTGAGCTGCGCCGCATGGGCGTAGACACCGAGCATATCAAGCCGCTGTCCGGTGTGAAGACCGGCGTGACGCTGTCGTTCTCGACGCCGTCGGACCGCGGGCTGCTGACGTACCCGGGCTGCATCCCGCTGCTCGCGCCGGAGCACTTCCCGGAGCAGCTGCTGCAGGAAGCGGACCACCTTCACTTCGGCTCGTACTATTTGCAGGACGGGATGAGGCCGCATTGGAAGGCGCTTTTCGGGAACGCGCGCAGCCAGGGCGTCAGCACCTCGTTCGACACGGGATGGGATGTGCGCAATGCGTGGGACCGCGAAGGGATTTGCGCACTGCTCGCGCATACCGATTTGTTTATCCCGAGCGAAGAGGAAGTTTTCCGTATTTTCGAAACCGATTCGATCGACGGCTTGTTCGCGAAGCTGCCGCCTGACGCAGGGCTCGTCGCCGTCAAGCAGGGCTCCAGAGGGGCGACGCTGCGCGAGCCTGGAAAAGCGCCGTTAACAGCGAGACCATACCGCGTAATGCCTGTCGATACGACCGGAGCGGGGGATTGCTTTAACGCGGGTCTGATCTATGGCTATCTGCAAGGCTATAGAGCCGGGCAGCTGCTTCAATACGCGAACGCTTGCGGCGCTTTATCGACTCAGGGGTCCGGCGGCACGGGCAGTCTGCCGACGGCGGAAGGCGTAGCCGGTTTGCAGGCGGCTGACTGAGCGCCCATCCGGATTGCACAAACGGTACAGCATCTTTCATTTTGCCTGTGACAGACTCCTGGAATGACGGTTCCGCTTCGGAAAGGGGGTGATGCGAGAAGGTTTCGGGTACTGCAGCCTCAAGAAATTCGCTTGATTTGAAAGCGCAAGGCCAAATACTTGATCAGGGAGATGATGGTTCGTGTTGAAAATTGGGAAAAGTGCTATTATAGGCATGAGTATCGCCGCATTAAGCCTTATAATCGGAGAGGTTCGTCCGTCGTCGGCTTCCGCCTCCGGGCCGGAGTATTACGTATCCGCGACAGGCAGCGATTCGAATGCCGGCACCAGCAGCGCGCCGTGGAAAACGCTGCAGCATGCGGCGGACGCAGCCGATCCGGGGAGCACGATCTATGTGCGGGGAGGCGTCTACAACCAGAAGCTGAAAATAACGCGCTCCGGTTCCGCTGCGCAAGGACCGATCACGTTCACCAATTATGCTTCCGAGGTTCCGATTATTGACGGAACGGGACTTTCCGTCAGCGGTGCGGAAGGAATCGTCGATCTTACAGACGCCAACTACATAACGATCAAAGGTTTCGAAATCCGCAATTATACGACGACGACGAACGGCGTCATGCCGGTCGGCATTTACGTGCACGGTTCCGGGAGCTTCATCAGCTTGCTGAACAACAAAGTGCATGATATCAAAAATACGGCGACTCCGACAGGCAGCGCCTTGAGCGGCAGAGATGCGCACGGCATCGCCGTGTACGGCACGAAGGCGCCCGATTCGATTCATGACATCACCATCGACGGCAATGAGCTGTACAATAACGTGCTCGGCTCCAGCGAGACGCTTGTATTGAACGGCAATGTCGATACGTTCGCCGTCACCAACAACGTTATTCACGACAATGACAACATCGGCATTGATATAATCGGCTTTGAGGGCAAATCTCCCAATACTGCCTACGATCAGGCCCGCAACGGCTTGGTCAAGGGCAACAAGGTTTACAACATTACGTCCAACAATAATCCGTCCTACGGCAAAACGCTGCCGAACAACAGCAACGCGGCTGACGGCATCTACGTCGACGGCGGCAAAGACAGCGTGATCGAGCAGAACTACAGCTACAATAACGACATCGGCATCGAAATCGCTTCCGAACACGCCGGCAAGTCGACGAGCAACATTACGATCCGCAGCAACATGGTGTACAACAACCGTTTGACGGGCATCGCCATGGGCGGTTACGACACCAAGCGCGGCTCGACCGAAAATTGCAAAATCGTCAACAACACGCTGTACAAAAACGATACGCTCGGCGACGGCAGCGGCCAACTGTACGTGCAGTACGACACGAAAAACAACGTTATTAAAAACAATATTATGGTAGCCAGCTCGTCCGATGTCTTGATCTATAACGAGTACACGAAAAACTCGGGCAATGTCGTCGACTACAATTTGTACTTTGCCCCGGGGGGCAGCTCGAATGCGACCTGGACGTGGAAAAACAAAGCGTACACCGGTTTTTCCGCTTACAAAACAGGAACCGGCAACGATGCGCACTCTTTGTTCGCCGATCCTTTATTTGTCAATGCGTCGGCCAATAATTTCCACCTTCAAGCGACATCCCCGGCGATTGATGCCGGATCGACGGATACGGCGATCATCGGGAATTACGATATCGACGGCCAGGCCAGAGTTCAGGGAGCGGCGGTTAACATCGGCGCAGACGAATAAGGGTCAAGCAACTGAAAGCGCCCAAGCCGCGAAGCCGCGACGTGCTTTGCAAACAAAAAAGCGAATGGCCGGGGAAGTCCCGGTATTCGCTTTTTTTGACGTTGATTCCGCATCAGATCGGAATGTAAACTTTGAACCGGGTTTCGGTTTCGCTGCTTTTTACCTGAATGATGCCGTTGTACGTCGAGACGATTTTTTTCACGATATTCAAACCCAAACCGGAGTTTTTGCCGCCTGTCGGCTTGGTCGTGAAGCCGGGTTCGAATATTTTTTGCTCTATCCCCGCAGCGATCGGCTCTCCGTTGTTGATGATTTCGAAAGTCAGCTGATTGCCCTCGATCCGGCCGATCAGCCGGACTTCTTTATCGGCGTTTTTATTCGACTCGGCAACGGCTTCGAACGCATTATCGATCAGGTTGCTGACGATTTTGACCATATCCGTCGCTTTCAGAGCCCCCAGCTGAATGCCGCCCAGGTTATCAACTTCGTGGTGGAAATTGATTTTTCGTTCGAGCGATTGTATGACTTTGGACTGCACAATCGCGCTTAAGGACGGAACGTTGATTTGGATAATATCGTTGAGAGCGCTCGTCTCGCCGATAATTTCTTTCGTGTACCGCTGCAGCTCGTCGTACTCCTTCAGGTGAACGAGCGAGTGGATCGTCGCGACATGGTTGTTAAAATCGTGCCGCTGCTCCTTCATGGAGCGGAAGAGAGAGTCGATGTTATCGACGTACACTTCCTGAATGCTTTCCGCCGTCGCCTCGCGGTTGCGGTTCACAAAACGGATCGCAATGACAATGATCAAGAAGGCGATCATGGCGGTGGAACCTATGAGCAGAAGCAGGTTGGACTGCTGATGTTGAAGCCATTGCTGCACTTTTTCATAATCGGCGGTAAGTCCGATCACCACCGGAAAATCAAGCTGCAGCGGGATAAACATTTTCAGATAAGGCTTCCCGTCCACGGTTGTCAAAAACTGCTGCCGCTGCTTGGATTGCATCACTTTGCCCACATACTCGGCATCCCGGCCGTCCTGCATCAAATACGACCCGAACAAAATTTCGCGGTCGGAAAACCAGACGTAGCCTCCTTTTTTATACTGCGCTTGCTGCTTCAAAAAAATCGGCGGGTTGTACACCGTAATTTCCTTGGCCCCGTTGACCGATTCGCTATGAATAACTTCGTTGATGAAAGCGTCAATGCCGGTATCCCGCTGGTAATCGCGGAAAAAGGTATCGTGCACGAAAGGGTCGAGGATATAGTTCGTCCGTCCGTCGTAGTAATATCCCCATTTGTCGACATACTTCGGATTGGTCATGGAGGTGTTGATCGGTCCGGACCAATAATGCGGCAGGGCTTGTCCCGATTTTACCTGCGTATTCCCGGTATCCAGCAGCTCGTTGAAAGCTATGAACCAGTCGTCGCCCCATCCCTTGGTGCTCATGCCGATTTCCTTGGGATCGGAGGATTTGTAGCCGATAATGTCGTCGCCGCTGCGTTTCATAAGTGTGATGTGATCGACCATCAAATCTTTGCTGATCTCGGCCAGCTCTTCGTTCGTCACCTGCTCGATGTCCGGGTTCAAGCGGTATTGGGCGGCGATCGAGGCGGTTCGCAGGTTCGTTCCGATCAGATTTTCCACGTATTTTTCGCCGGTTTTCGAATGTTTGATAGAAATCGCCAAGTTGTCCGCGATCAACTGCATCCTGGCTTCCAGCTCGGAGGTCAGCATCCTTTTCGTATAATGGTAGAATACGCTGTCGGTTAGTAGTACAATGATAAGAGAAATCATTAAAATGACAATTGAGGAACGAAATTGCACTTTTTGCTTCTTTTGTATGTTACTGTTCACGCCAATCCTCCCAAGAATAAACTCTATTGACATCATACATACAACGGTGCAATTTCACTAGGAAAAATTTGGATGGAGGAATTGTTGATGAAATTGACATTTTTGGGCTGCGGCGACGGCTTCAGCTTGCTTCAAGGCCACAACAGCGCTCTGCTTCAATTCGCGGACACGAACTTATCCATTGACTTTCCCGAATCGAACCACATCGGCCTGCACCAATTGGGCTTAAAGCTGAACGATATCGCGCATATTTTTGTGACGCACCTGCATGAAGACCATATTAACGGGCTGCAAAAGCTGGCGCTGTTTCACCGCGTCTACCCCGCCGCCAATAAACCCAAGCTGTTCGTACCTGCAGGACTCTGCGAACCTTTGTGGGAATGCCTGCGCCACGGGCTTGAACTGACAACGCGCGGGAAGCGGGTGCTGGAAGATTACTTCGAAGTCATCCTTGTGGAGCGCAGCTTTGAGATCGCCGGCGTGGAATTCGAGCTCGTCCCAACGCTGCATGTTCCCGGCATGCTGAGCTTCGGGCTTTTGTGCAAGCCTTACTTCTACTTCAGCGGCGATACGGTGTTGGATGCGGCATATCTTGACCGCGTAGCGCCTGAGGTGGAAACGGTTTTCTACGAATGCCACATGCAGGACGATGTGCTGCCGTCCCATACGTCGCTGCAGGAAATTCAGTCGCTGCCTGCGAATATTCAGGACAAAACGATTCTCATGCATTATGTGGACGACTATCTGGGCGCCGATTTGAGAGAACCGTTCCATTTGCGCGAGCGGGTTCGGCTGGCCGAGCCTTTGGTTGCGTATACGTTTGGGAGCAAGTAAACGGGCCTAAAGGCAATATCAAAAACCTTGATTTCCAGCCGGAGGCGGAATCAAGGTTTTTGGCCGTACGGGCCGGCAATGCCAGACCCTTAGTAGACGGTCGCGCGTTTGCCGGTCGCTTTAATGCCGTTGGTGCCGTTGACGACGAGATTGCCCCAGGCGGTTAGCGTCTTCCAGTCGCTGCTTTGGGCCATATCCAGCCATGCGTTGGAACTGTCGTTGCCGGTCCAGGACCAGGCCAAATATCCGATTCCTTTGGATTGGCACTGGTTCATGACTTCCTGGGCGTCAACTTTGCTTCCCAGATTGTTATTGCCGTTATTGTAATTGTAGCCGAACTCTCCGACGACGACGGCGAGGCCCAAATTTTTGATCGCTTGAAGCTCTGTGCCGATTTTGCTCGAGTCGTTCCATGCGGCGTACATATGAATGGAGAACATCACATTTTTGTTCGGATCATGGTTCAGCAAAGTTTGCCCGTAAGCTTTAATGGGGGAAGAATATTGTCCCCAACCGGAAGCGTCGATCATAATCGTGTTGGTTATCCCTGCGCTGCGTATCGTCGTGATGGCCGTTTTGTAAGCGTCCCGCCAGGTGGTATCGGCCAGATTGTTGTCTCCCCATTCGTTGGCGATGTTGACAATGACGTATTTCGCATTGTTGATCAGGATAGGTTTAATATCGCTTCTGGCAAAATATTGCGCCATGGCGTTGACTTGATTCGGATCCGTCCCGCCGGTCACATCGTGAAGCTCAATGACGCCGATAAGCTTTAATTGCTTTAATCGGTCGACGATTTGCTGCAAGCGCGCGGCCGTACCACTGGTGCTCCAGACGACCCGTACAGTATTGGCGCCGTTTGCGCTAATCGTATCAAGCGCGGCGTACGCCTGGCTGTCGTACCAAATATGAGGGTTGTTGACTCCGCGCATGACAAAATTCGATCCATTGGCATCCTTCAAACTGGAACCGCTTACATAAAACCCGGAAGCTGCATCCGCTTTCGTGCCGTTCGTCAAAACGAGCACCAGCATCAACATCAAGCAAAGGGATACAATACCGGCATTTCTACATGTTTTCATCGTCTCATCTTCTCCTTTCAGGTTTGGGTCCTGCAAGTAAATCCCGCCTGCGGCAAGGCGCGTCCGGCTTCGCAGATTTTCCTCCTTTCATGTAAAAGGGTTTGAGTCAAGCGCTCTCCGGCATGCTCACCTCCTTTGGCATTTTCAGTATAAAGGCAATTCACGGAAAAAGAGTACCTGTCAAAACTAATATCGGTACCTGACAAATCTAATCTCTTTGGAACCACAAAAGACGATAGCCTTCGGAAGATTTGTTATTTATATCGCTAACTTTATGATAACTTTTTTGTGATTCTAATAAATTTCACTAAAAACAGGATTGAAATTTACATAAATTTGTTTATAATAGCGTTAAAGCGCTTCCAAATCTATTGATTCCCTGGATTCTGTTAGCGATAATGAACTAACAAAATATTTTCGTTAGGAAGGCGGTGCAATGGAAAATCAAAAGTTACGGCGAACCTGGCTTCGGGTCAATTCATGCGAAAAGAAGAGGAGGCAATGCATGTTAAAAGCGAAAAAATGGTTGGGGACCGTTCTGACTGCAGCTATTGTAGCTTCCCCCTGGTCCCAGGCTGCGGCATCGGCTCCGGCAATAGCGGCAGCGAATGCGGGCTTCAGCGATGCTCAAGGGCACTGGGCGCAAGCCAGCATAGAAAAATGGGCGGCGAATGGAGTTTTGAGCGGGTATCCCGGCGGAACGTTTCACCCGGATGACGGGATTACGCGAGCCGAATTTGTTATGGCACTGAACAAATTGTTCGGTTTCTATGTCAAATCCGATCTCGCTTTTGCCGATGTGGTCGCATCGGACCGGTACGCGGAGCAGTTCGCGTTAGCCCGCAAAGCGGGTTACTACGAAGGCTTCCCGGGCAACCGGGCGCACGCCGCCGAAAAGTTGACCCGTCAGGACGCGGTTACACTGTTGGCCCGCATTTTTGCTCTGCCGGCCCGCAAAGTTGTTGCCGTGACGGGCAAATTTCGGGATGCGGCGCAAATTCAGGCGTATGCGTTGAACGCGGTGAATGCGCTTACGGGATTCGTCAACGGTTATGACGACGATACGTTCAGGCCAACGGAGCCGATTACGCGGGCGGAAACCGCTGCGCTGATCGACAAGCTGGTTGCCGGCTTTTACGCAGGCGAGGGAACATTCGAGGGAGGGACGATCACCGGCAACGTCGTCGTGAACCATGGAGGCGCCGTGCTGAAACATGCGACCATCAACGGCAATTTGTACCTTGCCGCAGGAATCGCGGATGGTGACGCAGCGCTCGACGGTGTGAAGGTGACAGGCCGGACGTTCGTCTCGGGCGGCGGCGTCAATACGGTTACTTTTCACGATTCCGATTTGAACGAAGTTTACGTGAACCGCAAGGAAGGCGAGGTACGCGTGGTGGCGAGCGGGACGACGCAAATGGCTCATATTGCCGCGGACCGTTCCGCCAAGCTTGAGTTCGGCGCGGGAACGGCGGCTGCGGCGGCGGATATCAACCAAACGGCAGAGGTCGCCGTGGGCGAAGGGGCCGCCATTGGGGAGTTGAACGTAGCCGGCACGGCAGGCGGAACGAAGATTGCCGGGAACGGGGACATCGCAAAAGCGCAAATTGCGGCGGCCGGAGTTACGCTCAACGGCAGCGAATTGAAACCCGGCTCATACGCAATCGCCAAGGGAAGCGCCGGAACGGCAGCGAACCCTTCGGCGGCGGGGCCGGTATCGTCCGGGCCTGCGTCATCCGATTCGTCGGGCGGCTCCGGCGGTTCCAGTCCGGTGCGCACCGAAAACTTTGCGGATCAAAATGCCAGCTCCGAAACCAAGTCATTATTCGCTTATTTGGAAGATATTCGCGGCAGGGAAATTTTGTTCGGCCACCAGCATGCGACGACAGAAGGCATTTCGATTACGGCCAAGGATGGGACGCAGTCCGATGTAAAGAATGCGGTCGGCGACTTCCCCGGTATGTTCGGTTGGGATTCGCTTAGTCTGGAAGGCAAAGAAAAGCCGGGTGCGCTTGGCGCAACCAGGGAAGAAAACCGCGATAAACTGATCGCCGTGATGAAATCGGCTTATCAGGCAGGGGGTGTGCTTACGCTGAGCTCGCACATGCCGAACTTCGTAACGGGCGGAGGCTTCTATGATACGAAGGGCAGCGTCGTTTCCCACATCCTGCCGGGCGGCGACAAGCAGGCGGAGTTCAACCAGTTTCTCGATATGGTTGCGGACTTTGCGCTCCATTTGAAGGATGACAACGGCAAGCTGATTCCCGTTATTTTCCGCCCGTTCCATGAGCAAAACGGAGGCTGGTTCTGGTGGGGCGCGCCGTACCGCACGAAGGAGCAGTATGCGGAAATTTACCGCTATACGGTGGAATATTTGCGCGATAAGAAAGGCGTGCACAACTTTTTGTATGCGTTCTCGCCGAACGGTCCGTTCAACGGGGCGGATGCATCGTTTCTCGAAACGTATCCGGGCGACGACTACGTCGACATTCTCGGTTTCGACTATTACTATGACGGAACGAGCGAAGGCTGGTACGATGCGGCCATGAAGAATGCGAAGCTCGTATCCAAGCTGGCCGACGCCAAAGGGAAAGTCGCCGCCGTCACCGAATTCGGCTATTCGAACGTGAAACCGACGGGAACGAAAGATTTGAAGTTTTTCACCAAGCTGATCGCAGCGCTGCAAGCCGATCCGGACGCCAAGCGCATGGCGTATATGCTGACCTGGGCGAACTTCAGCACTGATTCCATTTTCGTTCCTTACAAAAATGCGCCGAACAGCCTTGGCGATCATGAACTTTTGCCGGATTTCGTCAACTATTACAACGATCCTTATACAAGCTTCAGCCGGGAAGTCAAGGCGGCCGATGTTTATAACAAACCGATCGCGGCAGCTCCCGAGCAGCCGTTCATGCACATCGCGTCCCCGACCGCCAACCAGACGGTGGCGACGACGAAGGCGTCGACGATCCGTGCGCGGGTGCTGAACCAGGATGTGGACAAAGTGGCGTATTATATCGGCGGCGATACGACGGAACACATCATGGCAAGGGACGCCGACGGCTTTTACTACACGGCCGACTGGACGCCGGGGGCAGCGCTGGACGAGTCAGGCACGACGCTGACGGTCATGTCTTACGCGAAGAGCGGCGCTGTGCTGTCACAGACGATTCAGGTGTTTGTAAGCGACGTGCAGGGCAATACGAATCCTCTTGTCGTAGATACGTTTGAGAGCTATAAAGGCAGCGACGAGCTGCTGCAAGCGGCTTATAGCCCTGGAGGCGATCTGAATGCGATATCGTTGGCTGCGGATCACGCGAATGGAGGCAAATACGGCCTGAAATTGGCCTATAACGTAAACGGCCAAGGCTACACCGGCCGGACGAAAAACATGAACAACGCCGACTGGTCGGACGCCAACAAGTTGAAGTTCTGGCTTGCTCCCGACGGCAGCGGCCAAAAGCTTGTCATCCAGATCAACGCAAGCGGCATTTCTTTTGAAGCGTACCCGTCTCTGGCGGGAACGACGGCGGGCATGGTGGAAATTCCGTTCAGCCAATTCGTTCCGGCGCCATGGGACACCGCAAATGCAGGCAAGGTCATAACGAAAGAGAATCTGAAGGACATCCGCGCCTTCTCGATCTATGTGAACAAAGCTGCAGGTACAGCAGGTACGTCCGGCACTTTATATTTTGACGATATCGAGGCTTACAACGATGGCACGGGCGGCGTGCCGAACGGCGGAACCGGACCGGGAAGCACGCCTGCGCAGCCAGGGCTTCTGTACGGGTTCGAATCCGGCACGCAGGGCTGGACCGTTGACGTGAACAACGCAAGCGCAAGCGCTGCAGCGGTCACGGCGGATGCGTCGGCAGAAGGCACGCACGCGCTTAGTGCGGCATTCTCGCTGGCAGGTTCCAACTTCGAAATCGTCAAGTTCGAGGACATCGATCTGAGTGCTGTAGATACGCTCAGCGCGATGGTGAAGCTGGCCGGCGGCACGGCCAAGGCCCGTTTATACGTCAAGGCCGGCCCTGACTGGGCGTGGTCGGACAGCGGCAGCTACGATATCGGCTCTGGCGGTTTCACGACTATTTCGCTTCCGCTCGCCGGCATTGCAAATCTTAGCAGCGTCAGGGCAATCGGCCTTAAGCTGGAAAGTTTTAGCGGAATGGGCGAGTCCGCCGTTTATTTTGACAATGTGCGGCTTTCCAAAGGGGGCGCGGTGTTTCAACCCGTCATTTACGGGTTCGAAGACAGCACGGTGCAAGGATTCAGCATCAATACCGATAACAACAACCAGTACAATACGGCGCTCGCCGGCGGGCTTTCGGTAACGGATGCCGCTTACGCCGCAGCCGGTGCGCACGCGGTAAAAACCGACTTTTCGCTTAACGGCGGCCAGTTCCAAATGAGACGCATGGCGCTGGCAGACTTGTCTGGCGCGTCCGCGATCACGGCCAAGGTCAAAATCGTTCCCGCTGCCGGGGCCAACATCGCAGGCGGCGCAACGCTGCAGCTGTTCATGCAAAGCGGAGCAGGCTGGGGAACATGGACAGCTTCCACAGCCGACCCGGCAGCACAGACGGATGCCAATGGTTTTGTTACATTAACGCTGAATATCGGCCATGTAAGCGACCGGAACCTTTCGCAAGCGTTCGGGATTCAAGTCATCACGCCATCCGGTTCCTCCGGTACAGCCACTGCCTATGTGGATGAAATAACGATCTCATAGCAAGCGGGCAAATCACTTTCAGCCTTCAAGCAGCCTTTCGATGCAAACCTGCATCAGAGGGCTGCTTTTTGCCGTTCGCGCTGGCCCGGACTCGCCTGCGGCTCATCCGTGAATAATTGGTGCAAACTTTCGGGTACAGGCACTTCTGGGCAAACACCCACATACAATGATACTATTCACCATACGTTCAGCATTGGAATCATGGAGGGGGTTGTTGATATGACCGGTTTTTTCGCCGCCATTGCGATTTTCGTCAAACAACTTACGCTGCTCGTTTCATATGTCAAAAATAATGCCTTCCCGCAACCCTTAACCGAGGAAGAAGAAGAAAAGCATCTCAGGCTCATGGCCGAAGGCAATGATCATTCCCGAAACATGCTGATCGAACATAATTTGCGGCTTGTCGCCCATATCGTCAAAAAATTCGACAACACGGGTGAAGATCTGGAGGATTTGATCTCCATCGGGACGATTGGATTGATCAAGGCGATCGAATCGTTCTCGCCGAATAAGGGGACTAAGCTGGCGACGTTCGCAGCGCGGTGTATTGAGAACGAGATCTTGATGCATCTGCGATCGCTCAAGAAAACGCGCAAGGATGTATCCCTACACGATCCCATTGGCACGGATAAAGAGGGGAATGAAATTACATTGATCGATATCCTTGGCACGGAAGCCGACGATGTTGTGGATAAGGTGCAGCTCAAGATTGAGAAGAGCAAAATCTACAAGAATTTAGATATATTGGATGAGCGAGAGAAGGAAGTCGTGGTCGGGCGGTTTGGATTGGAGCTTGGCGGGGAGGAGAGAACGCAACGGGAGATAGCGAAGGAGTTGGGAATATCGCGGAGTTACGTGTCGAGGATAGAGAAAAGGGCGCTCATGAAGCTTTATCATGAGTTTTATAAGGCGAAGCGGTAATAGGAAGGGCTAAGGTCCTTCCTATTTTTCGTTATTTTGTTCCGGAAATAAGAATGAAAAAAAGTATTAGGGCTGCGAATGTAAAGTTTTAGACTGGACGCCAGCGTCAAACGAGGAACGATAACTGAATAAAGACATGAAGCCAGCCGGCGCCAGTACGATCGGCTGGCTTTGTTGAACTTCGGGCAGTAGAGCGTGGTGTTCCATTTCCCATCATCACATTGGGCATGATACTCCCGAATCAAGGTCCCGATTTGCTTCGTAATCAATCGATTCTCTCAGCCCTTCATCAAAATATTGAATGACGAGCTAACTTGCGAATTGTTGCACAGTTGCCCTTTCTCCTAGACCTGCCGTACATACTCATAAAAAAGCCTCGTTGTCATGCATTCCAGTGATTCCAGTTCATGGATCCATAGAGCTGCAGGCCTGTCGTCCGATTCATGCTCCGAAGGAGCGGAAGAAAGGGAGGCGATACGGTCCAGTACGCTGGCATGGGTTTCCGTTTCGACGTTCAAAGCCGCTCCGGACAAAGCTTCACGTTCTTCCTCCAATTTGTTCGTCCATTCCGTCCAAAACGACAGGTACAGGTTATCGACATCTCCATCAGCTTCCGGATTGTTATCGGTAAGAATCCGAGCGGCATAAGTATGAAAATCATTTCCGACACCTTCCACTTTACTCAACGCTGCCGCGAGATAGCCTCCCCCTGCGTACCCGGCGGCACGCCGATCAGCCAGAAATTCTTGCGTAAGGCTAATCTCCATACTTTTGCGATGAAACCATCTCGCATACCCTTGCAACAAAAAAAGCGGAACGATGAGTGGAAGAACGGACAAGGAATATTGTTCGCGATTGAGGAGCAGTTCTTCCTGGATGCCTCGGGCTGCCTCGCCGGCCATTGTAAGTGCGGGCTGAACTTTACGTATATAGTGGATATCGCCGCCGGTTACATGAGTCAATTCATGGTGAATAACGGCACGAAGTTCACTTGCTGTCAAGTAGCGGAACATCGGGAGACTGAGGATCAGGCACGTGCCGCTGTATATGTCGCCGCCTAAGAAGCGCAAAGGACCGGCCGTCACCATGTATTCGCTCGTCGCATGTAAAGCGATCTGATCCGGCATCGGGCATTTCGCTTTATTGCAGCATCTGCGGATCAGTTCGAACAATTTCGGCTGATTATTTTCGTCGATCAATAAAGCGGGTTCGTTCTCGGGAATAGGCCGGAATGTTCGCAAGATCCCGCGGTAGATCATGGCCGATCCGATATACAGTCCGCGACCGAGCGGCCATGCCGGAATACAGCTAGGATAGGGATCAGGTCGATATAGCAATAAAGTAACGCAACCCAAATGCCGAATGCACCAAACGCTGTAGCAAACAGTGATGCCGGTACGACAGCATAAACGCCATAGGCATATAACATTATCATCCGCCTTCGCGAATAAAGGGTCGAAAGTTCCGCCTGCATGATATCACCACTTAATCGAAAATGTCGAAAATATACTATATTTTTAAATATTAATAAATATTGACTATTTTGTATAAATAAACTATATTAATCTCGCAACCAAGACGAACAAGGAAGGAGGTTATAGCCATGACTTCAAGTCACTGCCAAGGGGTTTCAAGTGTAGGTCCAATTTCAAGCATTCGCCTCACTGCGAAGAAAGCCGTCATCGTTAAGAAGTAATCTTGCTGAACCAAACGCCCGGGATCCGGGCGTTTGGTTCATTAATGTCCCTCGCGGGACAGGATTTTTTTTCTGGCGTTCATTTTCCCATACCGCCCGATAAATTCATCAAACTGCGCGGAATATGTGCAGTGTACCCCGTAATTGCTTTGGAATTCTCCGGTTTTCCGTGCCATTTTGCTATACATGGCATTCAGGTATTCGTTTTCTTTAACCGCAAGGAAATAAACGTCGGTAACCGGAATCTCCGCGCCCATCATCCCATCGATAAATGCCCTCCAGCCCAAATACAGCAGCTTGCTGAAACGGAATTGTTCAAGAATAATGACAGTACCAATGAAAACGGTGGAAGGATCCTCGAAATTCCGGTCTGGAGTTCCTATGGAATATCCGATATATCCGGCGATCTCGCCTTCGCTTTCTCCGTAATACACGCCGCCGTGCTCTTTGTACATCATAATCTCCAGAAGCGCCGATTCGGGATCGAGTGTCGGGTTCATTTGCTTGTAATGCTTGATGTAAAACTCGGAAAACCGGTACCACTGGTCGTCCGTTTCGCATTTATCCATGTGAAAAGCCATCGATCGTCGTCCCCTGTCTGCAAAGTGTTGCTGTGTAGGCAGCAAGTTCGTTGGTCTGTACGCTATAATAATCCAATAACCCGCACGCTTTCTCCAAAGTGTCCTGATAGACTGCGAATTTGCCGAACAGCTTCCGATAACACGGCTGCGGAGCGGCATAAAACATGACCCGATGCCCCCCGGCAGTCCTGACTCTATCCGTTAACAGAGCTAAACCTTGGGCGAACAAGCGACTCCGCCGATACTTCTGATTCGCAAAGGCGATCAGCACTTCCACGTTCTCCACGTCCTGATATTCCCCAAGATCGGTGCCATATGTATAAACTACGACAGCGACAGGTCGTCGGCATTCATCCCGGCAAAGTAAAAATTCTCCTTGGGTGACGGAAAGGTACAACGACCCGATCACCGTTTCAAACGCATATGGCAAACTAAGCTCACGACGTCGGCTCAAAAGAAACAAAATCGCGTCTTCCACATCCCCGTCTGCCTGACAAATCGTCCATGTATTCATAAGCTTCCTCCTCCACTCGACCTAATTGAAATACGGTGAAAAAACCGCGGAGCAGGGCGGAATTATTATGCCTTAACTTAGAATAAATCGGTGTCTCCTTTACTTCTATACCTAAAAAGGGGTATTTTTGTTCATCGATTAAGATCCCGGCGGTCTGTTCCTGTCCGGTGAAAATAAAGTTAGACTGAGAAGCCTTTGCAGAAAGTCTCGTCTCATGCGCTCATAACCTTGACTTGCTATATATTACTTGCGGAGATGAAGACGCAATAGCGATTGACAGCTAAATAAAATCCATAGCTAGGCTTAGCTGTCATGCGGGGGATCATCTTCATCATTTTTATCACATTCTGATTAAAGATGGTTTACATGATTTTCATGTTTGGAATATTGGAGTCTACAATTTTAGTCGATTGATTTTCAAATGAAATAGGTGACAAAAAAAGTCTCGCCTTTTTTCTAAATCAAATAAAGATGCTGCCGTGATAAACGACAGCATCTTTATTTAACAGAATAAGCTAAGACTAACCAATATTCCTACAAAATTCCTTCCAGCCGTATTATTGTCTCTGTACGAAGGAGTCACGAAAAACTACAATGAATTCAGAAATGATATCGCTTACAAAATGCTGTTAAGTCCTTAATGGAAGGGGGGATTCGAACAAAGCACCTGCTGGCGTGCTAAGGAGAACAGTAAAGATTCCAAATTCGAGGAGGGAACAGAGTATGTTAACAACGATTTGGTCAAGGCAGAAGAGGTTGTCCTTGCAGGCGCTACTTCTGATCTTCGCAATGCTGATTGCAAGCGTTACAGTTCCGGCACCGGCGTCTGCGGCAACACAAGCCCAATATTACGTTTCACCCAATGGCAGCGACAGTAATGCGGGAACGCTCGCCTCGCCTTTCAAAACGGTGCAGCACGCGAGGGACGTTGTACAGACGATCAACAGCAGCATGACAGGTGATATCATCGTATATCTCCGTGGCGGCAACTATCCCGTGACGAATTCTATCGATTTCGGTCCTAACGACTCCGGTACGAATGGATATCGGATTATCTATCAAGCCTATCAGAACGAGACTCCAGTTCTAAACGGTGGCGTCCAAGTCACTGGATGGTCGCAGCATAGCGGAAATATTTGGAAAGCACCGCTTTCGCGAAGCAACAAATTGCGCGCGCTGTACGTGAATGACAAAAGAGCAGCGATGGCTACCAAGACAGTCAGTTCCGCAGGTTGTTATGGAACCTACAACGTGACGGCTGGAACAGCACCTTGGGCGTGGGAATCGGGCTCGCAATGCGATGGAGCCAAGTATAGTTTGAGCGACTTCCCCGCGATTGCTTCTAATCAAGACGATATGGAGATCGAGACGCGGACGACGTGGACGACCTCTATTGTCGGAGTTCGCCAAGTGACGGTGAACGGCAGCAATCGTGTAGCCCTTTTCCAGCAGCCTGGTGCAGCGATTGCCCAGGGCGCCTACAACGGTAATTTCCAGATTAACGGAAGCCACAAACTCATGAACGCCTATGAATTTTTGGATACACCTGGCGAGTTTTATTTCGATAAAACCAGTCAAACTGTTTACTACTATAAGAGCTCTTCCGAAAACATGACGACGGCAACAGTATTTGCACCTAACAATGTTGAAACAATCCTTAACCTGAAGGGGACCTCAACGAGCAATCATGTTCGCAATATTACGTTCTCGGGTATTACCCTCTTGCATTCCGATTGGAACTTGGCAAATGTCGACGGCTCTTCATTCAAACAAGCACAACAAGGCAATCTTGTAAATACAGCTTATACCAAACAAAATTACCATGATTATACTTATCGGAATTTGGACTTGATGCCCGGCATCGTGAAAATCGCAAATGCGGACGGGATCCTGTTGGAGAAAAATACCGTTAAACATACCGGTGCCGACGGCATTTCTTTGATCAACGACGTCAAAGACTCACAGTTAATCGGCAACTCCATTAGTGATATCGGCGGATCCGCAGTTAATGTGGGTCATCCCCAGCACGTGTATATTGGGGATTATACATCATCGAATCGAGAAAAATTTTCGGTTAGTGTAGAGAGCGTTTGCAAAAACATTGATATCAAAAATAACTATATTTATGATTCCGCGGTGTTGTTCAACGGCAGCGCAGCCGTTTCAGGTTATTTTACGGATACGCTTAACTTCCAACGAAACGTCATCGAAAAGACACCTTGGGCCGGCATCTCTCTCGGCTGGGGTTGGTGGAATTTTAACGGCTCATCCGGCTCTGAGCGGCCTGGCGTCCCAACCACAACGGCTCAAAATAATAACATCAGCTACAACCAATTTATCGATACTGTTCAAATATTGGATGATACCGCTCCCATCTATACACTCGGCAGTCAGCCGAACACCGTTATCTCCAATAACTACATTAAGGGCGTACCATCCGGACATAAATACGGCATGCATCCGGACGAAGGCTCTGCCTACATCTCAATCCAGAATAACGTCTTGAATATCAACCCAGGGATCAACTGGACGCTGAATTCTGATAATTTTGGCAGCAAGCACGATTTGACCTTCACACAAAATTACGGGACTGTCAATAAAATCTCCAATTACAGCCTTCCGAATAGCGTTATTAATGACGTAAGTGCTTATTCCGATAACGTATGGCCGCTTCAAGCCTATAACATTGCATTGAACGCCGGTTTGGAAGACGCCTACAAGAGTCTTGTTACACCGTCGCGCGTGCCTGTGCAGGATTACGTTCTTCCTGCAAGCGTGTTTGTAGGCAGTTCGGCAACAATCGGCATACGTTCTACGGGGGATGCGAGCAAATCCGTCTGGCTTGCGCCATCGGGCACGACGAGTTTCGCGGAGGGCGCTTCCATGACGAGAGCGAATGGAAACGCAACCTCCATTGCAGCGCCTCAGACAGCAGGCAACTATAAACTGTTTATTATTGATGCTCAAGGCAATCGCTCTTTGGAATCCGCGTCGCTTGTAAGAGTGAACAGTGGTTCCTATGTCAGGATTCGCAATGCGGCAACGGGACTTTACATTGATGGAGTGAGTTCAACTACTAACGGAGCAGATGCCGCTCAATGGAGCGACAGCAGCTCCTCCAACGCACAGCAATGGACGATCGAAACGTCGGGAAGCTACGTTCTGATAAAAAACCGTCAAACTGGCTTGTATCTGGATGGCATGGCTCGGACTGGAAATGGCGTCAATTGCGGACAGTGGAGCTACAGCGGCGGCAACAATCAACAATGGACGATGGAAACGTCGGGAAGCAACGTTCGTTTCAAAAACCGCCAAACTGGCTTGTACCTCGATGGTATGGGACGAACTAGCAACGGTTCCATTTTGGGACAATGGGGTGATAGCAACAGCAGTAATCAGCAGTGGCAAATTCAGTAATCGACTTTAGATAAGTTTGCTAGTTAGTGCCCAATAAGCTGCATGTCTCATTAAGGATGACATGTGCTAATTGGGCTTTTAATGCCAAAAATTTGCGCAAGAATGAGGATTGTATTGTTAATTTCCTCCTTGTATAATGATGGGAATGGGATGAGTTGGTTGATTCGTAAACGCTTACATTAAAGTTTTACTTGCTTTGGTTGAAAGGTGGCACCAACATGAAAGGGTTCGCGAAATATTTCAGTGGAATCTCCATTAAAAACAAAATTTTCAGCACAAATATTTTGATTATTATCATTTCAATTTCAACCCTTGCGTTTTTCGCCAATATCGTTTCGCAAAAAGCAATTATCGAGAAGGCAGTCAAAAACTCGTCAAGAGAACTTGTTCTCATTGATAATAACTTGCAGACACTAATAACTACAGTGGAAGATTACTCGAAAATATTAGCAACCGACTACAGATTGCAAAACGAACTGTATATCGATTTTTTGGAGAACAATAACTCATCCTTCTCTCACCATGTCGGAGGTCTAGATAATTTATCAATGAAGAATACACTCTCTGAAGTCATTAGCAATATCGTGGAGCCCAACACTAATATCAAAGCGGTAAGCGTTCTCACGTCGAATCAACAATGGGTCGATGTCGGCTTTGCCGATAGTGAATTCGCATCTCGCATATTCGGTTCCGGTCCTGAAGCGACCAACCATTCCTATCAGCCTGTTTTGACAGGCCTAATGAAATTCAAGTTCCGTTACGAAGGAGACGACAATGTATTTGCCGTTACCAAAACGGTCATCCATAAAGATACAGGCAAAACGGTTGGTTTAGTTGTTCTATACGTAAAAGAAACAGTTATCGCTTCTATTTATGAAAGAAAAATGAATTACAAGGGAGGAAACTTTTACATCCTCGACAGTAACGGGAAAATTATCTCCTCACAGAATAAAGCTAATTTGTATCGGGATTTCAAAGAGGCAACTTCTATTTCGATCCCTAATTCGACACAAGAAGAAAACAGATTCTTTCAAGGGAACGGCAGCGAGAAGGTGCTGGTCTCTACCCACCGTTTGGAACCGTTGCAATGGTCGATTGTGAGCGTTATTCCTATTGATGAAATTACGGTGGAGCGCAAAGAAATTAACAAATTAATTATTTGGATCGGCTCCTTATGTCTACTGCTCGCATTTATTGTCTCCTATCTGTTGTCCCGATCGATCACGAGGCCGATCTTCCAACTTTCCAGAACGATGAGAGATATTCGGACTGGCCATTTGACGGTCAGAAGCTCGTACCAATCATCGGATGAAATCGGTTATTTGAACTATGTGTTTAATAATTTGATGGACCGTATCGAAGAACTATTGGCCGAAAATGTTGAGGAACAGAAGACAAAGGCCGAGATTGAATTTAAATTGCTGCAAACACAGGTGCAGCCCCATTTTTTGTATAATACACTTGAAACGATTATATCGCTTATTAAGCTAAATATGAAAACAGAAGCCATTACAGCAGCGAAATATATGGCTAATTTCTATAAAATTTCGTTAAGCAAAGGAAACGATATTATTTCGCTTCGAGAAGAAATGCAGTTATCCGAGAGTTATTTGGAAATCCAGCAATTGCGCTATGTGGAATATATGGAGTATACAATGGATATAGACGAGGAAATTATGTCATGTTCAATTTCGAAGTTAACGCTGCAGCCAATCGTGGAAAATGCCATCTATCATGGACTTAAGCGGAAAATGGTAAAAGGTTTGTTGAAGATCACTGGACTACGCTTGGGTGACGAGGTGCGTATTGAAATTTACGATAACGGCGTTGGAATAGAAGAATCACAAATAAAGGACATGTTGAAGGAGGTTCCGGGCTCCAGAGAAAGAGCGGGCTTCGGAGTCAAAAGTGTCCATAATCGGATCAGAATGCTGTATGGGGACAGATACGGGTTAGAAGTAGAGAGCGAAGTAGGCTTCTATACCAAAGTTACCATCCGTTTGCCTTTCAAACCATTGCGGGAGGGTTGACATGCTAAAAGTACTCATTGTCGATGATGAATATTACTTTAGACAAGCGTTGAAAATATCACTGCCTTGGGAAGAGTTGGGTTTGCAGATCGCTGGCGAAGCGAAGAATGGTGAGGAAGCTCTGTCGTTGATGTCTGAAATCAGTCCGGATATCGTCTTGGTAGATATTAATATGCCCATTATGGGCGGCATGGAATTTATTCAGAAAGCCAAACAATGTGAGCAGGAAACAAAGTTTATCATGTTAACAGGTCAAAGCGAGTTTGTATATGCCAAAATGGCTGTGCAGCTTGGTGTTTTTAATTACGTGCTCAAACCGATTGACGAAGATGAACTTAGAAACTCCTTACTTGAGATTAAGAATTTAATCTACAAGGAGCACTCCGTAAAGCTGGATTATGAACACTTAAAGAAGCAGGCAAAAGAGCATATGCCGATGTTGAAGGAGCGATTATTGAATGAATGGCTGCAGGGCAGTAGAGTTATAGATCCCTTGTCCTCTACAGAACGGTTGCAGTATCTGGGCATCAATCTGGATGCTCCATTTCATATGGTGGTCGTAGCCGATATCGATTCTCATGATGATCTTGTTACTAAAGAAGACATGCATATTCGCAAGCTGGCTGTTCAAGATATAGCCCAAGAATTTATTCATAACACGTACCCGTTTGCCAGTTGCCATGATACGAACGATAGGTATGTTATGATTATTGGCGTTCCTACGAGTTCTTACGACCAACTGGATTCGATCTGTGAAGCGATTCGGAAATCTGTTCAGGGGAATTTAGGGTGTACAGTAACGATTGGCGTTGGCAATGGATATACGGCCTATACGTCGATTTCCGTGTCCTACCAAGAAGCGTTATATGCATTGAAGCATCGGTTTGTTTTAGGCGGGAATCAGGTTATTCTTCATTCCATGATCGCTGAAACGGGAATGAAGGTCAGTTTATTCTCCGTAGAAAGGAGAACCGCTCTATTAATGAGTATGCGAATTGGAAATATCTCCGAGACGGAGGAGTGGCTCACGGCTTTCTTCCAGGATGCTCGCTCCAAGAACGCTTCCATAGAGATGCTGTATGTTGCCGCGCTTGAAATCCTATCCACCTGTTTGGAATTTTTGAATGAGATGTCGCAAAGTTTCGAACACGTATTTGAGAATACGGTTCAGACTGATATTTTTCAGTTCATTCAACAGATGAGCTCCTTTGGGGAATTAGAAAGGTGGATTCGCTATCTGATTCTCAAGGTAATCGCGCATATCCATGGCAGGAAGCAGAATAGAGCTGCCAAAGTGGTAGACGAGGTAAAGACCTATATTCACAATCATTATTGGAACGAAGAACTGCGTATCGTAGATCTCGCTAAGAGTGTGCATATGAACTACAATCATCTCTGTTATGTGTTCAAAAAGGAAACTTCCATTACCATTAACGACTATTTAACCGAAATACGCATCACGAAAGCGAAGGGACTTTTTGATCAAGGAGAGAAGATTGTTCAACACGTCGCAAGTCAGGTTGGGTATGCAGATGCCAATTATTTCGGTAAATGCTTCAAAAAGTATATAGGTATTTCACCCAGTAAGTACGTGAGCAATATTCAATAAAGTAATTTTTTACATAGGGCACAATGAGACAAGAATCTCGACAACGTCTCGTTGCGTCTTTTTTTGCAATTGCAAACAATTTTCCTTTCTGTCCGAGAATAATCTCTGTAATTAATGAAGTGGAATCCGTAGAATGAAATCAAGGATGATACCGCTTCCATTGGGAATCAACCCAGTAGATACGATACTTTAAACAAACTTAGGAGGTCAACAAATGGTAAGAACAGTAAAAGTACTCAGTACGTCACTTTTGGCAAGTATGCTTCTCGTTTCAGCCGGTTGTAGTACGAAGAATGAAGCCCAACCTCAAGGAACTACCGGAAGCGCACCAACCCCGGCGGCAACGACGGCTAGTAAAACCAGTAGTGATAAGAAAGTAAAGCTGAGAGTTGTAACGATCACAACGGACGAGAATCGCAATAATATCATGGAAAAGTTTATTAAACCGAATGTTGCGAAGGCGATTCCAAACCTAGAAATTGAATTTGAGCCAGGCGGCGGCGGCGAAGATATGGCCAACAAATTGAAAACGTTTAATGCCGCAGGTGATATGCCCGACGTATTCTGGGACGATGCAGGGTACTTTACGCCCTTGAACAGTACCGGCAGCATTATGGATTTAACTTCAGCGATTACCAAGGATGGCTTCTTGAACAAGTATGCTGTTCCTGATGCATTGAAACATGTTGACGGGAAGATTTACAGCTTATCTTCCGGAGCGGATACCTATTTCACCCCGGTCATTTTCTATCATAAGGATATGTTCGAGCAAGCAGGCGTGCAAGTGCCGAAAACCTTCGACGAATTTATCGAAGCATCGAAGAAGCTAAAAAGCAAGGGGATGGTTCCTGCGGTTACCCCTGGCAAAGATGGATGGGGACCTAAACTTTTCCTGCTGCAGCAGATGATCCAAATTGGCGACCCGCAAGCGATGGCAGATCTCGTGAGCAATAAGACAGACTTTAATAATCCAGCCGTCAAGGCAGGGGTGTCTCGCATTGAGAAGATGGTGAAGGAAGGTGTCTTTCCTGAAGGGATTGCGAATCTAGATTACGGTCCAGCCAACGAAATGTTTACATCAAAGAAGGCAGCTATGTACATGATGTTTACATGGGAGCTTCCGAATTTGGCTAAAGATGATACCGTCGATTTCTTCCCGTTCCCAAGTGCTAGCGACAAATACGACCCAACTAAGCACGTTCAGTTCTGGGGATCTCCACTGAACGGATATGCAGTTAGCGCAAAAACCAAGTATCCTGAAGAGGCAGTAAAGTTGGCAGAATTCCTGGCTATGGCAGACGCTCAATATTTCGAATCTACGGGTGCCCCAATTGCCTTGAAGACGGGGAATACAGTGGGGGAACCTAAGCCTTTAATGAAGAAATTCATTTCCTGGTACAATCCTATTCCTACCAAGATTGCTTCTCTTGCACTTAACTCGTTGGATGCAAAAACATCGGCAGAGCTTGCAACGCAAGGGGCAAAATTGCTGACGGGCCAATACCCGGCCGATAAGTTTAGTACAGATATGGGCAAGATCTGGAGTGAAAATACATGGTTTAAAAAGTAAGTTGTCTATGTGGATGAAATCAATCGAATTCCCCTTGGAACTTAACTTCCGGGGGAATTCTATAACAAATTAGACGGTGGAGAGAGCCATGAACAAGTACTTCAGCACCCATGTATCCATATTCATTTTTTCCGCGCCTGCGTTGCTTTTGTTTACTGTATTTTGCGTTTATCCACTTTTTCCTGAAATATGGATGAGTTTGAATCATCATGATGGTTTCCGAAATTTAGGGTTTGTTGGTTTGGATAATTATAAAGACATTTTTGCATCTTCTTCTTTCTGGACAGCTCATAAAAATACGTATCTAATTGTAGGAATTTCCGTCTTTCTGGGATTGCCGCTCTCCTTGATGTTTGCTCTTTTTATGGATGTTCAAACACCAAGGTTTCGTCGTTTTTTTAAAACATCTGCTATGCTTCCTGCGATTTTGTCCGTTACGGTCGTCGCGGAAATGTGGATATCCTTCTACGAACCAACCTGGGGGTTGTTTAACAGTGTTTTGAGATCCATTGGTCTTGGATCTTGGACTCATTCCTGGCTTACTGAAAAAGAAACCGTGATGCCAAGCATTGGATTGACATTTCTATGGCAGTATGTTGGGTTGAACGCCATGCTATTCTATACAGGAATCAAGACGATTCCCAAAAATTATTACGAAGCTGCTTTAATTGACGGTGCTAGCTTTGTCCAAGTCTGCTTACGAATTACAATTCCACTTCTTCAAGATGTAACGAAGTACGTTTTAATTTTGTCGACATTAGGCTCCATGGCCTTTTATGCGCAAGTCCGCGTCATGACAGCCGGTGGTCCGGGTGATTTGTCCAGGACGGTCATTTACCAAATGTATTATACGGCCTTCGAAACGTCTGAATTTGGTAAAGGAACGGCTATCGCGGTAGTATTTATTCTAGAGTGCCTTTTCATCTCCTTTCTCATTCAACGGTTCGTCGCCAGAGAAAAGCTGGAGTTCTAAAGGAGGAGATCATCTTGAGATACTTAATCCGTGTATTTTGGCTAGCCGTAGGCGGCACATTTCTATTTCCCTTATACTGGATGCTTACAATGTCACTTAAGTCCAAAAGTGAAGCTTATAACAATCCATTCGGCATCCCCCATTCCTGGGAATGGATCAACTATAGTGAAGCGTTGTCGAAGTATCATTTTTTTGTATACTTCGAGAACAGTTTAATTTACACGGTAGGGACCATTGCAATCACACTGACAACGGGGAGTATGCTGGCGTATTGTCTGAGCCGAATGCATTGGAGATTCAATTCGGCGGCACTATTCTATGTGTCCTTAGGGTTGATTGTACCTATTGAAGTAGTTGTCATTCCCTTATTTCAATTAATTAAATCGTTACACCTTAAAGATACTTACTTGGGGCTCATATTGCCGTATTCCGGATTCGCAATGGCTTCCTGTGTGCTGATGTTATTTGCTTTTCTCCGTTCACTTCCCAAGGAGTTGGAGGAAGCTGCCTGTATTGATGGGACGAATGTGTATCAGACATTCTTCAGAATTATATTTCCGATTGTTACGCCTGCACTAATGACACAATGTGTGCTGTTGTTCATGCGGATATGGAATGAGTTCCCGCTGGCTTTCATTATTGCTTCTAAAGATCAATTCCGACCATTGACTGTCGGCTTGCTAAGCTTTTTCGTGAGCGTCGGTGTTTCAGACTGGGGACTTATCGGGGCAACGATGGTGCTCTCGAGTTTACCTATGATCATCGTATATATGATAGGAAATGAGAGAATTGAACATGCATTGACGGCAGGAGCGATTTTGAAGTAAGTGGAATAGGCTAAGATGAACAACTCCCTGGGGATGATTTAAAATTCTCACACAAATTAGTCAATTCGAAGGATTGCATGATGGTGTAAGTACTGGTGTAAGTGGAGCGACCAAGCATAGGTCGAGTGAGGTAGCAGGTGGGAACCCTGCTTGGAAAGGTGTTACTTGACATGCAGGTATAGTAGCCGCAGTTGCTCCCCCGGATTCCTTGGTGGTATTGGTTATTGCACTATCGCTGCTCGGGATCGGTTGGAATTTGTCGCTCGCTGGGGGAGGACTTGCCCCTTTGCTTATACCTGTTGTCATATGGTTTCGAAGTAAATCAAATGTACCGGTTCAAAATAATAAATCTAACTCCAAAGATTAAACTAAGAACGATAGCACAAAAACCAGGGAGCAGATCGCCACACGGCAGTTGCTCCCTGGTTTGGTTGACGGCAGTATAATAGAATGGTTATAAAGAATTTGTGCAGTCACGGTATAGGGAAATCCTTACATGAGGCTCCAACAGACAGCCCTCCCGGCAGGCAAAACCAGGTCGTGTAAGGCAACCGCCATTTCGAGGCGGAGTAAAAGGGCTCAACAAGAAGCGACGTCGTTCCATGCATTCGCAGGGAATAACGTCGCTTCTTCATTTTTGCGGAACTGGTCCTCATCATTTGCTGTAAGCATCCAGCCCCTTCTGCATGATCGTGATCATCTCGTCCACGCGCATGCTCTTCAGCTTCGCCACATAGGAATCCCACTCCTGCTCGATGCCGCCTTTGACAACCCAGTGAATCAACGTCTGTCTGACGTACTGCTTGACGTTCATCTGCAACTGCGTCAGCTTGTCGCGGTCGTCGGGCGAGTAGGCGACATAATCGGGAAAGAACATGTCGAGCGGTGCGACAACTGGCTCGTAGATCGCAACGGCCCTGGCGCGGTCGGCATTGCTGTTTCCCGGCAGGTAGCGGAGCTTTGCAGCCAAGTCCGACGTCATGGCCGATATGGCATCCACATTGGGAAAATCGCCCTCGTTCCCGGTTTCCGGCAAAATATCGTACGTCCCGTCGTCATTTTTCCTTGTCCCGTCTCCGAACAGCCCATACAATTCCTGTACGGTCCAATCGGGATCGGCCAGCAGGTCCGCCAGCCGGGCCGTGGCGACCGGATACTTGTTGTTTTTGAAAATGGTGAACTGATTGTTGCGGACGATCCAGGTTTGCTGCCGGAACAGCTGCCTGGAAACGCCTTCGGCTCTGGGCGGGAGCATCGGCACATAGACGTCGGGGTTCGGATTGCTGTAGGCTTCAAAGGATCCGGCAATCTCCGGCTTGGCTCCCCGTTTCGCATAAAAAGCGCTCCAGTCGTCCGTGAATACTTCGGGCGGAATCAAGCCATCCTCGTACAGTTTATGTAAGTAGGAAAGCGGCTTTTTGATTTCCGGATTCAAGGCCTGGAATCGGACCTTGCCGTTCTCGACCGACACGTAGTTTTCGTCCGGCACGAGGACGCCGAAGGAACCCCCGAACAAGTCCAACTGACCGCCAACATATTGATCCCAACGAAAATAATACGGAATCATGTCTTTCGGAATGTCTCCTTTACCGGCGTTCGCCTTGAATTGCGCAAGCGTATAGGCGAACTGCTCGGTTGTAGCTGGAACCTGCAAACCGAGCTGATCCAGCCACTTCTTGTTGATCAGCCATTGGTCGCGTATGCCCAAATAGACGTTGTTCTGTTGAACGAGGCCGAGCGCGTAAATGTTTCCGTCTGCGGCTGTCATCGCTTTCTTGACGGAGGGATTCGATTGAAGCAGCTTCGTCCAATTGGGCGCGTATTTCAGCAGGCTGGAGAACGGTACGATGTCTCCGGCGCTTTGCGCCGTTTCGATTTGAAACGGCGACGGGTCGGCGCGCAGCATGAGATCGGGATATTGCCGGGAGGTAAACATCAGGTTCAGCTTGTCCCGGTTGTCGACGGAAATTTGTCTGATATCGAGATGAATGCCGCTCTTCTTCTCCAATGCCTGGAAAAACTTCGATTGATTGTAGTCGCTTTTAAACGACGTAACGATAACGGTTTTGAGCGTAATCGGCTGGTCCACGATCGGATACCCGGTCAAATGGACGGCGACGCCGTTCTCGATAATCCGGTCGCCGATCGTTTCCTTGGAGCTTCCTGAAGCTCCGGCGGAGTCGGAAGTCTCCGGTCGTTCGCATCCCGGTAAGAGTATGGCGATCCCTAACGTGACGACGAGAAGCAATCCGGTCCATTTGTTCACGATTCCATCATCCTTTCCGTTTTGCCGCAGATCGGTCAACCCAACAGCGCTAATTAATACAACAATAATAGCAAGCAAGCATGTTTTCGTAAATATGCGGTTGTTGGGGCATAGGCGATTATTCCAAAGCGGGCGGCGGGACGTCCGGCGAATGTACATTCCCGGAAGTTTGCGATATATTTATAACAAAAACAGAGTGAAAGCGTAATCATGAAAGGCGGTATGCGAATATGCTTTGGCCAAAACGTAACGTTTTGCAAAGAAATCGGCTGTATCTGCAGTATTTGTTTTCCTACATACTGGTATTGGCCATCCCTCTCGCGATCATCTCCATGCTGGTATACAACTATTTCTTCCATTTGCTGAAGGAGGAAGTGGTCAAGAACAACGTCAATCTGCTCCAGCATGTCGTCACGGCCATCGATACGAATATTTCAGGCATGAACACGGTGGCCTACCAAATCTACAACAACCCGGACCTGACGACCCAGCAAATCGGCGACGGTCCGAACAATACGTCCAGAGGCATTCATCAATTAAAAAGCTATATTTCCGGCAGCAACTTTATAACCGATGTCGTGGTTTACTACAACCAATTGAATAAGTTCGTCTCCTCGACGCGAACGTTCACGATGAAGGATTTTTTGAAAACGTACTACGGCGATACGGTCTCCGAAGAACAATTTCAAGTCTCGACCCAGAACATAAACGGCAATGCGGTCTGGGTGCCCGGCAGCGATTCGGATGGAGGCGAAGCGGGCAAAGTGGTGACGTATTTGGTGCCCAACAGCTCCAATTACGACAAACGCATGGTGCTGTTTATTATCAAGCAGCGGGCGTTTGAACAGACCATGGGCAGCGACAAAGGCAATATTATGGCGGTACACCCGGATCGCAAGATCGTCGCCGCCTCCAAAGAAATCGATCGTCCGACCGGGCAGGAGCTGTTGGCCTTCATTCGACCGGATCTGCTCGAGCAGTCGATCATCACGAATATAGGCGATTCCTCCCATTTCGTTTCTTACATCCAGTCCCCGGAAACCGACTGGAGCTACTTTATGATCATGCCTGTCGGCGAAGCGATGAGCCAAGTTATCGCTGCCAAGCAGACCTTCCAGTGGGCGTTCCTTGCCATCGTCCTTGCCGCGGGCATTATGATCCTGTTCAATATGCGGGTCAATTATCGGCCGATCCGCCAGCTGCGCCTGTTTGCGGAATCGGAGACCGGCAGCGTCGCGGAGACCGGAAACGAGTTCGAAGCGGTGCGGATGACGATCAACCGGATCAACCGTACGAACAAGATGTTGAACGATCAGGTCAAAAGCAATCACAACGCAGTCAAGGACTTTCTGCTGAGCAGCTTGATCCGCGGGTCTTTTCCGCATGCGGCCGCCTTTAACGAGCAGGGAGGAGATATCGGCATTTCCTTCAGCAAGTCGTTGTTTCGCGTCGCCATCTTCTCCGCGTCCCTGTCGGAGCGGCAGCGGAACCAGTCCGCGGCATCGCTTCCCGAGCTCGTCGAGCTGCTAGAACGGGAGCTGCAAGGCAAACTCGAAGGTTACGGCCGCATGAACATCGACAATCATCTGATTTTCGTTCTGGCGGACCGTCAGGAGCCGGACCGTCAATCGCTGTATGAAGCTTTGACGCATATGCAGCAGATCATGATGAATCGGCTGGGCACCCATGTTGCGGTCGGTGTCGGCAAAGGATATACGGAAACGGGACAGATCGGCAAATCGTGCATCGAAGCGTATACGGCGCTCGATTATCGGCTGGTCAAAGGAAAGGACCAAATCATTTATTTCGAAAATACGCAAATCGTTGCCGCATCGGACTATCCGTATCCGGTCGAGGCGCTTAATACGCTCGAACTGTCCATCGTCGAAAGCAATACCGAGCAAATTTCCACTACCGTTTCTGATCTCGTAGACCAAATTACCCGGTCCGACATGACACTGTTCGAAGCTCGCTGTCTGTGCTTCGATATTATCAATACGGTATTGAAGACGATGCAATTGATCAATAAAAAGTTCGTCGGCCTGGACAAAGGCTATATCGACGTCATTTCGCTCGCCCAATTCGAAACCGTGAAGGACCTCGGACGGAGCGTCAACGAGGTTTGCCAGACAATCTGCAAATACATCAAGGAGAATCGCGAGAAGCACGATCAGGAGCTGCTCCAGCAGTTGGCCGCCTATATCGACGGCAACTATTACCATATAAATTTTACGGTCCAGAACATGGCCGATCATTTCCACATGTCCCTGTCCAATTTGAGTTATTATTTCAAGAAATGCTCCGGCCAGAATATCTCCGATTACATCAATTACCTGCGCATTGAAAAAGCGAAGCAGCTGCTTAGCTCGACGGAGAAGCCGCTGAGCGAGATCATCTCCGAAATCGGGTATTGCGACGTATCGAGCTTCGTACGCAAGTTCAAGAAGGAGGTCGGCACGACGCCGGGCGTTTTTCGCAAGATCATGTATAAAGGCGTTTAGGCAGGGAAAAAGGGAGCCGGCTTTCGATGACGGCGCATCGACGATGCGTTGTTACCGGGAGCCGGTTTTTGTGTGGGGAATCCCTCGCCGATCTCCCCGGTAATGCCCTCGCTAATTGGAGAATGGGATTGAGGCCCCCCCTAACGCTGTATTTCGATTTTGCCTCCCTAGCGAACGGTTTTTCCAGTATGTAGGGGCAAATAGGCTCTTCAAATGGACATTTTCTGACTCCAGACGAGGAAAGAAGTCAAGACTCGATTCTAAATTGGGCAAAATTGGACTGCAGTACGTGTAGGGCAATAAGCGAGGTTCGGTGACTTGAGGTGAAGGTGTGCAGCAAACGAGATCTGCTGAAGAACGTAGAATAAGCAGCAAGGCGGGCGAAGGAACGGGAGGGAGAATCAGCGGAGCGGACGTGTAAGAAATCGGCGATGAGAATGCAAACTGCCAACGTGAGCGGTAACCATGCGACGCACATGAATAGAAACTCGTATACTGCCCATGCGCAGAATGCCGCCGACTCATGCCAAAGCCTTACGGCGCTTGGTTTTTTCGCCTGTTGGAAAACGGCATATCGCTAGATAACGGCTGATTTACGTTTCTGCACCGCATCTGTTAGCCTGAAGAAGCGATCGATCAGCATGCGTATGTAATCGTTTACAAAGCAAAAATAAGTCGAATTTGAAAGCAGGAAGCAAGCGCAAGAATCAACGAGCAAGGAGCAACACAAGGAGCAAACGCAGGAAGCCATAAGAAAATAGGGGGAATTCAAATGAGCAGAAATTGGATCAGGCTCGTTTCTGGAACCGTTTGCATCGGCGTACTGGGAGGGATGTTGATCGCATGCTCGTACAACGCCGGCAAAGCCGGAGAGAACACGCCGACCGCGAGCGGCAGCAGCAATGAAGCGCAGCTGCTGGACGGCGGCACAACGAATGCGACGGGTTATCCGATTGTGAAAACGCCGATCACGTTGAATGTGGGCATTATTTCCTATGCGAACATGGGAGATTTAACGAAGTACGATATTTGGAAGAAAATTGAGGAAAAAACGAACATCAAAATCAACTTGAAAGTGTACAGCGGTGTGGAAAAGGTTAATCTGATGTTCAGCAGCCGGGATTATCCGGACATTATGCTGCGGATGGATCCTACGCCGCAGTCGATTTCCGATGCAGTCGACGCGAAGGACATCGTAAGCGTCGACAGCCTTCTGAAATATGCTCCGAATTGGAGCAAGTTTTTCGAGACGAATCCGGATCTCAAGCAGCAAGCGCTGATGCCGGATGGCAAATTATACGGCTTTCCATACGTGCTGCTCGACGAATACAGCTACGGCCTCCGGGATCAATGGTTTATCAATCGGAAATGGCTGGATGAGCTCGGTTTGAAAATGCCGGCCACGACGGAAGAATTCAAAAACGTCTTGATGGCCTTCAAACAAAATGCCGGCAAAGGCTCCATCCCCAAAAACGTGATTCCCTATTACTTTCAGTACGGCAACTACATCGGTGGTCAGTTCGATATGTACGGTACTTTCGGCGTGTATACAACCGCAGCCTCCCTAAGTACACCTGACCATTATTTTATTGTCGAAGACGGCAAGTTCAAATCGCAGGCGACTAATCCGGACTTGAAAGAACCCATCCGCTTTTTGGCCGACCTGTACAAGAATGGGCTGATTCCTCCGGAGGCCTTCACGGACGACTGGGGTAAATATACAGCCGCCATTTCGTCCAACCCGCCGATCGTAGGTTCGATGACCTCGTATGGCGATCAGAATGAAAACTATATGGATGGCAAATGGTGGTACCCGATGGCGCCGCTCAAATCCCCGAACGGGAAGCAGCCTCTCATTCGCCGCCAGAACCGCAGCATATGGCCGAGAAACTTCGTTATTTTCAAGAACAACAAATACCCTGTTGCATCGGCAAGACTCGCGGATATGCTGGCGGAACAGGATTGGTCCATGACGGAGAGATATGGCAAAGAAGGCGTGGCATGGACGAAATCGGACGACGGCAAATTCCAATTGACAAATCAAAAAATCGCTGCAGACGAAGACAGAGGGCTCGATAACTTTGGCATTGCCCTTCTCGACGAGAACCTGTTCAAGAATAAAATCGTCAACAATAACGTCAACAAGGAAGGCACAAGAGAATGGGCATACAACAACATTTATAAAAATTATTTACCTGCCAAAAACTTGAACATTCCGAAATTGCCGGAAGGCCTGCTGAAGGACATGGAAAAGCAGCGCCTGTTGGTTTTGGATACAGCGATCAATGATTATATTAAGGCAACCATTGCAAACTGGATATCGGGCAAGGGCGATGTGGACGCCGAGTGGGATGGTTATGTGAAGAAGCTGCAAGGCCTGGGGCTGGACGAGTTCATGCGATTGTATCAGAAACAGCTGGATGCAGCAGCCAAACTTGGCAAGTAACCGGCAGCGGGGGATCGGGCAGCAGGCAAGAGGACATATTCACATATGCGGAGTGGGTCCTCCTGACCGTCTGCCGTCCGATTACCGTATCCATCGAACGTACGGGAGGATTCAGCATGATCGATTCAAATTCGGCGATTCCGGAGATTCGGGAGCAAACCACGATGCGTTTATTCAGCAGGAGAATGCTCAAGGTGAAAGAAAATATCGGACTATACTTTCTAGTTCTTCCCGCGCTCATCTATGTCATTCTATTCGAATATGTTCCTTTATACGGCGTATTGATCGCCTTCGAGAACTTTAAACCGGTTAAGGGCATATGGGGGAGCGATTGGGTAGGGCTGTATCATTTTAAGCAATTTTTCAAGCTGGACATTTTTTGGATGCTGATCAAAAATACGTTGACAATAAGCATATATTCCCTGCTGGCGGGTTTCCCCATTCCGATCATACTTGCTTTGGCTCTCAACAGCACGAACAGCAAGCGGTTGAAAAGCGTTGTGCAGACGATCACATACGCGCCCCACTTCATATCGACGGTCGTATTGGTAGGCATGATCAATGTATTTATGGCTCCCAATTTAGGGGTTTTCAGTCAATTGCTGAATAAGATCGGCTTGACGAACGGTCCGCTCATGATTCTTACCGATCCTAACGCCTTCGTGCATCTGTATGTATGGTCCGGCGTCTGGCAGGGGATGGGCTGGGGGAGCATCATCTATTTAGCGGCTTTGTCTGGCGTGGATACTTCGCTTCATGAAGCGGCGATCGTGGATGGCGCGAATAAATTTCAACGCGCGTGGTATATCGATCTGCCTTCGATCCTGCCGACCATCGTCATCATGCTGATCTTGAACTGCGGAGGCATCTTGAGCGTCGGCTTCGAAAAAGTCTTTATGATGCAAAACCCGTTAAATTTGGGCAATTCCGAAGTGATTTCCACTTATGTTTACAAGATCGGCCTACTTCAATCCCAATACAGTTTCTCTGCGGCGGTTAGCCTGTTTAATTCGGTTGTGAATTTGATTCTGCTGCTGTCGGTCAACAAATTAGCCAAAAAATTGGGCCAAAGCGGTATTTTCTAAAGGCGGGTGATCAGGGTGACGGACTTAACGAACAAAAGTGGATCCGACAGGGCGTACGATATCATGAACAGCATATTTTTGCTGTTGCTGCTGATCATGGTAGCGTACCCGTTGTACTTTATTGTGATCGCTTCTTTCAGCGACCCTTCCGCAGTCGGAACGGGCAAGGTGATCTTGTTTCCGAAGGGCATGAATCTGAACGGATACGAAATCATTTTCAAATACAAGCAGTTATGGATCGGATATGGCAATACCATTTTGTACACGGTCGGGGGAACGCTGCTTAGCGTCAGCTTGACGCTTATGACGGCCTATGCTTTTTCGCGGCAGGACATGGTCGGGCGGGGCTTTATTGTAACGGTGTTCATCATCCCGATGTTTATCAGCGGGGGGCTGATCCCGACTTATTTGCTGATCAGAGAGCTGCACCTGGTCAATAATCCGCTTATCATCGTCATTCTCGGAAGCGTCAGCATGTGGAACATCATCATTACAAGAACGTTCTTTCAGTCCACCATACCCGTGGAGTTGTTCGAAGCGGCGAAGATGGACGGCTGCGGCAATATCAGCTACTTTGTCAGAATCGTCCTGCCGCTGTCTAAAGCGATCATTGCGGTATTGGTCGTATTCACGGCAGTCTGGCATTGGAACTCGTTTTTTAATGCCCTGATTTATTTGAACAACCAGAAATATTTCCCACTGCAACTGGTGCTAAGGGAAATATTGACGAGCCAGACGCAGATGATGCAGCAGCTTGATCTCGGTGTCATAGACCAGAACATGGCTGAAAAAACGATGTTGGCCGAGTCCGTCAAATACGGCATCATTATCGTTTCCAGCTTGCCGATTTTGTGCCTGTATCCGTTTGCACAAAAATATTTCGTCAAAGGGGTCATGATCGGTTCGCTGAAAGGCTGAGAAGCCGGGCATCGAAGTAACCCCGCCCCATCCATTTTAAACAGAGGTGAAAGCAAATGAAGGCACTGGCCGACGATTATGTCAACGTTTACGAATCCGAAGATCCGTCCCGCATCTATTGCTACAGTCCCGGTCTTGCGCAGCTTCCTTCCGGCCGACTTGTGTCGACGCTCGACCTTGACGGTCCCGGCGTGAAGCCTCCATACGGAAAGGTGCTTACCTCGGACGACAAGGGCCGAACGTGGGCGCATCGGACCGATTTTCCGTTCGTGCATGCGAGACCGTTCACCGCGGGTAGCTCCCTGTACGTGATCGGCCACAACGGCGATTTGACGATTATGCGATCAGACGACGGAGGGGATAGCTGGACGGAGCCGATTCACCTGACCGAAGGCAAGGAATGGCATCAGGCGCCGTGCAATGTCCATTATGCAGGAGAATCGGTCTATCTGGTCATGGAAAAACGCAAATACCGCCGTATCGAAAGCTGGCCCGTTGGGGAATTGGCGCCCGTGCTGATGCGCGGAAGGACGGATTCCGATCTAACCCTGGCAGCGAACTGGACGTTCGCCTCCGAGCTCGCCTTCTGCGATGCCGTTCCGGCGGATAAGCTTACCGATTTCGGCGTTCCTTTCTACCATAGCGATCCGTTGCGCTCTATCAACATTGCGCCTGGCAGAGGCTGTGCCCCTGCGGGATGGCTGGAAACGAACGTCGTGCAATTTGTCGACCCCGATCATGCATGGTTCGATCCGGAGGGGAGAACGTTTCATTTGTGGCTGCGCGCGCATACGGGGGGAAGCGGCTATGCGGCTATCGCCAAAGTCGTGGAGGACGAGAACGGCGCGATGACGACCATGCTAGAGACCGTTCCGTCAGGGAAACGCGTCGTGTTTGTTCCCTGTCCGGGCGGACAAATGAAATTTCATATCCTGTACGACGACCGGACCCGATTGTATTGGCTACTCAGCACGCAGGCGACGGACAGCATGACGCGAGCGGACAGACTGCAGCCCGACCGGTACAATTTGCCGAACAACGAGCGGACGAGGCTGCAGCTGCATTTTTCCAAAAATTGCATCGATTGGTGCTTTGCCGGTTTGGTTGCTGCCGGACCGGGGGCGAAGCATTCTCGGCATTATGCCTCCATGGTGATCGACGGCGATGACATGTATATCTTGAGCCGATCTGGCGATGAGCGAGCCGCCAGCGCACATAACGGTAATTTCATCTCGTTTCATACCGTCAAGCGTTTCCGCGAGCTGGTTTATTGAAAAATTCAGCATATCCTTTCCAGACGGAAAGCGCAGCAAATGCTTACGAAGCGAGTTTTGCTCTCGCAAAACTTTTAGGAGGAATGATTCATGTCCGAGCACAAGGATTCGAACGAAAAGTTGTCCCGTAGAAAGCTCCTCGCTTCGATGGGAGCGGCGGGAGCCGCGGCTATTCTGTATGGCGTGACGGCGGGAACGGGGAATGCGAAGGAGTCTTCCGTGACTGATGCCGTCTATGGAGACGATCGTGATCGCGATTCGGGTAAGTCCGGCAGCAATATCCGAGCGCGCGGCGTTTTTCGGCCTCGGGTGAAGATCACGCAGGAATGGGATGTACTGGAATTCACCGCGGCCGACGGCATCACGACCGGATACCGGTGGGCCGGTCCGCTCCCGCACACGACGAGGGCAGACAACCCGGTTGCCGACGGAGGGATAGGATCTGCCGTGTGGGTGGCCGTTTATCAGACCGGGCTTGAAGAAGCGCTGGCTGAAACCGGAGGCGTCAATCTTATCGGGGGCGGGGGGA
>NZ_JBZYAO010000026.1:89907-106328 GCF_059820445.1 Paenibacillus sp. sgz302190
TGGCGCGTTGTCGACACCGATTTATGGCTCACCGACCCGTCTGCCGCGGTCAAATCGGTGCTGGGCCTCGCGGCCGTTTCGGGTGGCGTCGTCCTGATTCCCGCCGGTACGCACAACTTTACGGCAACGGGCGGCAATATCGATTTGCCGCCGAATGTCATCATCACGGGCGAAGGGGTCGGCGTGACGAATCTCGTCTGGAACGGCGACGGTTACCTGTTCCGCTACTGGAGAAGCTCGGCGACATGGGGCGACGCCGTCGGCACGAGCCATGCGATCACGGATTTGTCGATGAACGGCGGAGACAATCCGAATTCGACCGCGGTCGAAATCTCGGATACGTACGGGTTCAAGCTCCGCAATATCAGCATGTACGGGTTTACGGCCGGCTGTGGCCTGGTGCTCCACACCCGCAAGTTCTGGGTCGAGGGAACGACGCTGGAAAACGTCTCCATCAGCAACTGCAAGCGCCAAATCGTGTTCAAGCGTCAGCCGGGAACGTCAAACATGCCTTCGTATGGCTATACCACGTTCCGCAATGTGTCGCTTAATCTCCGCGACGGCCAGATTGGGATGCTGGTCGGCGACGATGCGTATAACAACGCACAGCATGAAATCTACAACGCGATTTTGGAAGTCAACATCTGGACGACCGGTAGCTCGATAGGCGTCGCCTTCGGCAAAAACGGCACCATCCGGGACTCCAGCGGCATCTTCCGCTGTGAAACGCCGCCGGAGGGGGCTCCATTCTCGGGCAGCTTCTTTCAAATCGTTTACCCGGAAACGTCGGGCATGTTTAACTTTGACGGGCCTGTAAGAACCTCGCATTTGAGTAAAGCCGAGGACTGGAGAAATACGTGGCGTGATTTGCGTTACAAGAAGCTGCGCGACATCGGGGAGCCCAAGGCTGGCGGCTTGCAAAACTATGCGCAATGGTTCCGGGTATGCCGGATCGGCGGGGACCGCTCGCTGTTCAGCGGACGCGTGAGGATGACGACGGATTACGGCAAGGCTTCCTACCGCACCGCATCCGCGGAATTTGCGTTCGGCGTCCGCGGCAATGAGGCAGGCGGCTTTAAGCCGATCTTTACCGTCGACGGCGACGGGTTTAACGGAACAAGCGACGTGTTCGCCAAATTTTCAGTTTATATCGATGCGAGCGGGAAATATTGGCTGTATTTCCGCCGTCCGAAATATACGAACTATTGCGTGTTCGAGTATACGTACGACCTGTATCCGCAAGGGACCTTCGAATATTGGGACAAGGTGGATTCGCCGGAGACGGACTCTTCCCTGACGAAGGTATGGGATTCCGTGTCTTATCCGTCCCAGGCATCCTACATCGGCGACGAAATGGTGTTTACCGGCCAACGGGCCATCGCTGCGGCCAATGGCGGCAATGTTTCGTATCAAGTGGCGCACCAGTTGGGCGTCGCACCCGAATGGTACACGGCAACGGCGTTGTCCGTGGATGCCAATGCCGTCGGCATTTCCTCGATCATGGCCGACGCGAACAATATTACGGTCACGTTCAAATCAGCAACGCCCGCCGGCATCGGGAATATCAAATTCGGAGTCGAGTGGGGACGCAAGCAGTTCAACAACCGTTTCCGGCCGTCGTGACGCTTCGTCCGGGCCGTCACGCTTGGCCTACGATGATCACCCCGTTTACGGAGTCCGGCCAGATCGATTATTCCGGACTCGAGCAGTTGATCGAGTGGTATATCGGGCGCGGGGTGGACGGCCTTTTTGCGGTATGCCAATCAAGCGAAATGTTCTTTCTCGGCCTGGAGGAGCGGGTTGTGGTGCAAGAATTAAAAAAGATAGCAATTTCCCAATAAATTAAAATTAACTATGCCATAATACCAAATATCTTATTAAGCCATTCAACTGCAGAGAGGACAGACGAATTATTTTCGGCCTGCCCTTTCCTAATCATATGCATTAATTTTTGTATTGCTGGTGGATATGCTGGATTTTTATCCAAGGTGATTACACGTGGGATTTGATTATGTGGAGAGGACAAGGCCTTTGTAAAGAAACGCTTAGCTGCCGGCATGTCCCGATTTTCAGATAACATGAAATCAATGGTTTTCCCCATAGAATCAACTGCCCGATATAGATACTTCCACTGACCTTCGACTTTGACATAGGTTTCGTCAGTCCTCCAAGAATCGTTTGTAGGTTTCAAATAGGGACGGATTCGTTTGTCGATTTCGGGTCCAAATTCATGGACTCATCTCATGATCGTCGTATGGGAAATCTTGGGGAGACAGCAGACCAAAAAGTTTCATGGATTCAGGATATTTTCAAAGAGCGTTACTTTCGAAATTCAGGATAATATTACTCTAATGAGTTTGAAAGGGGATGCTTACGATTGTCCAATACTTCAACGCCCACATCAAACGTAGTCTCTTTCCCCATAAAATGAAGCAATATTTTCGCTCTATTTTTATGTTTATCGACCTTTTTAATAATGTTCTCTTTACCTAGTAGGGGACCGGAAATGACAACAATTTTGGAGTTTTCCACATATACATTCGAATAATTGATCGTATCTCTCTCATCGAGAAGCTGTAGAATTGGAGAAATCTCATTTTCACATATTTTCGAAAAATATATGCCTTGATCCCTTGAATAAAAAAATCCATTATTTACTAACCATAAGCATTTAGGGATTTTTTTGAGCTGATAAAAAATATCGGTGTTCATGTTCGTTTTTATGAGTACGTAACCAGGGAAAAAAATTTTGAGTACATGATTGATGATGCCAGACTTTTTCTCAGGAATTTTTCTTTTAGGAACTATGGATAATAAGGTTTGATGATCAAAATAGAGTTGCAAAAATTTCTGAACAACTTCTTCTTTCCCTGTTTCTACGAAAAGTGCATACCAATCCAAGAAGATCAGTCCTTTCTATGTAAAATTGGTGCCTATAAATAAGGCCAACAATGCTGAAATGGGGTGTAGATAATTATACAATGATTGATTTGAAAAAAATGTAAAAATACGTCGGAATGGAAAAAAGTATCAAATGCAGACCGGATTATTGGCCTGTGCGTCGAGGGCGTCAGTACCCGGGACATTCTCTTATTAATAATAGTTTGACACGTATCAAATGATTGAATATACTAATTTTGGGAGATTATTAAATTTATCCCGCGTAATTGAACTGGATTGTCAACTTGGAAGCAATAGAAACAATTGTGTTTGATTTACTTGTTCTTGCTGTCAGTGGCAAATTTTCCTTTTGATCTGGTTACCACTGATCCAAGTAGTTACTATTTTTTATGAATTTATATTCTATATTAATCATCTAAGTAGTCTAATCGGTGTTTCGGCACGTTGGAGGAGTTTAGATGTTCAGAGAACCATTCAAATGGGTATAGGGAGTAGTTCGCCTATAAATAATAGTGTATCCCTTAAATTATCAGAAAATTCAATCTATTTCAGGGGTGATTTTATTCCTAACGGATTCCTTTCAATAAATCCAACTACGATGATACAAGAGCTAGTATTCGAAGGATTAGCCCGAGAATATAAAGCTTATTTTTGTATTTCTTATTTTCATGAGGATTACCAGTACGTTGATATGACCCCGATTCTACATCCGAAAGAACTTGAATATTACACGACGCTCCGATTCGAGCGTCGGATACAGAGCTACATTGCCGGCCGATATGTTGCTAAGAAAGCAGCCTCGCTGCTTTTTAAAGTGGATAATATGGCGTCTATTTTTATTGACCAAGGGATTTTTTATCAACCGATCGTTGTCTACCCGGCCATTTCCAATACGCAAGTAAGCATCACACATGGTGATGGTCTTGCGGCAGCACTTGCATTTTCAGAACGATTTCCGTTGGCAATCGATATAGAAAAGATATTGAATAAAAAGGAATTTTTTATGAGTCAATTTACTGATCTAGAGATTACTCTTATTCAAAGATTGTCGTTTGCGAATGATACGGCCTTTACAGTATTGTGGACGGTGAAAGAAGCTTTGTCTAAGATATTGAAAACAGGCTTGACGGCCCCACTTTCCATTTATGAAGTAAATCACATGGAAGCAAGGGAGGGCGTTCTATACAGTTCTTTTGCAAATTTTATGCAGTACTCGGCGGTTTCGCTTATTTTCGATACTTATGTATGTTCGATTGTCTATCCGAAGAGAATGCCACTTGTGGTCGGATCTCTAAAGGAAGCGCTGGTACGTTTCATGGCGATTTCGAAAATCCCCCCAACAAAGTTGGAGGGGAATTTTCAGTACGCCCGGCAGGAGTTTGCAATGTCAAGGCAACAAATCGATTGACTGTATTCCAAGGGGATAACCAAATTTACTATAACAGGAGGAATTTAGAATGAGTACACCCGTTGAGCCGATTTATTTGAAGGAAATTTCCAAGCTTGGATCGCCTAAGGAAGGATGGGAGCCGTATCAATGGTACAAGGAGATGAGAGACAATCAACCCGTCTATTACGATGCTGAGCAAGATGTCTGGAACGTTTTCCTATACGAAGATGTCAAGCGGGTTTTATCTGATTATGAGCTATTTACAAGTAAACGGAGTAGGAGCTTTTTCCCTATCGCTCATTCCATGGACAGTAAAAGTAATGTCAATTTTTCCGATCCTCCTGTGCATACTCATCGCAGGGCTTTTCTCGGGAAAGCTTTTAGCCCGAAAAATTTAGTGAACTGGGAAGCCCGGATTCACCGCATCGTCAACGAAATGCTGGATGAGCTTGCGGGCCGCAAGCAATTTGATATTTTGGATGATTTTGCGATTCCGCTTCCGATCATTGTAATGGCCGAGCTGTTGGGAGTCCCTGCGAAAGATCGCCAGTTATTCAAGGGATGGTCTACCGTGATGTTTCTTCCTCACAACAAAGACTCCCGGCAAAATGTTATGGAAAGAAAACAGCAAGTGTTAAAGGAATTTGCCGGGTACTTGTTTCCTTTTGTCCAAGAGAAACGGAACAATCTTGCCGATGACATCATATCGGATTTAGTTCAGGCCGAGTCCGAGGGCGAGCGGCTAAATGATCAGGAGGTTCTTGCCTCGGCTATGGCTCTGCTTGGGGGCGGCTTCGAACAAACGACGAATTGGCTTGCGAATTCATTGTATTGTTTCTTGTACGATAAGCCGGATACGTATCAGGAATTGCGTGATCGTCCGGAATTGATCCCTCAAGCGATTGAAGAAGTTTTGCGCTATCGGTTTCCGGTTTGTCTGGATCGTCAGGTCGTTCAGGATACGGCGGTCTTCGGCCCTGAGATGAAACAAGGGCAAATGGTTGTAGCATGGGTCAGCTCTGCCAATCGCGACGAACGGCAATTTTCACATGCTGAACAGTTCGATATCCATCGGGAAGGCAATCCAAAGCACTTGTCATTTGGGGCAGGCTCCCATTTTTGTCCAGGTTCTTCGTTGGCCCGCTTGAAAGTAAAGACGGCATTAACAACGTTTATTCAACGATTTTCACACGTGCAGTTGCCTCCTTCATTTGATGTAACGGAGCACTTGATCGAGTCGACAATCGGCCAATCTTTAAAGAGCCTGCCGGTGATTGTTCAGGGGTAAAAATGAATAGTACCTATGAGATCATTCAACTGAAGGCCGGTTCTTCGTTGATGCCTAACTACATGTACGTCATTTTGGACAGAGCTACTCATAAAGCTGCCATTATTGATCCGGGGTGGGATCTGGAGCTGATTACGACATGTTTTTGGGAATTGGGGGTGCAGTCCTCCATCATCTTATTGACGCATTCCCATTTTGACCATGTGAATATGGTAGAGCCTTTAGTTGAAAGATTCGGATCGTCGGTGTACATGTCTGCCGTAGAAAGCGGGTATTACCAATTTACGTCAACCAATTTAATCCGATTTCACGATATGGATGTCATTTATTTGGGCCAAACTCGCATTCAATGTCTCGTAACCCCAGGCCATACCGCAGGAGGGAGTTGTTTTCTTCTGACCGACAGTTTGTTTACTGGAGATACGGTTTTCACTGAAGGCTGCGGCGTGTGCGATATGGCAGGTGGATCTCCCGAGCAGATGTATGAGAGTATCCAAAGAATTAAACGGATCGTAGCTCCTCATGTTCGCATTTATCCGGGGCATTCGTATGGAAAACCGCCAGGCTGTGCTTTGGTCGATTTGGAAAAACACAATATTTACTTTGGTTTGGACAACAAAAAGCATTTTGTCGATTTCAGAATGCGTAAAAATCAGAAGTCTTTTATCCGGAAATGAAAGAAGCGGTGCCGTTTTGCGAATACTGCGTAATTCTAATGTAAGGTCATAGAACATAGGACCGGGAAGGATGCAAAGATGAGTGTACAAGCTCAATTAAAGAATGGGGCAGGAGGAATTCTGCTGGCTGCAGGAATTGCATTGTCCCTTGCTCAGGCTCTATTCTATTTCGCTATTGATTCGAGTTCGATTGCCTCAACGGTGAAGAGCCCAGGATATGTTTATTACAACATACTCAACATATTGGGTGTTATTTTGCTGGTGGTTGGACTCTGCGGGTGGTCGCTGAGGCCTTCATTCGGGACAGGAATGTTTGCGGTAATTCGGTTTTTCCTTGCAGTTGCCGGGACGGTCTTTTTATTTGGGGACGTGTGGTTTGAGTCGTTTGCGGTACCTTCAAGCGTACAGACAGCGCCTCAACTGCTTGATCTGCCTCCGGGAATTACGCTCGTTGCCGGGATGCTGATTTCCTCTGTGCTGTTTAAATTGGGTTGGTTTATCATTGGTGTTCATATCACGATCAAGGGAACGATTGCGCGTTGGTACGGGGTGCTTTTAGCCTTGAGCTGTCTATATGGAGTTCTTCCCTTAGTTTTCCCGCATCTGCTCCCTTTCGCTATAGCGGTAGGATTAATCGGGCTCCATTTGCATGCAGCGCGCAGCGATGTGCGTACGAGTGAGACGAACAAGATCTCGATTCAAGCCTGATGACATCGATTCTGAAGGTATTGGAAGAAAGGAAGTGCTGACATGCTAACCTATATGTTTCCGGGACAGGGCTCCCAACACAAAGGGATGGGCGGTGAGCTCTTTGACGAGTTCCCGGACATTACCCGCAAAGCTGACGATATATTGGGTTATTCGATTAAGGAGCTGTGTTTATACGATCCCTTGCAGCAATTAACGAATACACAATATACGCAGCCTGCGTTATACATAGTGAATGCCCTCAGCTACCTGAAAAAAATCAAGGATGGACATGCAAAACCTGATTTTTTGGTTGGGCACAGCTTGGGCGAGTATAATGCGCTGTTGGCGGCAGGGGCTTTTGATATGGAAACAGGCTTGCAGCTCGTTAAAAAAAGAGGGGAATTGATGAGCAAGGCAGTCGGCGGAGGCATGGCTGCCGTTCTTGGCTTTCATGCGGATCGAGTGCGTCAGGTGTTGGTAGATAATAAGTTGGATCAAATTAATATCGCCAACGATAATGCGCCTACACAGATTGTAATAGCCGGTTTTAAAGAGGATATAGAGCGCGCCAAGACTATTTTTGAAAATGCGGGAGTCCGCATGTACATTCCGTTGAATGTGAGCGGTGCATTTCACTCCATTTATATGGCAGACGCACAAAAAGAGTTTGCTCTGTTTTTGCACAAATTTCATTTCTCAGGGATTACTATCCCCGTTATTTCAAATGTGGAAGGATTGCCTTACCGGAGCGATGAGGTGAAAACAAATGTAATCAAACAAATTACGCATCAAGTGAAGTGGACAGATACGATCCGTTATTTGATGGGATATGAAGACATGCAGTTTGAAGAAATTGGGCCTGGCAATGTGCTGACCAAGCTTCTTAGCCAAATCCGTAAAGAGGCAACGCCGCTTCAACCGCTTCCAATCGTTGAACCGATTCACGGCAGCGTTCAGACCTTTGTATCCAAGGCGCTGCAGGAGGAGCCCGTTCTTCCGAAGCAGGCGGCGCAACCGCGTTTCGAAATTACGGAAAAGAGCCTTGGAGACAGCCAATTCAAAAAGGATTACGGCCTAACTCGCGCTTATGTGACTGGAGCCATGTACAGAGGGATTGCATCCGAGCAGATCGTTGTGAAGATCGGTAAAGCTGGCATGTTAGGTTTTTATGGGACAGGCGGACTCAGTTTGGAGCATATCGAAGGAGCCATTCAGCGAGTTCAAGAGGAACTGGGACGGAACGGATCTTATGGATTTAATTTGCTTCATCATCCTGTTGATCCTTCCAAGGAAGAAAAGACGGTAAATCTGTACTTGAACTATGGAGTTCGGAATGTCGAGGCATCTGCTTTCATGACGATCGTTCCGGCCTTGGTTATTTATCGGGCTAAAGGGTTAAAAAGGACTACAGACGGCGGGGTGCACATAGGAAATCGGATCATGGCCAAGCTGTCCAGGCCCGAAGTGGCGGAAGCCTTTCTGAGTCCGGCGCCTGAACGAATCGTAGACAAGCTGCTTCAAGAGTATAAAATCACGCCGGAAGAAGCCGCTATGTTAAGCGAAGTTCCCATGGCAGACGACTTGAGCGTAGAAGCGGATTCCGGCGGTCATACCGATCTTGGTGTGGCCTATGCGTTGATGCCGGCCATGGTCAAGCTTCGGGACGAGATGATGAAAAAGTACGGTTACGTGAAACAAATCCGTATAGGAGCTGCCGGTGGCATTGGAACGCCAGCCTCTGCTTCTGCGGCCTTCATGCTGGGCGCCGATTATATCGTTACCGGCTCTATCAACCAGTGCAGTGTCGAAGCGAAAACGAGTGACGCTGTGAAAGATTTATTGCAGCAGGCCAATGTGCAGGATACCGATTATGCGCCGGCAGGAGATATGTTTGAGCTTGGGGCCAAGGTGCAGGTATTGAAAAAAGGATTGTTCTTCCCGACAAGAGCCAATAAGCTGTACGATTTGTACCGTCAATTTTCTTCCTGGGAAGAAGTTGATGAAAAAAACAAAGTGATGATTCAAGAGAAATACTTCAAACGAAGTTTTGAACATATTTTTGAAGAAATCAAAGCGACTCGCCCGGAGCAAGAAATTGAGAAAGCAGAGCGAAACCCCAAATATAAGATGGCCTTGGTATTCAAGTGGTATTTCGGGTATACGACTCAACTGGCACTGAGCGGTGAATTAGATCATAAAGTTGATTTTCAAATCCACTGCGGTCCTGCATTAGGCGCTTTTAATCAATGGGTCAAAGGTACGCCCATGGAGAATTGGCGCAATCGCCATGTCGATGAAATCGCAATTAAGCTTATGAAGGAAACAGCAGCATTCATGAATCAACGCTTTTTGACGTTAACCAGTTAAATTAGCGGAAGGATGGATATACCATGAAATTGGAAGTTTTGGAATATGCGCCGGAGACGAAATCGGAACTGCCTCCACTGTTATTTGTGCATGGCGCTTCACATGGGGCATGGTGTTGGAAAGAAAACTTTTTACCTTATTTTTCCGCCAAAGGCTTTCCGTCCTATGCGCTCAGCTTTCGCGGGCATGGCGAAAGCGAAGGACGAGACCAGCTGTATTCTTTTACACTGGGGGATTATACGGAAGATGTGCTGAAGGTGATAAAGGGAATGAAGAGCAAGCCTGTTCTCATTGGACATTCGATGGGCGGGGCTGTCGTTCAAAAAATTATGCATACGTATCCTGATCAAATCCGGTCCATGGCGCTTATGGCCTCGTCGCCTCCAAGCGGGATGGGGAAAGAATGGGCGAAGATCGTATTGACCCGATTCAGACTCGTCTATAAGATGTATCTCTTTAATAAAGGGAGCAGCACGGTATTCCCTGAAAGGCTCTTGTTCTCCGAAGGGCTGGAGGCCGCCAAAAAAAACGAATATATGAGTCGATTGCAACCGGAGTCGATGAAAGCAGCTGAGGAAATGATCAGGCAAACGTTGGATACCAAGGCTTTAAAAATAACGATGCCGATCTTGGTGCTTGGTTCGCGCAAGGATGAGTTTTTCTCAGACAAGATAGCAATTAAAATTGCAAAAGCTTATCGAACGGAGCCGATTATTTTCCCAAATATATGTCATGATATGATGCTTGACCCCAACTGGGAACATGTCGCTGAATCACTCCTCCACTTTTTTCACGAGACGGCATCTTAATTAGGGAGAAGGGAGTATATAGCATGAATGGAGCGGGTTCTTATCAAATTAAACATATTGCCAGCAATGTTGACGCTGAGATTAATCGGCTGAAAGCCCAGGTAGAATTATTTTGGGAAAAAGAATTCAAACGATATAAGGAATTCGGATTAACGGATGGATTGAAGGTGATTGAGCTCGGAGCGGGACCTGGCTTTGTGATTAAGAAAATATTGGATTATTTCCCTAATATTTCTATAACGGCATTGGAAATTGAACCGTTGCTGGTCGATTATGCCAAAGCCTATTTATCGAAAAAGAAGTACAAGCAGTGCAAAGTTGTTCAAGGTTCCATTATGGAAACGGGGCTTCCGGAGCAATCGTTTGATTTTGCCATTACAAGGCTTGTTTTGGAGCACTTGCCTGACCCGATTGGCGCCGTCCGGGAGGTCTGCCGGATACTGAAGCCGGGAGGCAAAGCGATTTTCGTTGATAATGACTTTGAAATGCATATTATGGCCCACCCTACTATTCTGGAGTTGAGGGATTTATACGGCGCCTACTGCCAGTCGCGATTTGCCGAGGGAGGGAATCCTAGAATCGGACGGGAATTGCCTCGGATATTAAAGTGCGGAGGGTTCTCCAACGTTGACTTTGAAGTGATCAGTGCCCATAGCGATATCGTGGGGGATGAAATGTTTTTTAAGTCTGAAGGAATCGGAATCCCGGCCAAATTGGTGCAGGACGGTTATCTGTCGAGCAAAATGCTGGGGAAAATCTCTGTCGAATGGAGAAATATGATCAAAAACGAGAATCATTCCATAATTCGCCAATTATACATGGCCGTTGGCGAGAAATTGCTCTAAAAGGGGAATGAATGATGGAGAAAACAAATTTTCCAATAGATGTGGATCAAGTGACGGACAAAGTGAAGGAAATCGCAGCCGAGGTCTTGCAGATGGCGAGCGATTCCATCCATAGCAAACAGAGCTTTATTGAGCTGGGTATGAATTCAGTATTAAGCGTTGATTTTATTGAAATGATCAATCAATCATTATCGATTCGTCTAGGCGTTGAAAGTGTGTACGACTATCAGAGTATGGAGCAGCTTGCCGGGCATATTGTTGATATGATGACAATCAACAGCCAAAGCTCCAGCCTTTCAGGCGATGGAAAAAAAGGAAATGGAAAAAGGAAACGCAAGAAAATGGATGCGGGGCACGTGTCGGTCGATTCGCTCGTAAAAGGAATCTTAGCCGAGGTTTTGAACGTACCGAGCGATACTTTGGATACTGCCAAAAGCTTGGTCGAGCTTGGTTTAAGTTCCGTGCTTGCTGTGGAATTTATTGAAAGCGTAAATCACAAGTTGGGTACGAAGCTGGGCGTAGAGGTCGTCTATGATTATCATTTAATTGGCGACTTGATAGGATATATTGCAGCGATGATCCAGCCCGGAACGAGGCAAACGGAAGAAGAAAAAAATACTCTGTCGCCAGATTCTCTGGAAGAAAGAGATTCGGATATAGCGATTATCGGCATTTCTGGAAAATATGCAGGTTCAGATACGATCGAGCAATTTTGGGAACATTTACAGGCAGGAGACTGTTGTATAAAGGAGATTACGCGCAAAGACTGGGTGAAAAGTCGTTATTACACATCGGATCCGACACAAAAAAATAAATCGGTGAGCAAATGGGGGGGATTATTAGATCAGATTGATGAATTCGACGCTGCTTTTTTTCATATATCCAGACAAGAAGCCGAAAGAATGGACCCGCAGCAACGTTTATTTATGGAAGAAGCCTATAATGCAATTGAAGACAGCGGATATTCGGTCGAGCAGTTGGCAGGAAGCAAAGTAGGCGTATTTGTCGGAGGGAGATCCTCCGATTATAAAGGCAATCGCCTGGAAGGCGAGAATAGCTCGCAAACTTTTTTGGGAAACGAAATGTCAATACTGGCATCGAGGATTTCCTACTTTTTTAATTGGAAAGGTCCTAGTTTTGCTATAGATACGGCATGCTCTTCTTCTCTTGCAGCCATGCATATCGCGTGTGAAAGTATTCGCAGGGGAGAATCGGAGATGGCTTTGGCCGGAGGGGTTTTTGTCATGAGCTCGCCGGAGTTTATGGTTATGTCCTCCCAAATGGGCATGCTGTCGCCTGAGGGTGTATGCCATACCTTTGATACGAGGGCGAACGGAATGGTATTGGGCGAGGGTGTCGGTATTGTCGTTCTGAAAGGGCTGCAGGAGGCTGTCGAAGACAAGGATCACATTTACGGAGTTATTAAAGGTTCCGCCATGAATCAATCCGGCAAGACGAATGGCATGACCGCGCCAAGTATGCTTTCACAAAAGGAACTCCTTATAGAAGCCTATCGAAATGCGGATATCTCGCCGGAAACGGTCAGTTACATTGAAGTACATGGAACGGGAACGAAATTGGGGGACTCGATTGAAGTCAAGGCATTGACAGAGGCCTTTCGAGCATTTACGGAGAAAACAGCCTATTGCGCGATTGGTTCTCACAAGCCTAACTTTGGGCATGCTGCGATGTCGGCTGGCATTGCCGGCGTATTCAAAGTGTTAATGGCGATGAAGCATAAGAAAATTCCACCGACGATCAGCATGAAACAAGTAAATGAACACATCCATTTTAACGAAAGCCCGTTTTATGTGAATGAGCAGATTATGGATTGGAAGGGTTCGGACGGGATTCCATTAAGAGCAGGCGTCAGCTCCTTTGGCTTTGACGGAACGAATTGCCATCTGGTGCTGGAGCAGTTTGTAAGAAAGCTGAACCCTGTGGAACGATCTGTGCAGCCGTTATACATATTGCCGCTTTCCGCAAAGACAAGGGCAGCTTTGCGCCGAAAGCAGCTTGACTTGATCAATTGGCTGGACAAAGCAGGGGATGCATGCTCTCTAAGTGACATCGCTTATGTGTTAACGGTAGGCAGAACCCACTACCCGATACGATGCGCGTTTATTGCCGGAAGCTTGCAGGAGTGCAGAGAAAAGCTGGCGGAGCTTTATGGGCAAGCTGCAAGAGGCGATGAGAGTAGTAACGAAGAAGAAAATGATGCAATCCATACAGATTCAGCCTATCCTGATTTCTATGCTCAGCTTATGGAACAAATGAAGGATTCAAGCAGCACATATACTGAGAATTTTTCAGCGGCATTGTCTCAAATTGCCGGATTTTATGTAAGGGGAGGGCAACTAGATTGGGGAATTCTTTACAGCAAAGATTTCCACTATCGGATTCCCTTGCCTGCCTATCCGTTTGAAGACGAACGCTATTGCATGGAAGAGTCCGGTGCTCAGGCTAGTCTCAAAACTCAACCCAACTCCGAGTCAAATCAGTCATGGATTGAAAATTTGCGCAGTCGCGAAACGCAATTTGACTATCAAGCCAAAGGGTTGTCGACAGAAGGCGGACTAAGGGTTGCCGGTATGGATGAACTGCTCGCTTCCTTGTTAGCGAAGCAACTGCAGTCGATCGCTTCGTTCGCGGATCATCCATTCTCTATTCCGAAGATGAAGCAGGCGGGGATTCGCGATACGTATGATCGATGGCTTGAAGTAAGCCTGGCATTTCTGGTTCAACGCAATTATCTCGACTGCGATGGAGAGTCTTACTGCGTAAGGGCCGCCAAAGTGCACGACATCGAGCATGCCTGGGAAGCATGGGATCGTCAGAAGGAAGTTTGGCTGACAGACCCGAGCACAAGCGCTCAAGCCGTATTAGTTGAGACGATGCTGCGGGCATTGCCGGAAATTGTGACCGGCAGGAGACCTTCTACCGACATTATGTTTCCTGAATCCTCTATGAGGCTGGTTGAAGGCATCTACAAAAACAACGCTGTAGCCGACTACTTCAACGAAACGCTGGCGGATACCCTGGTCGCTTATCTGGAAGAACGACTGAAGCAAGACCCGTCAGCTTTGTTCCGATTCATTGAGGTGGGGGCCGGTACAGGGGGAACAAGTTCCATTATTTTCGAGAAACTGCGAGCATATCAAGACCACATTCAAGAATACTGCTATACAGATATCTCGAAGGCTTTTTTAATGTATGCCGAAAAAGAATATGGGAAACGGTATCCTTATTTAACTTTCAAAAAGTTGCATGTCAATGCCCCGTTCGAAGGCCAGAATATCCAAACGGGTCTCTACGATATCGTCATTGCAGCGAATGTGCTGCATGCTTCCCAAAATGTAAAGGAGGCCCTGCGCAATGTCAAATCAGCTTTGAAAAAGAATGGTGTCATTTTGCTTAATGAAATTAGCGGCAATTCTTTGTTCCTTCATTTGACCTTTGGCTTGCTGGATGGATGGTGGCTTTATGAAGACCGGGAGTTAAGGATTCCCGGAAGTCCCGCTTTGACTTCCGACAACTGGGAATTGGCGCTTACCGGCGAAGGATTTCAGCAAGTTTTCTTTCCACGGGAAGAAGCGCACGAACTGGGACAGCAAATTATCGTGGCTGAAAGCGATGGAATCATTCGTAAGGCACCGACAGTCGAGTGGCATGAGGAAAGGACACCTGCAACTCGTATGAAGCCGGTGCAAGATGCAGGTCGTGTGCAGAACGACAAGGGGAAAGATTACATTAAAGAAACAATTCTCGATACATTATCCTTGGCGTTGAATGTTAGCCAGGAGTGGATTGATGCGGAAACATCGTTCAGGGATTTTGGAGTCGATTCAATTATTGGCGTCAATTTGGTTAACGCGATTAATGAAGCTTTAGCTGTCGATATGGAAACGACCATTTTGTTTGACTATAGCTCGGTGAATCAGTTGACAGCTTATATCATATCTCAATACGGAGAGCAGCTCGCTGCTTTGCCGCAATTTGAAGAATCTGTCCCGGTTCCTGAATTCTTGAACGAGGCAGCGCGGCACAGCGGAAATAAGAGCATCGATAAGAATACCAATGTTCAGAAAAACGGCGGCGAGAGCGGAGCAGGAGCAGCCCTGTCCAAAGAACCGATTGCGATTATCGGGTTGAGCGGAAGGTTTGCACAGAGTGAAACGGTCCACGAATTATGGCAGCATCTTGTTCAAGGCGCCCATTTGATTGAAGAAGTGAAGCGTTGGAATTTATCGGATCACTACTCGGACGAGTCGGCTTATTGCAATTACGGCGGATTTTTAAAAAATATCGACCAATTTGATCCGCTATTTTTCAACATATCCGGACTTGAAGCGGCTTATATGGACCCGCAGCAGCGTATTTTCCTGGAAGAAGCATGGAAGGCGTTGGAAGATGCGGGGTATGCAGGGGCCAAAGCAGCGGGAACTCGCTGCGGCGTGTATGTCGGATGCGATAAAGGAGATTATCAGCAATTAATTGAAGCCGATTCGCCGCCGCAAGCTTTTTGGGGGAATTTGGGGTCTTTGATTCCTGCCCGGATCGCTTATCATTTGGATTTGCAAGGCCCGGCGATTGCTGTGGATACAGCCTGCTCAAGCTCTTTGGTATCCATTCATCTGGCCTGCCAGGGCTTATGGTCGAGGGAAACGGATATGGCTTTAGCCGGCGGGATATTCATCCAGGCGACTGCCGGATTTTATGTATCGGCTAACCGGGCGGAGATGCTGTCCCGTTCCGGCAAGTGCTACACCTTTGACGACCGGGCTGACGGAATGGTTCCCAGTGAAGCTGTCGGCATCGTCGTGCTCAAGCGTCTCCGCGACGCGGTCGCTGACGGGGATCATATCTACGGCGTTATTCGCGGCTCGGGCATCAATCAGGATGGCACGACCAACGGCATAACGGCGCCCAGCCTCAAGTCGCAAGAACGGCTGGAGCGCGAGGTATATGAAACGTTTGGCATCGATCCGGCACAGATTCAAATGGTTGAAGCGCATGGAACGGGTACCAGGCTCGGTGACCCGATCGAGTATCAGGCGCTCAGCCGGGCTTTCCGCCATTATACAGATAACGAGCAATATTGCGCTATTGGCTCTTTGAAGACGAATCTCGGGCATCCCCAAATTGCTGCCGGCGTCACAGGTTTGATTAAGATTTTGTTAAGCTTGAAACACAAGCAAATACCGCCTTCTCTTCACTTTGAGTCTGGCAATACGAACATTCAGTTCGCAGGCAGCCCCTTTTATGTCAATACGGAACTAAAGGATTGGAAGGCGGGGGCAGGCGGTAAACGTTTGGCTGCGCTAAGCTCTTTTGGCGCCAGTGGAACGAACGCGCACATGGTGATCGAAGAAGCTCCGCAGATGGAGCGCGTGCACGCCGGGAAGCCGGGTTACCTGATCGTCTTATCGGCGCAAAGCCAGGGGCAGCTGCGTC
>NZ_JBZYAO010000027.1:0-102780 GCF_059820445.1 Paenibacillus sp. sgz302190
GGCACGCCAGATATGGCTTCGCCCATATCTTTTCACACTGCACGCAGCACCCCGCGCGCGGTGTTGCGCTGCATGACGGCGGCCGGTCGACCGCGCCGGAAGACGCCCCTACGCCGGGCAAGCCGGCGAGAGCGGCTGCGCTACATCCGGCAAATTTCCGCCGGGCAGTTCTCGCAGTGGCATATATCCTGCAGGTAGGCCAAATCTTTGATGACGATGAGGCCGTTCTGAAACTCGACGGCTTCTTCTTTTCGCATATCGCTGAGCATCCGGTTAACGCTTTCCCGGGTCGCTCCGATCATATCGGCCAGCTCCGTATTGTTGATTCTGTAGTCGATCCGCGTATGTTCCCCTTGCGGCACGCCGTAGGAATTGCTGAGCCGGATGAGCAGCGAGCAAAGGGCGCCGGGCTTGCCGTACATCAGCAAATCGCGAAACTTCGTTTCGGTCATCCGGTGCATGAGCCCCATCCATTTCATGAACTCGACGGCCAAATCCCCGTGCTGCCACAGCACAACTTCCAGATCTTTGCGCTGGATCATGCCGATCTCGCTGTTTTCCGTAACCTCTGCGCTGAAGCTGTGCATCGAATCGCGGAACGGGTCCATCTGGCCGAACAGATCGCCGGCTTGATGCAAATACAGAATGAAGCTTTTGCCCGTATCCGACAGCTTCGTAATGCGTACGCCGCCTTTTTTCACAAAATAAAGCTTATCCGCGGTTTCACCCTCCCAGAACAAATAGTCCCCTTTATTGGCGTGTCTCGTATACATGATGCTTTGCAGCCTCTCGAAATTTTCCTCCGAAAAAAATTGCGCTATCCCTTTACCGGCCCGGCTTTCGGTTCCGATCCCTGCTCCCGTTCCCCCGCAAGTTGCCGCTCCCGCTTTTTTACATCCGCCCACCGTTTGTTTTTCTATGCAATTCGTCATCTTTCCGCCGCCTCCTCGATTATGTTTCGCTTACATTTATCATAGCGCAGCAGACCGTTTTTGATTATCGGGGGTTACGCTGATCTTTTCGGGAAAATCCCCCTAAAAGTTTGTGAGAAACATCACAGCATCACGCTTTGGAACTGCTATGAGACCAGGGAACGGCCGCCATCGCCGGGAAAATCCCTGAGAACGATTTCGGGGTTTTCCCTGACATACAAGTTCTCTGCAAACGGCTACAATTAAGAGTAAAACATTGTGCCCGGTTGAGCATGAAAAAATGGGAGGTGGTCGTCATGACAGCAGAGGCAAGCATCCTGCATGTGTTAGAGCGCTTGCGCAGCCTGACTTCAAGCGATTTTATCGCGTGGGCTCCCGTAACGGGACAGCTGAAGTCCATCCGTTGGAAATATGCACTGGGCAGCCGGAACGACCGCATACAGCATATGCGGATCAAAAAAGGGTACGGCCTGGCCGGAACGGCCGTCAAGCTGGAAAGAATGATCAGCCTTGACGATACGCATTCGGATGCGGACCGGTTAAGGCAGCATTGCCCGGTCATGTTGGCCGAGCATTTGCATACCGCTGCGGCGATTCCGGTCAAGCACAGCGCTGTGCTGACGGGCTTGCTCTATATCGGGAAGCGCACGCCGCCAGGGTACCGGGAGGAAGAACTGAATGAGGTCAGCAGCATGCTGCACAGCATGATGGGCGAAACGGATCAGTGAATTCCCTGATGGGAGCTCCATTTTCTGCTACAATAGTAGAGAAGACTCGGGAGGAGGACGGACATGCCGAAAATTTTGGTCGTTGACGATCACGCTGTTGTGAGATCGGGTCTTATGATGCTGCTGGACGGCAAGCATCAAATGGAAGTGATCGGCGAAGCGGCGGACGGGGATGAAGGCATCCGGGCCGCGCAGCGCCTGCAGCCGGACGTTATCCTGATGGATTTGAACATGCCGCACGGCAAAGACGGGCTGAGCGCGACAGCCGAGCTGAAAAAATTGATGCCGCAAGTCGCCGTGCTGATTTTGACCATGCATGACGATGACGAATATTTATTCCGGGCCATTCATGCCGGCGCATCGGGCTATATTCTCAAAAGCGCTCCGCACGAAGAGCTGCTGAACGCGATACGTTCGGTTTCGGAAGGCAACGCTTATTTGTACCCGACCGCTACGAAAAGGCTGATGAGCGAGTATATCGACAAACTCAAGCACGGCGAGAACGGCGGCACGTACGAGTCCCTTTCGGAACGCGAGAGAGAGGTGCTGGCTTTGATTGCCAAAGGCTATTCCAACAAGGAAATTGCCGAGCAGCTTATCATCAGCGTGAAGACGGTGGAAACCCACAAGAGCAATGTCATGGAAAAGCTGGGCCTGAAAACGAGGCCGGAGCTGGTGAAATTCGCTTTGAAGAAAGGGCTGTTGAACTTTGAATAACGAGCGAAATGAGCAGCGGCAGACGGCTATAGGGGAAAATGTGCCGGATATTTTGGCCCGGTTGGACGAACAAATCGCCGATCCTTCTTTTCAGGAGGAGGTCAGACAGTCGCTAAAGCAGTTGGCCGATGTGAAATTCGCCCTTGACGAGTCCTCCATCGTTGCCATAACCGACCATAAAGGAAGCATTCAGTATGTGAACGAGAAGTTTTGCGAGATTTCCAAATTTTCGCGTTCCGAGCTGCTGGGGCGGGATCACCGGATCATCAATTCCGGGTATCACGGCAAGGAATTTATGGCCGATCTGTGGAAAACGATTTCCTCGGGCCAAATATGGCGCGGAGACATAAAAAACAAGGCCAAGGATGGATCGTATTATTGGGTGAATACGACGATTGTGCCGTTTCTCGATCGGGAGGGCAAGCCCTACCGGTATTTGGCGATTCGCAGCGAAATGACCCGGCAAAAGAAAGCGGAGGAAGAGCTCCAGCTGATGATGACGCAGGTGATGCAGATTCAGGAGGAGGAGCGACGGAGATTTTCCCGCGAACTGCACGACGGTGTGGGTCAAAGCCTCTTCTCTCTGCTGATCCAAATGGACCGGCTGATCGGTGAAGACGCGAACCCCGAGCTGGGCAAAATCCGCCAAACCGTCTCCAATATTATTGAAGAGGTCCGCGATTTGGCCTGGGAGCTGCGTCCGTCCGTTTTGGACGATCTTGGCGTGCTTCCCGCGCTCAGAACCTACATTGACAATTACACGGAGCATTACGGCATCCGCGTCCAATTAACGAGCAACTTGCGCAAGCGGCTGGGCGCGCTGGAGGAAACCGCGATTTACCGCGTGATCCAGGAAGCGCTCACGAATATCGCCAAATATGCGGACGTGTCCGAAGCGCAGGTCGAGGTCCGCGACCACGACGCTTATGTGGAAGCGCGCATTGTGGACGAGGGCAAAGGCTTTATCCGCAACCGCGGCTCCAAAGGAGTCGGCCTGTTCAGCATGGAGGAGAGGGCCAAAAGCATCGGCGGACAGCTGACGATCAGCTCGGCCGCAGGGAACGGGACGGCGATTACGCTGATAGTGCCTAAAAAATAGGCAAGGTATGCAGTCATGATTCATCAGATATGCACAAAAGTAACCGTCGGAAAGACTCCAAGGGTACAGCCGCTTATTCTGGGCGCAAGCCAGTACCGGCTTAGCTTGCGGAACTTCGCAAATGGTCGGGAAGCAGCTTGGTAGGGAGAAAACCTGCGAAAGCGCAGGTTTTTTCTGTTAAATTGGTCTATTTTGGCGAAAAACCTGCGAAAGTGCTGGAATTTTCGCTGAAAATGAACCGGAGCCACTGTCCCTGCTTCAAAGCCTGCATTTTTGCAGGAATTGTTCGTAGCCAGCGATCAAGGACGTAAATTCATGTATTTTTGCAGGTTTTCTTCGCGCAGCCAGGCAGATTGTGGTTTTTGCTTCTGACGCGGGGATTTTTGGGGCAGCTTGAGAAATAGGAATAGTTCGGGAGCTGATTTTTTACTTCAGCTCATAGTTTCGGTTGCGATTTACCGCTCTCCAGTAGTGCATAAGCCGGAAATGAAGGATATCCAAATTCCAATAAATCTGCGCATTGATCACAAATTTTTTCGGTGATTCGCGTTTCCTCAGTATTACATACCGGACAAAATACTTTTGAATTCATATTCATTCACATCCTTTATTAATCTCTCACGTTTCATCAGCGTCGGATCTGGTCAGATACGCTCCCCCGATCAACAATATACTGCTGACATAAAACACAGAGACAAGTCCGACAGTTGAACCTACTAAGCCAAAAAAGAGCGGTGCGATTAATTGAGATAGCCTGTTGGACGCCAACCGAAGTCCAAGGACTTCACCTGTTCTCATTTTGGGGGAAGCATTGTAAGTCGTGGTCATCGACAAGGGTTGTCCACAACCCAAACCTGCTCCCATTAATGCGCTTAGCAAAAAGAAAATATACAACTGATTTGTAAATGGGACTAGGAGAAACGAGATCCCTGCTGTAAGGATGGAAGCTATTAGAATTTGATTCCGACCAAAGCGGATAATGAATTTAGGCAAGAAAAATCGGATAGCGACCATACTTATTCCTTGAACGGCAATTATCCATCCAATGACACTCGGTAAAATATTCAGTTGTTTGGCAAATAGAGGGAAATATGCCACAAATATATCTCGTGAATACAGAACAAGCGCACTAGAAACCAACGCTTTCCTTAAAACCGGCATTTTCAATAGACTCAAGGAACCTGCTAAGGATAGACCAGCCGACTCGTTCTTTTTAAGAATGACAGGCAAAAAATAAGACAGAGCAATCGGTATCACACCAACGAAAGTTGAAATGAGAAAAGCATACCTATAAGAAAAATGTTGAACCAGATATCCTCCAGCGATCGGCCCCATTACGCTGCCCAATGACATCGCCATACTAAACATACTGAAATATTGATCCCGGTTCGTAGAATTTGCAGAATTCCCTAGGACATTTTGAAGTGATATATTGATAAAAAGCTGTGAAACACCTACGATAGCTTGAGATACGTATAGGGACCACATGGACGGAAAACAATAGGGGAAGACCATCCCTACTGTCATTCCTGCTGCTCCCAAAAAAATGGGAAGCCTATCGCCCACATAATCCGCGATTCTACCTGCGTAAATAGCGAAAAACAATGGAAAGAAAGCGTAGAAAGCAGTGACCATTCCTATTTCAAATGTATTTGCACCGAGTTGGGAAGCAAATAATGTGACGACAGGTCTGGTGATATTCAGCATGACTTGAAATCCGATTGTGATCATGATGACAATTCTTAATACCATAATCCTCCACCTTCAATCTAAGCTCCCAGTACAGAAGCCGGTACGTATGAGTATCCGTCCATCAGTCTTCTTGCGGTCCTGCCGCAAGCCGCGCGATCAATATTCCAATCTAGACCCTTGTTCTCTACGACGGTCTCGACGTACATGGAACCTGACGGATGTCCTATACGTAAACCAGAGATTGTCTGGGACACTTTCTCGTAAGCAAGAGTTCCCGGAATTTTACACGCTGCAGCTAAAGCTATAGCTCCGCTCACCGCAAATGCTTTATGCAAGGATCCCATTGTGATATAGCGAGAAATAATATCGACTTCCCCTTGCTCAATTCGTCTATTTGTCAGGGTTACATAATCTGTTGGAGATGTCACCATGACGATCTTCGGCAAGGCATGTGTAGTAGGTTTAACATCCTCTCCTGGCTTAATGAGACCGGCGAGGATGCCTCCCTGCACTCTTATTTGCTCTAACGTATCCATCAGAGTCTTGTTTTGATTGACCTCCTGCTGTAGTTCCGTCCCCTTGGCTCCTACATCCTCAGCTCTTACAATTACAATGGTATTGGCGCAATCCACGATACTTACCTCAAAGCTCCTGCCATCTTCGATTTGAACTGTATCCTTAGCATTTCCTGTAGGTAAGGTTTTTCCTGTAAAGGTCCCGCCCGAATTCAAAAAATTCAACATGATCTTCGAGGACACGCCAGGAACGCCGTCAATGGAGAAATCTCCTTCATATATGATTTGTCCATTAGCTACCGGTATTTCGGCGACGATGATTTTGTCAATATTGGTATTATAGATATGAACGGCTGTAACGGGTTCCGTTAAGGGGACATACCCTTCTTCAGCGGCGTAGAGGCCTACTGCAGTTATTAAATTTCCACAGGTCACCTTATAATCAATGACATGATTCTCGACACTCACTTGACCGAAGGTATAATCGATATGTGCACCGGGTCGTGAAGGAGGACCTACGATTGCCAGCTTGCTCGTCAAACTTGTACCTCCTCCTAGGCCGTCGATTTGGCTGCTATCCGGACTGCCGAACATTCTCAAAATCAATTTATCCCTAGTTTCCGGATTGGAAGGCAGATCGTATTTTCGTAAGATCAAACCTTTGCTAGTGCCTCCCCTCATGATGGTTGTCGGAATTTTTATCATTTGTCCGAAATCGTACATCTCATACCACTCCTCTAATCGTTCTCTCTTCTTGAGGTCCAAATGACTCATATAATAAATGTATTAGAGTATAAGGAATAAATAAAATATTTATTTTTTATTTATTTCAATTAAATATTTTGATTTCTAATTTGTTGGTAATAAAAGACGATATAAGAACACTGCCTTGAATCAGCGTCTTACATCGTCTTTTCATTACTTCACTGATATTGACTCTTGCCCAACGACTTTCGGCTTATCACTATTGATCTCATCCAGATTGCGCTTATTCGTCTTTGGACCAAAACTAAGGGCCATGGCTGATCCGATCCATGTTGCGGCAATTAGAGAAAAGACACTCATATTTCCAAAGTGAATAATAAAATAACTGATTACGATTGGCCCCAATACATTTGAAGCTCGACCGATACCATAAGTGAAACCATAACCCGTTGCTCTTATCTCAGTAGGATACAATTCTGAGGTATAAGCATATAGATTCGAAGAGTACACTCTCTCCATCAAATTTACTAAAAAACCAAAGGATATTAGAAATAGAGGGTTAAAAGTCATTCCGTATAAAAGGACGCAAATTGCGATAATTACAGATGATACAGCCAAATTCCATTTCCGTTCGAAACGATCCGAAATAAAAGCGCCTACTAATGCTCCTAATGGCGCACCAACCGTGATTAATGAACTGTAAATTAATGATTTATTTAATTCGATGCCCTGTTGTACCAGTAAAGTTGGGACCCAAGAGGAAAATCCGTAAAACCCGATGGTTTGGAAAATCCAAGCCAGCGTCAGAATCGTCGTTCTGCCCAGGTATTTCCCCTTAAATATCTCGATAAGAGATCCTGTTTTTAATTGTGTCTTCGGTCTAAGGACAACATCAGTTATAGGAGGCAGTTGGCCTTTTTCCTGGAGAACAGTTTCCTCAATTTTTTGCATGATGGCTTCTGCTTTTTGAAAATCGCCGCGCGCAAAGTGCCATCTGGGTATTTCCACCAATTTACGAAGAAAGTATATCGAGAAAAGTCCTAACGCCCCCCACGCGAATACGTATCGCCATCCATCCGGGCCTAGTGTAACCAAATAACTTGAAACCCAAGCGGTTAAAGGAATTCCGAGCAATCCCACCGCAATAGTCATACCTTGGTATTTGCCGCGGGAAGCAGAAGGGAAGAATTCACTGACGTAAGTATTCGCGTTTACTAGCGCAGCCGATGCCCCCATACCTGTTAAAAACCGCAAGACGCCTAGTGAAACCGGATCCCAAGCAAAAGCTGTTAGCAAAGAAAGAACTGAGAAAAAGACAGTGTTTGCAATAATGGCATTTCTTCTCCCGAATTTATCGGCTACCCATCCGCCGAATGCAGAACCGAGAAACATTCCCAAAAAAGAACAAGATGTAATAAGACCAATCGTGCTAACGGACATTCCCCAATGTTTTTTTAATGCAGGCGCAACATACGAAAACGTATTCAAGTCGGCAAACTCAAAGAAATAAACAATAGCTAGCGCTGCAATAACTTTTCTATGAATACTTGTTATCGGGAGACGATCTAATCGGCTTGAAATATTGGTTCCGCTTTCATTTCGTGTGATATTCAATTTGATTCCTCCAAATCATATCATTTGCTTAATAAGCATTCAGTATTCACCCGGTTGTACAACTTAACTTCAACATCTGAATTGACATAAAAAAAATATATTTTTTTTATCGATTGTAATAAATTTTTTGGATTTCTAAAGCATTTTAACCTTCTTCATTCACGATAACCCTCCAAGCCGGCATAGCGATCAAACGTTTTGTTCATGTTTCTCCTCCCCACCTATCGTTTATTGTGCCCTACTTGCGATTCCTATCTTCTCGATTAGCTCTTTATTCACCAAAGAGCGTAATGACCGTATCGTCCGCGAAACGTGCTCTCGTTGGGGAAACGTTTTCAAACAAATGAATACTATGCGATCCGATTGACCTAAAATTATTCATTGCGCTCCTCCTTACCTTTAAGGTACCATACATATATAAATAAAATTAAATACTTATATTTTATTAAAAATGATAACTAATTTTTATGTCGAAAATTTCATGATTTATCCATCATCCAATCAATAAGCTATTAAATAATTATAACATTGACAAGTTCATAGTTGATTCACAGAACCTTCACAATAGAACAAATATTAATTTTTTATTGTTTTTAATAAAATAATTTTATATTTCAAAATGAATAATTCAGTGAAAACGAAAGAGGTGCGGCATTCAATGGAAGATAAAGATTGGACCATGCTGCTAACGTTATACGAACAGCAAAATATTACAAAGACAGCCGAAATTTTATATGTTTCTCAGCCGTCGTTAAGTTACCGCATTCAGCAATTAGAAAAAGAGTTTGGTGTGAAAATTATGCACAGAGGACGACGCGGCATTGAATTCACACCGGAAGGCGAATACTTGGCCAAATATGCGGAAAGCATGCTGCTGCAATTACAACAAGTAAAAGAATTTGTCCAAAGTATGGATAATAAGATATCGGGCACGTTAAAAATTGGAACCGCCAGCAGCCTAGCGCGGTACCGGCTTCCTTTTATTTTAAATAAATTTCATTCGGAATACCCGGATGTCGAGTTTAAAGTTACGTCTAACCGAAGCTCAGAACTAACAAATTCGGTCTATAAGCAAGATGTTCATATAGGCTTTATCCGGGGAGATTATCACTGGGCGGAAGAAAAACATTTGATCATGACTGAAAATATTTGGATTGTATCGAAGAGAGAAATTTCATTAAGCGAACTACCTGACCTGCCAAGAATCATTTATAAAACGGACTGGTCCTTAGAGAATTTAATTGATAATTGGTGGAAGGAAACTTTTTCAAAACCACCGACAATCACGATGGAAGTTGATAATATGGAAACTTGCAAAGAGATGGTATTAAGCGGTTTCGGCTATGCAATCATACCCGCAATCGTACTTAAAGATAATGAAACTATAAACCGGATCCAGTTAAGAACAAAACACGGCGAACCTATTCTGCGTGAATCCTGGATGATTTATCGCAAAACATCCCTAGAAATTTCACTTGTTAAGGCATTTGTGGAATTTGTAAAAAATATGAAATTAATGTGACCTGATCGTCAAGTACGGGATTTCCGCGACAGCTGCGGGAGCCCGTATCTTTTTTTCGCATAATATTGTGATAATTTTCACATACTCTGGCGCGCTTTTTTTCTATACTGAGGTCGAGAAAGCTTCGTTGGAGGTGCGTGCGGTATGGGGTTTGCGAAGCCTGAGACCATTTGGGAATATGCTGCAGCCGCCGGCGAAAAGAAGGCGCATATGAGCCTGGGACGCCAGCTCTCGCTCGGTTTTTTGGGAGGAGCCTACATTTCGCTCGGCTTTTTGCTTTACATCAGGGTAAGTGCCGCGTTTCCGCCTTTGTGGAGCGGGGTCGGCGGATTAATGGGGGCCGCGCTGTTTCCTCTCGGGCTGATTCTTACCTTGCTTGGCGGCGGCGAGCTGCTGACGGGCAATATGATGGCGGTACCCGCCGCTTACCTGGCCAAGCGGATAAGCTTGAGGAGCGCGGCCTGGAATGTGGCCGTCATTACGGTGGCGAACTTTGCCGGAGCGCTGTTCGTCGCCTACGCGTTCGGGCATTTGGCGGGATTGACCGAACAGGGGGTTTTTGTCCAAAAGCTGGCCCAATTGGCGCATGTCAAAACGGAAGAGCCGTTTGTGGCCGCACTGCTGTCGGGGATCGGCTGCAATTGGCTCGTCGCCCTTGCGGTTTGGCTGTCCTACGGCGCCGAGGACGGCGCGGGTAAAATAGGCGGCATCTGGTTTCCGACGATGGCGTTTGTGGCGATCGGGTTTCAGCATGTGGTGGCGAACATGTTTGTGATCCCCGCCGCGATCTTCGCCGGGCAGTCGAACTGGAGCGCTTATGCGAGCAATTTTGCGCCCGTTTTTTTGGGCAACCTGATCGGCGGAGCTTTGTTTGTAGCGGGAATATACGGACTGGCTTACCGAAAGGAAACAACAGGCGGCAGCGCCGCCGCCGATTTTACAAAAATTAGTGAACCGGGGAGGAAGGAAGCATGAAGGACGAACTGCTGCATCCGGCCGATCAAATTTTGATGATGATGGAACGAATTTACGGGTACGGGATGACGACGACATCGGGAGGAAACATTTCCATTCTCGACGATAACGGCGATATGTGGATTACGCCTGCCGGCATTGACAAGGGTGAGCTGAGCCGCCGCGACATTGTGTGCGTAAAGCCCGACGGAACCGTAGTCGGACACCATAAGCCTTCGAGCGAGTACCCGTTCCACAAGCTTATTTACCGCAAAAGAAACGATCTCAGGGCGGTCGTTCACGCTCACCCGCCTGCACTCGTCGCATTCAGCATCGTGCGAAAAATTCCGAATCTTTACGTGCTGCCGAGCGATCACCTGATTTGCGGCAAAGTAGGGATGGCGGCCTACGGCCTGCCCGGCAGCGAACGGCTGGGGGAAAACATTGCGGCTGTTTTCGAGCAGGGGATAAACACCGTAATGCTTGAAAATCACGGCGTTGTCGTCGGCGGACGGACGCTGTTCGAGGCGTTCATGGCTTTTGAGACGCTTGATTACTGCGCCAGACTGGAAATTAACGCGCGGCGGATCGGAACGCTGCAAACTTTGGCTCCGGAGCAGCTCGGGACGAAACCTGCCGCGTCCATCCCGGACTTCGTTCCCGGCCGCTGCACGACAAAAGAAAAAGAAATCCGCCGCGACATGTGCAAGTTCATCCAGCGCGCCTACGATCAGAAACTGTTCACCAGCACCCAGGGAACATTCTCCCAGCGGATCGACGAGCGTTCGTTCGTCATTACGCCGTACAACCGGGACCGCAAATACCTGGAAGCCGAAGACCTCGTCAAAATCGAAGACGGGCGCAAGGAGGCCGGCAAAGTCCCGAGCCGTTCCGTGCTGCTGCACCAGTATATATATGAAATGCAGCCGCATATCGAATCGATCATTATGGCCCATCCGCCCCATATTATGGCGTTTGCCGTCACGGATGCGGAATTGGATTCGAGAACGATTCCCGAGAGCTATATTTTGCTCAGGGGGCTGCCCAAACTGCCGTTCGGCGCGACGTTCCTATCTCCCCGGGAGACTGCCGCAATGTTCACGAAGGAGGTTCCGGTCGTCATAGCGGAGAACGATTGCGTCATCGCCACCGGGCACAGCCTGCTGCACGCCTTCGACCGGCTCGAAGTGGCGGAGTACAGCGCCAAAGCCGTCATCGCCACCGAATGTCTGGGATCTATCATCCCGATCGATTCCGGAAAAATCAGGGAGATCGAGGAAGCCTTCCGGCTGTAGGCGCTGCCCGGCAGCGGCGATTTCCTTCTTTTTTGGCCTGCCGCCGCATAAAGTGGTAGTAATGACAAGCAGGCTAAGGGGGGAATCGGATGCTGCGAAGACGGCGGTGGAGAAGCAGGCCGACGGGCAAAGTAAGCCGCAAAAAGGTGCTGCTCATCGGGCTTCTCATCTTTGTCTTGTTTGCCGTTCAATCGTTCGCGTTCGTGGAGCGCAATTTGCGTCCTCCACTGATGAATTTGGCCAAGGTGCGCATCAAGCAAATCGCGACGGAATCGATCAACAGCGCAATCGCGGAAAACGTTGCAAGGAAGGTGAACGCTGAGCAACTGATGGATTGGAAAACGGATAAAAACGGGAAAATTACCGGGTTTATGCTGAATTACGCCGAACATATGCGGATTACTTCAGAGACGGTCAACACCGTGCAGAGCGAGCTGAAAAATCTTCGCTCCGTTTCGGAGCACATCCCGCTCGGGATGGCGATGAACAGCGCCGTCCTGGCGTCTTTCGGTCCGGACGTTCCGATCCGCCTGCTGCCTGTCGGCAGCGTGAAGGTGGATTTGAACACGCGCTCGCAAAACGCAGGCATCAACATGGTGCTGTTCGAGGTGTATGTGCGGATCATTGCCGAGGTGTCCGTCATTATTCCGTTCGACTCGGATTCGGAAATCGTCGAAACGGAAATTCCGATTTCCTACTCGCTGGTCGTCGGCGATGTGCCGACCTACTATTTTGACAACAAAGGCAACCCGGTTGGCAGCAGCAAAGATGCCGTTCCTCCGAATTTGTCGCTCCCCGTCCAGCCGCAGTCGGGCGCAGCCGTCCCGAAGGCCGATGTACCGGCGTCCGCCGACAAAAAAGAGGAGCAGTCCGAGCCCTCGTCCCACTAAGGACGATCAGCCCGGACTGCCGTTTTACTTGCTTTGCAAGCGGGCGCTCTCTTCCCGCTCCCATTTGCGCAAGTACGGATACGGATCGAAGCTCCACTCGTTCAAGCCGTTATCGCGGTAAAGGCCGAAATGCAGGTGAGGCGGAAACTTGCCCGATGTGCCGGGTTTGCCGTAGCCGGAGCTGCCCACCCATCCGATCGGCTGCCCGGGCTTGACGATATCGCCCTCTTTGAGCCCTTTTTGGAAAGCGGACAGATGCGCGTAATAATGGTAAATGTTATCCACATCGCGGATTCCGATCCGCCAGCCGCCGTAAGGATTCCAGCCTTTTTCCTCGATAATGCCATAGCATGTGCTGCGTACCTGGACGCCGTGTCTGGCAAACAGGTCGGTGCCTTCATGAATCCGGTCGCCGCCCCAGCCCCGGCTTGCTCCCCAAGTGCTGCGATACGAATAATCGGCCTGCAAAGGAAGCGGGAACGCGTGCTCGTTCAAATCAAGCGTGCCAAAAGTGCTGTAAATCCGGGCAAACTGCTTGATTCGCTGCACGCTCAAAGTATTTTGATAATAATTCCACAAATTGATCTGCATATCGTCTTCGCGGGTCCCGTCCTTGCTGATGATGGCCGTCATCGAAGCGAGCACATCCATATCGTTATTGCGGTCGGCCGCGCCGTCGCCGGAGCCGTCCCGGCCATAGCCGTGAAACAGAGCGATCGAATGCGGATTCGTATCCTGCTGATCGGGGTTCAGCAAACCGCTCCATTCGGCTTCGGCAAAATAAATGTTTAACAGCCCTTGGCGCGCAGGCCTTTTGCGGGCGATATTCAAACTCCGCTCATATTGGTCGACGGCGGCCAAGTAAGTCCATGGGATGCCCGTGACAAGACTTGTTTTTTCGAATAATTCTTTGCGGTCCGCCGCGATTTTTTTCATGTCTTTTGAAGAAACGGGGGCCGCCGACTGTGCGGTTTGAACGCTTTGCGCCTGCAATTTATCCGCCTGCATGCCCGGTTCGGTTACGATGAGGAGGCAGCTGAGAACGAGAGCCCGCGGCCAAACATGTCTGCTTTTCATCTCTACCATCCTTCCTGGAATGTCAGTTCCTAGCATGCGCCAATCATGGAATTTTTATCACGAACGGTGAACAGTTTCGTACCGAGTTTCCAAAGGTGCCGTTTTTTGCTATGATGCGGGTAAGAGGTGAGAGAGGGTATGTTCAATCACAGGGAAGAGCATGTGGACGACGGCATGCTGCTGATTCAAGCCAATCTGGACGATATGAATCCCGAGTGGGTTTCTTATATTATGGACAAGCTGTTCGATACCGGGGCCAATGACGTGTATGTCATTCCGATTATTATGAAAAAAGGCAGGCCCGGCGTCATGCTGAACGTGCTTGTCGATGCGGGCGTGCTGGAGGCTGTCGAGGAGGTTATTTTCAGTGAAACGACGACGCTGGGCATTCGCTACATGCACGCTTCCTGCCATCGTCTGGCCAGAGAATTCCGACATGTACAGACCGCATGGGGGCCGTTGACCATCAAGGTCGGCTACCATCAAGGCAAGCTGGTGCAGTATGCGCCGGAGTTCAAGGAATGCGAGCAGATCGCCAAGCGGCATAACGTGCCCTTGAAACGCGTGTACGACGAAGCGAGAAAACAGTTTATGGCCGAACATATAAACGCCTCCTCCTGACGTGCGGGAAGAGGCGTTTGCTATTAGGGTCACGCGCAGCGGAGCAGGCGGCCCATCGTTAATGTCTTTCGCTGCAAGTTCCGGTATGCCTGTGCTTGTCCAGCTCACCGGGAGCCGGAACGTGCGGATGGCTGTGGTCATGCCCGTGAGTATGATGGTCATGGTGGTCATGATGGTCATGCCCATGATCGTGCTCATGATGCCCATGTCCGTGATCGTGACTGTGACCGTGCTCATGGTGCTCATGGTGAGAATGTCCATGCTCATGATGATGGTGATGATGATCCTCATGCGTATGCGCATGGCCGTGCTCATGAGCGAGATGCTCGTGCGTGATCTGCCACTTGCCGATAAAAGGATCGGCTTTGCCGACGACGACCCGCAGCACGTTCGGCTGTTTCGGCAAATCGCGGGTGCCCGCCCCGTACCCGATGGAATCTACGATCATCGGCGGGAAGCTCTTGGAGAACTCGTCCACGATGCCCGAAATGATGCCCGCGCCTGTAGGCGTCGTCAGCTCCAGGCTGTACGTCGTCGAGGCGATGGGCAAGCCGCGCATCATCTCCAGCGTAGCCGGGGCCGGCACGGGGTAGATGCCGTGGTCGATATGAATCGTGCCTGAGCCGAGCGGCACCGGGGACGCATAAATGCGCTCGATCTGCAGCGAGTCGATGGCCAGCGCGACGCCGACGATGTCGACGATGGAGTCAATGGCTCCGACTTCGTGAAAATGTACTTTTTCGACCGGAATTCCGTGTATTTTCGCTTCGGCAATGCCGATTTTTTCGAAGATCGCCAAGGCGAGAGCGGTCACCCGCTCATTGAAGCCGGCATGCCGAATGACGTGCGCGATTTCCGAATAATGGCGGTGATGCTTCGGCGGATGCTGCGGGTCGAGGATGACGTCGAGCTTCATCGCCGAAATGCCGCGCTTGACGACGCGCTTCCATTCCAGCGTGTAAGGCTCGAGCTTGATCTTGGTCAGCTCTTCCTCGATGTAAGCGCGATCCGCTCCCGCATCGACCAAAGCGCCCAGCGTCATATCGCCGCTGATGCCGGAGAAGCAGTCCAAATACAATATTCGCATAATAGGCTCTCCTGCCTTATGATTTTTTTGACATGTTTTTGTTGATGAGGCCGGCGTAGTACCCGGCTCCGAAGCCGTTGTCGATGTTGACGACGGAGATGCCCGGCGAGCAGGCGTTCAGCATCGACAACAGCGGCGCGACGCCGCCGAGATGCGCGCCGTAGCCGATGCTCGTCGGCACCGCGACGATCGGCTTCGCGACGAGCCCGCCGACGACGCTGGCGAGCGCGCCCTCCATGCCGGCGACGACGACAATCGCGTTGGCACCGCGAATGAGATCCAGCCGGCGGAACAGCCGGTGAATGCCGGCGACGCCGACGTCGAACACCCGTTCGACGTGGCTGCCCAGGCATTCCGCCGTAAGAGCGGCCTCCTCCGCTACGGGGAGGTCGGAGGTGCCTGCGCACACGACGGCGATGTAGCCGTCGTGGACCTTGAGCATCGGGCGCTTGAACCAGGTCAGCGCCCGTGCGGTTTCGTGGTAGCTGACGCCTTCCACGGCAGCGACGACATGGGCGGCTTTGGCTGCGTCGACCCGCGTGGCAAGCACGCGGTCGGTGTGCTCCGTGAGCCGCCGGAAAATCGCCTCGAGCTGCTCGGCGGTCTTGCCTTCCCCGAAGATCACTTCGGGGAAGCCTGTCCGCTTCTCGCGCTCGATGTCAAGCTGGGCAAATCCAAGGTCCAGGGTGCCGGTTCCGCCTGCGGAACCGGTCCCGTCCTTGATGATTTGCCGCTTGGCTTCTTCTACGTCCAGATCGCCCGTCTGGACCAGCTTTAATATTTTTTCCAAATCCATCATAGGGACGCTTCTTTCACCTTTTCTTTCGTTTCCTTGGAAAGCACTTCGTTCATGCTTCCCGTGCGGTAGCCCTGGAGATCCAGCGTCACATAGGCGAAGCCCAGCTTGCTGAATTTCTCGTAAATGGCGTCGCGGTGCTCGAGCACTTTATGAATTTCGTCGGGCATGACTTCGATGCGGGCGATCTTGTCATGGTGTCTGACGCGCACCTGATAAAGGCCAAGCTGTATCAGGAAATGCTCGCCTTCGTCGAGCTGATCGATCTTCCACTTCTCGATGCGCGTTCCGTAAGGAATCCGCGAGGAGAGGCAGGCGAACGAAGGCTTGTTCCAGGTCGGAAGCCCAAGCTCTTTGGAAAGCTGCCTGATTTCATCTTTGGTCAGCCCGGCTTCCTGGAGCGTGCTTCTTACTCCTTGCTCATTCTTGGCCTGAAGTCCGGGACGATAGTCGCCGAGATCGTCTACGTTCGAGCCGTCCAAAATATAAGGATAGCCTAATTGTTTGGCTAATTGCTGCAAATGTGAATACAGTCCCGTCTTGCAATGGTAGCAGCGGTCCGGATTGTTGGCGACGAAATTCGCATTTTCCAGCTCCTTGACCTCTGTTTTGTACAGTGGGACGCCTAATTGCTCCGCAAGCTCAACGGCTGCGTCAAATTCCCGTGTCGGGAACGTCTCGGACGCTGCGGTGACGGCGAGTACCTGATCGCCCAGCTCCTGTTTGGCGCGCTGCAGCACGAACGTGCTGTCCACGCCGCCCGAAAAAGCGACCAGCACGCGGCCCATGCCTTGCAAAATTTCCCCCAGGCGACGGTCCTTCGCGCGCGTTGCTTCTGTTATGCTCATCTTTCTTCCCTCCCACACAGCTCTGTTTCAAATTGCTCAGCCGGCTGTTTTGGTCATCCATAACAGTGTATCATAACTGGAAGTCAAAGTGGATTGTTTTGTCAAGCTTTCATGCTATAATGAGATCAAGCCGCGCCTGAACGCGGGAGTATGCCAAGCAGACGTCCGGACAGGATGAGAAACCATATAACAAAGGCGGGATACGGATGCCTACAAAACTTTTAGAGAGAAAACCAGACTGGCTCAAAATCAAACTTACAACCGGAGACAACTTCAAGGAAATCAAATCGATGATGCGTTCCAAGACGCTGCATACGGTTTGCGAGGAGGCGAAATGCCCGAATATTCACGAGTGCTGGGCGAACCGGACGGCTACGTTCATGATCCTCGGGGATATTTGCACGAGGGCTTGCCGCTTTTGCGCCGTGAAGACGGGGCTGCCGACGGAACTGGATCTGCAGGAACCGGAACGCGTGGCCGATGCCGCGCTGCAAATGGGGCTAAGGCACTGCGTCGTCACCTCGGTCGCCCGCGACGATTTGGAAGACGGCGGGGCGATGATTTTCGCCGAGACGATCAAGGCGGTACGCCGCAAAATGCCGCTGTGCTCCGTCGAAGTGCTCATTCCCGATTTTCTGGGCCGGGAAGCTTCGCTGGCTGCCGTGCTGGAAGCGAAGCCGGACATTTTGAACCATAACATTGAAACCGTAGAGCGCATGTCCGACCGGGTCCGTTCCAAGGCGAAATACCGCCGTTCTCTGGAGCTTCTCGAACGCTCCAAACGCATCGCTCCGGGCATTCCCACCAAATCGAGCATTATGCTCGGCGTCGGGGAAGAATGGGCGGAAGTGCTGCAGACGATGGACGATCTGCGCGCCGTCGGTTGCGACATTATGACGATCGGGCAGTATTTGCAGCCTTCGCCGACGCATTTGGAAGTCAAGCTATATTATACGCCGGAGCAGTTTGCCACGCTGAAGGAAGAAGGCATGCAACGAGGCTTCAAACATGTAGAGTCAGGCCCGCTGGTGAGAAGCTCCTACCATGCCCATGAGCAGGTTCAATCTGCTTCCGGATCTTAGAAAGGGGAATACGTTCCTGGCATGATCCACATAGCGAATAAAACATACGAGCTTGTTACCGACCACAAAAACGGCTGGAACTTCGAGGTATTCCGGGACCGGTTCAGCGAAGTGCTGGAGCGCTACGACTATATTGTCGGCGATTGGGGCTACAATCAATTGCGGCTGCGGGGCTTTTTTAAGGAAAATCACCCGAAAGCGACCAAGGAAAGCTCGATCGCTTCTTTGCAGGATTATTTAAACGAATATTGCAATTTCGGCTGCGCTTATTTTATTATCGAGAAAGTCAACGTCAAAAATCAGGCGGCTCAGGGAACGGCGGCAACGACAGTTTGAGCGCTGTGCTCCGAATTCAAGTAAACCTTGTGAAGGCAACCTCTTCCAAGGTTTACTTTTTTTTAACTTGTTATTGATTATTGGCGGCTTTCGTCTTATGCTTTGGTTAATATTAGGAAGCCTAATCGTGCACAATGATGAGGAGTACGAGTCATGAGGATGCCGCAGCAATTGCCTATCGAAAGCGTGATTCAAAAGGCCCCTGACGGGATTGGCATCGCCGATCTTGACGGCCGCTGGATATATGTCAATGAAGCGTTTTGCCGCTTTACCGGATATACGGAAAATGAACTGCTCGCTTTAACGTTTCAAAGCATTTCGCCGACAGAGGACCATGATTTTGAAACCGCCTGCATGGATGCCCTGCAAACGGGCGCCCGCAGCTCCTGCCGGTTTCACAAACGGTTCATACATAAAAAAGGGCATTCGATCGGTACGACGATCGACTTGTCTCTGCAAACCGGAGACGACCGGCCTGTGTTTTTCGTCTATTTGCAGCAAAGCGGGCGGCTCCACGATACTTACGAGCTTTTAATCAAGCACTCGCTGGATCTGATTTGCCGCATTTCCGTGGATGGCCGGCTCCTGTATGCATCCCCGGTTCTGAAGCCGATGCTGGGCTACGAACCGGAAGAGCTGGAAGGCAAAGAGGCGTGGTCGATCATTCACCGCGACGATGCGGGAGAGATTGTTTCATTTTTTCAGAACATGCGGGAATTTCCCGAACAGACACAGGAGCGGTTTCGGTTAATCCGCAAAAACGGCAGCTTCATTTGGATCGAAGTGACCTGCAACGTCGTCAAAAACGAATATGGCGAGCCCATAGAGACGATTTGCGTATTCCGCGATATCACGGAGCAAAAGCGCCAGGAAGAGCAGCTGAAGCTTTCCCAGGAGCTGTTCGACATCATTACCGGGCATGCGCAGGATTTGATTGCCTACGTATCGGCTGACGGCACTTTCCGCTATGCAAGTCCCGCTTTGCCTGCGCTGCTGGGCTACGAGCCTGATGAGATTATCGGACTGCCGGTGCTGGATTTCGTTCATGACGACGACCTGCGCCGTATTAAGGAAATGGAGTTTTTCCGTTTTTCCGATACAATGCTGTATACGTTCAGAATGCGCCACAAGAACGGCAGCTACGTCTGGCTCGAGTCTCTGATCAAGGGGATACGGAATGAGCAGGGCGGGATCGAAAAAGTATTCGGCATTTCCCGCGATATTACGAACCGCAGGCTGGCGGAGGACGAGCTGAGAGAGCAGGAGCAGCGCTACCGGGAACTGGTTGAACATTCGCCCGACGCGGTAATTATCAGCTCGGGGGGAAAGTGGCTGTATGTGAACACTACGACCGTCAAGCTGCTCGGGGCGAAGTCCAAGGAAGAGGTGCTGGAGCGGGCGTCCGGCTGCATTCATCCCGACGATCTGGACGTTATCGCTGAGAGGCTGCGGCAGGTCGAGCAGGGCGGAGTCCCGGAACTGTTGGAACATAAGTTCATTCGTTTTGACGGGTCCGTTATCCATGCGGAAGTGAAATCGCTGCCGACGACTTACCGGAACGAACCGGCTGTACATACGATTTTGCGGGATATTACTGAACGGAATCATACGCAGGAGCTGTTGAAAGCTTCCGAGAAACTGAATATCGCCGGCCAACTGGCAGCCGGAATCGCCCATGAGATTCGCAATCCGCTTACGTCGCTGAAAGGATTTTTGCAGTTTATCCAGTCCGGCGCCGGGGGCAAAAAAGAACATTTCGACATTATGCTCGACGAAATCAACCGAATTGAGCTGATCGTCAGCGAGCTGCTTGTGCTGGCCAAGCCGGATCAAAAGATGAACGTGCGGGAGATCGATCTGGGCCCGATGCTAAAGCAGGTCATAACGCTGCTGGAGGCGCAGGCGATTTTGAACGGGGTGCAGCTTGCGTACTTTTGCCCGCTGCCGGCTTCGGGGATCAGGGGCGATGAAAACCAGTTGAAACAAGTATTCATCAATATGATCAAAAATGCGATTGAAGCGATGCCGAACGGAGGGGAAATCCGGGTTGAGCTGCTGCAGAGCGAACGCTCCGTTGTCGTGCAGATTACAGATCAGGGCAGCGGCATGGCGGAGGCGAGCATCCGCCGTTTGGGGGAACCTTTTTATACGACGAAGGAAAAAGGCAACGGTCTCGGTTTAATGGTCAGCTTCAAAATCATCGAACAGCATGGAGGCTCGATTCAGATTCAGAGCAAGCAGGAGGAAGGGACGTCATTTCGGATCAGCCTTCCGGTGTATGCCTGAGACGTCTGAACCGCCTGAGCCGTGTGCCCGGCAGGCGCAGCTTGCGCACTGCCGGGCTTTGAGCGCGGCTATTTGACATCGAAGCCGATAAACGCCTCGCGGACCCTGTTCCAAAAAGGAAACGGGCGGAAGCGGGCGAACTTGACCTTGACGTCGGCGGCTACGCGGCAGCGGATCGATATGACGTCGTTGCGCTGCATATAGAGATGATCGAGGGATAAGAGCATGTTCTGGTTCGCCTTCGGATAAATGTCGCAGTGGTGATGCTTGGGCAAAATAATCGGCGATCCGAGCGTGCGGTACACGCGGTTGTTGATGGAGGCGATCTCCGCGATTTGCATCGCTTCGAGCGAAGGGTGAACCATCGCGCCGCCCAAGCTTTTGTTATAGGCCGTGCTGCCGGCCGGCGAAGAGATGCAAATGCCGTCCCCGCGGAACATTTCGAACATCTCGTCGTTAATGTCCAGCCGGGCCACCAGGGAAACTTCGATGCCTCTCAGCGTAAACTCGTTCAGCGCCAGGTGAGTTTCGACGCCTGCCGCTGTCGTAATTTCGATTTCGACCACCGGATATTGAACGATGCTCAGCCCGTCGGGGCCTGCAGTGTTGAGCATAAGCGCCGCCAAATGATCCATCTCATACGGCTTCCAATCGGCAAAAAAGCCCAGGTGCCCCGTATGGATGCCGACGAAAGCGATGCTGTCCAGCTTCCCGACATATTGATGGAACGCCTGAAGCATCGTGCCGTCTCCGCCGATCGAAAGGACGATGTCGGGATTTTCCTCATCTCTTGGCATTCCATGGTGAGATGCAATAAAATGAAAACGTTCCGCCAACTCCTGAGAAATTTCATCGCCCCGGTCAATCACATTGTATTTCAAAATTTTTCCTCCTTAACATTCCAAACAGTAGCTTTCGATTTGCCCAAGTATGGATTCGGATGTATTTCTAAATTCGGCCGCGACCCGGTAAGAATCATGGCTAAAACTCGTTACGCGGACAATTTCGCAAAATGCCGAGATCGGCTGCGGATGCTGGGGCAAAAAGAAGCTTACCTCCAAAAACAACGGATAAAACAGCCGGTTCGTCGTAATGAACGACAGGCCGCCTGCGCTGATATCAAGCAATTGGCCGGTAAAGGCGACCCCTTTGCGGGCGGATATTCCGCGTATGCCGACGACCTGAAGCGTAATCGGCGTCCTGACGGACAACTTGATGCGGCTGTACCGGCGGCTCTGATGAATATGAATGTCATCAGGTATCGAGAGCGTCAGAATGCAGCACGTTTTTTTGTTGTCCAGTTGGACCAGATCGACAGAACCCGCATACAGGAGGCTCCGGTCCCGGAGGGAAAACTCGATGAATGTGACGTGTTCAAGCTTTTCGAATGGATAAAGTCCGGGCAGTTCCAATAAAACGGTAAAAGAAGATTCGCTGATTTTCTCTACGGTAAAGCTCTCCTCATAGCAAAAGGGCTGTCCATCCTTCGCTTCGCCGACGATGATGAGCCGGCATTCGGCGTTCGGTTTCAAGAGCCCCAATTCTAGCAGCTTATTCCAGTCCATAGCATCACCAAGCAGGCAGATTTACATACATCATCGGCACGAACATAACGTGACAACTACTTTCATAATAATCAATTAAATGAAATAAGGAAAGGGGCTGAATACGAAAGCCGCCGGCGGCTGCAGAGAAGGGCTCTGCGGCGGGCCGGGGATTGGCACGGAATGATGAAAATCATCCGTGCGGCACGGTGTGAGGGCGCGGCGCGCGTGCCCGCAAAGCACCCATCTCTGCATGGAACGATGAAAACCGTCCGTGCAGCAGAGTGTGAGGGCCGCGCCCCCGCTTGCAAAGCTGTTTTGCATCGTTGCAGTAGGCCGTGCGAGCGTGCAGGCCATGCGCAGAAAACCTGCAAAAGTACATCTTTTTGCTCCCAGATGTCTGTGGCTCGGAATAATTCCTGCAAAAATGCAGTTTTTTTCGCCGAAATTCAGGCCCAAAGCCACTTTGAGCGAAAATTCCTGCACAATTCAGGCTGTTGAGAAAGTCTAACGGGTTTCCTCTCAGATCAATTTTTATGTGGGGGCACTCATCTTGAAGAGAAAAAATTGATTTAAAACGATCTGAGAGGGGTATTTGGCTCATGCTTTTGGTGCTTTTTTTGAGCATCCAGGAAAAAAGGGGGTTTCTCAACAGCCTGACAATTGCAGGTATTTCTGCCAAACGAGCATCCGCCGCCAAAAAAGCCTGCACTTTTGCAGGTTTTTGGTCCGGGGCAAGCAGCTGTATCGCAAGTTGAGCCAAGCTACTGTATTTGTAGGCCGAGCCAAAAACTTCGCAATTGTCAGGGCCATCTTTGACGGCACAGGAACGAGGCATTCCTGCGAGCAAACAGCAAATAAAACCGGCATCGAATAACCATGGCTTAAGAAGACAAACTTTGCTTGTCAGAACCGTTTGAGCGCCAGTCCGCAAATAAATGATGAGGTGCCGCGAAAAAAACGATTGCGGATGCACGTTCCAAGCAAACGAGGCCATCCGGAACGTATCCGAATGGCCTCGCTCGAGCGAAGAAATTACGAAGATTGGAACTCTCGCAGAAGATACGCATCGCTGGTAGCTACCTCGGCCGGCTACACTCCCTAGGCATTCATCAGCGAAAGTGAGCTCGTGGCGAAGAAGCACTTCAGCCCGCCGGTCACGCTTGCCAAGTGCTTAGAATGTGCATCATCAGCAGGATTGAACCCGTGGCGAAGGAGCCTTGCCGCGCCGCCGGTTCCCGCTCGTCAGGTGCGCATAACAGGCATGCATCAGCGAGAGCAAGCCCGTGGCGAAGCAGCCCTTCCACGCCGCCGTTCCCGCTCGCTAAGCGTACAGAACAGGCATCATCTGTGCAAGGTGCTCGTCACCAGAGGAAGCTCGTAGGAGTGGGCAAAATTCGGGCTGATGGGCCGGACGCGGACCGAAAAATGGGGCCCGTGCAAAAGATGCTCGGGTATCACCGCTTTATACCGCTGCGTCTCCTGCAGGAGGGGCTCCGAAGGCTCCATAGCGACGATGACCTGCTCCCACACGCCGCCTTTTTCTTCGTAGTAAACAATTTCCACGACCGTGTCCGGCGGCCATACGGGACCGTAAAAAACGTCCGCGGAGATCTCTTTCATGGCCGGCTGGCCCTCTTGCCCAAGAGGCAGCTCTGTCGATCTTTTGGCGGAGCGGTCGTCAACCGCGAGTATTTTTACGTGATGCCAGTTGTTTTTGATAAAACGCTTGTAATCGGCGACTTTGACCGCAAGGTCGTATCCGTCCCGGGCGAAGCGTTTGGCGCGGTCGGATGTCGGCAGGTAAGTAAGCTCCGCGTAGTTCTGTACCATCCGATGCGTGTTGTAGGCCGGGCTGAGCGTTTCCATCGAACGCTTCATGCGGCTGATCCACTGGTGGGGCACATCCCCCTGATTGTAATAAAGCGGGACGATCTCCTGCTCCAGGATGCGATAAATAGCGGCCGTGTTTTCTCTTTCCTGAGCGGCCCAATCCGCTTCGCCCGCCGAACCGATCGCCCACCCGTTCGAACCGTTGTAGCCTTCCTCCCACCAGCCGTCGAGGACGCTGAAATTGATCGCTCCGTTCATCGCCGCTTTTTGGCCGCTAGTTCCGCTCGCTTCAAGCGGGCGCCGCGGATTGTTCAGCCATACGTCGACTCCTTGGACGAGGTAGCGGGCCATGTTGATGTCGTAATTTTCGAGCATGACGATTTTTCCGGCAAACTCTTTCATTTGCGACACGCGATAAATTTCGCGGATGAGCTCCTGGCCGGGATGGTCGGCCGGATGCGCTTTGCCGGCAAAGATGAACTGAACCGGCCGGTCGGGGTCGTTCAGCAGCTTTTTCAGCCGGTACAAATCGTTAAAAACAAGATTCGCCCGCTTGTAGGTGGCAAACCGTCTGGCGAAGCCGATCGTCAGCGCTTTCGGATTCAAGTACTGCCGCACCTCGTCGATCCGCTCGGCCGATTCGCCGTTGCGCTTCCGCTGTTCCATCAAATTGCGGCGCGCGAACCGGATCATATTCATTTTGAGTTGCTGGTGCACCTTCCAGATGGATTCGTCCGGAATGATGGCGATCCCTTCCCACTGCTGCGGGCTCGATTGGCGGATTTTCCACGAGCCGGGAAGAAAACGGTCCAGCAGCTCCTTCCATTCGGGAGCCATCCACGTATCGAGGTGAACGCCGTTCGTAATCGCATCGATCGGCACTTCGCCCGGCTCGATGTTGCCGTGAAATTCGCGGAACATTTCGCGGGAAACTTGCCCGTGCAGCTTGCTGACGCCGTTGCGCAGCGCGGACGTATTCAAGGCGAGATGGGTCATGTTGAACAGCCCTGTGCGCTTATCGAGCCCAAGCTCGACGATCTCTCTCTTGTTAACGGCGAGCTCGGTGAAAAGTGGCCCCAGATGATGCTCCACCATCCCGACAGGAAAAGCGTCATGCCCGGCGGGAACCGGCGTGTGCGTCGTAAAGACGGTTGCAGCGCGAACCGTTTCCACGGCGACATGAAAAGCCAGGCCCTGTTTCAGCAGCTCTCTCAGCCGTTCAAGGGCCAGGAAAGCCGCGTGGCCTTCGTTGATGTGATAGACGTTCGGATAGATGCCGAGCGCGCGAAGCGCTTTGACTCCGCCGATTCCGAGCAATATTTCTTGGGAAATACGCGTGTCCTGATTGCCTCCGTACAGCTGGGAGGTCAGCTCCTTATCGGCAGCGCTATTGGCGCCGTGATCGGCATCCAGCAAATATACCGGGTTTCTTCCGACCTGCACGTTCCATACCTTCAAGGCGACCGAGCGACCGGGCATATCCACGTACACGATCAGCTCCTGCCCGTCTATAAGCGCAGGGCGAACGGGGAGCTTGGCAAAATCATAATAAAATAATTCCGCTTGCTGGCCGCCGGAAGCATCGAGCCTTTGCGTAAAATAGCCTTTTTTGTACAACAGCCCGACGCCGGTCAAAGGAAGGCCGAGATCGCTGGCCGACTTGCAATGATCCCCGGCCAAAATGCCGAGCCCGCCGGAATAAATCGGCAGCGACTCGTGAAAGCCGAACTCCGCGGAAAAGTAGGCGATTTGCACGAAGCCTTTATCCCCGTAGCTCTCCTGAAACCAGGTGCTGCCATTCAAGTATGCATCCAACTGTGCGGTTACGCGGCCGTAGGCTTCCAGGAAATCGGCATCCCGGCCGAGGCTTTCCAACTGCGAACCGTCCAGCTCCTCCAGCAGGCGGACCGGATTGTGCCCGGATTGCTCCCATTTGGCGACGTCTATCCGTTCAAAGAGCTGCAGCGCCTCATGGTTCCAACTGAACCAAAGATTATATGCAATGTCCGAAAGGCGCTGGATGGCCGGCGGAAGTGTTCTTGCACCTGAAGTAAACGCAGCTTGCATATTTTGCTGTCCTCTTCCTTTGTTTGAATTTTCATGAATACCCATATTATCTTGTTCCACCAACCTTTTCATACATCAGTCTAAGAAAGGAGTATGCGGCAAACAGCAGCACGATGACTGCAAGAGCGGCAATGAATACCGTTCCGCTGGCGGGCAGCACTTGTTTGGCAAAACTGGAAAGGGGGGATGCCGTATCGAAATCGGGTAAAAATACGGATGTCTGCGCGCGAAATTGCTGCATAGGCTCCCAAATGACGAGTACAAGAGCGGCGGACAGCAAGCCGTGCGCCAGCCTGGCGGTGAAAAAGGGCAAATACCGCATATTCGTATGGCTCAGCAGACTGACGATTTGGGCATGAACGGACAGCCCGGCCCAGGACAAAATAAAAGCGGCGATCGCGACCTTGCTCGAGAGTGCGAGGCTGGTTGCAGCGGCACCGGCGGCTTTGGCTCCGAGGGTAACTTCGAACAAGCCGTTCATCACCGCTTGCGAAAGCTCGCTCGGCAGGCCGAAAGCCGTAAGCAGAGTCCGAATCAGCACGTACATGGCGTTCATGACATGAGCGGTTGTCAGCACTTCCAGCACGACGGAAAAAAAGACGACGAGACCGCCGACAACGAAAATCAGGTTGAGCGATTGCAAAATAGCCTGGCTCATCAATGCGCCGATCGGCCGTCCGTCAGCGAGCCTGGCCCGGTGCATCGCCCGGAACGCCCGGCCCCAGATGTTTCCTGCGGTTCTGGGGGCTTGCGGCGACGGCTCGCTCTTCCGGCCGTGGAACCGCATCATGATGCCGATGAGCACGGAGCCGCCGTAATGCGCGGCGGCCAAAATGACGGCGAGGCCGGCATCATGGAAAAAACCGACGGACACGGCTCCGATCAGGAAGATCGGGTCCGAGCTCGTGGTGAAGGCGACCAGCCGTTCGCCTTCCTCGCGGTTCACCAGCTTTTGTTCCCAAAGCTGGGAAGTCAAGCGGGCGCCGACCGGGTAGCCGGCGGCAAAGCCCATCGCCATGACGAAGCCGCCGATGCCGGGAATGCGAAAGACCGGCCGCATCATCGGATCAAGCAGCGCCCCGAAAAAATGGACGATGCCGAAGCCGAGCATAATCTCCGATATGACAAAGAACGGGAACAGCGCCGGGAAGAGCACGTCCCACCAAATGGATACCCCGCGCAAAGCGGCTTCCAGCCCTTCCTTCGGGAAAAAAAACAGGCATGTGCCGATCGCCATGACGACAAAGGCGGTAAGAAAAGCCGAGGTAACATTCCGATTTTGCATGGGACAGCGCCTCCTAAAAGCTGAACATAAGCTTACACATCAAATATATGAGTGGGGGTGGACATACATTCCGCTCTGAAAAATTGGACTTTGGACTGTTTTCTATCGGTTTTTATGGTAAAATAGAACTAAGTAGCGTATTGAATAAAGTCTTATATCTTGGGCCGCGGGAGTGATTCATATGACAAGTGTCATCGCCGGACTTCTCGTATGTGCTTTTGTGTTCGTCATCAGAGAAATGTTAATGAACGCAGCGGATGAAGATTGGGAGAATTACTAGACTGCTACCGGTTAGAGAGGTTTGAAACAAATGACAGATAAGGAACGCGATACGATTTATGAAGCGATGGGGGGAGCGGAGACGATCCGCAAGCTCGTGGAGGCCTTTTATCCGAAAGTACAGCAGCACCCGCTGCTTGCGCCTCTGTTCCCCGCAGATATTATACCTGTGATGGAGAAGCAGTATTTGTTCCTCACCCAGTTTTTCGGAGGGCCTTCCTTGTACTCCGATCAATACGGGCACCCGATGATGAGGGGCAGGCACATGCCGTTCCCGATTACGGTCGAGCGGGCGGATGCGTGGCTGGGCTGCATGTCCGAGGCTATGGAGGAAATCGGTTTGCCGCAGGACCTTAGAAGCTTCTTGCTGGAACGTTTGAAAGGATCTGCTTATCACTTTGTCAATACGCCCGAATCGGAATAGAAAGGCGTGGCCCCCATGGTCGAACCACTTTACGAAATCAATGTGCGATGCACATACTGCGACAATACGTTCAAAACTTCCAAAGTGCGTCCCAGCTTCAAAAAAGCGAAGCAAACCGATACGGATTTCTGCGTGCATTATAACGGTACGAATCCCGATTATTATGTAGTCCGGATCTGTCCTTTTTGCGGATACGCGCATACCGAGAACTTCTCCGGCAGTTGGAAGCCCGTGCATAAAGAACAATTCCATGACAGAGTGGTGAAAAATTGGTCGATGCGCGATTTCGGCGGGGAGCGCACTTGGGAAGAGGCGCTGCGAAGCTACAAGCTGGCGCTGCTCTGCGCGCAGATCAAGGAGGAGAAGCCGCGGGTGGTGGCAGGACTTCTGCATCATATCGCCTGGCTTTATCGTTCCAAGGAAGATAAAGAGCAGGAGAAACGCTTCCTGGCCTATGCGCTGGACGCCTACGTAAACGTGTTCGAAAGCGAAGGAATGGATCTGAACAACGCCAGATTGATGTTTTTGCTGGGCGAACTGAACCGGCGGTTGAGCAGCTATAATGAAGCGGTCAAATGGTTTTCACGGGTTATCAACGACCGCAAAATTATGGATGCCGCGATGATTCGCGCCAGCCGCGAGCAGTGGGTCGCCACCCGTGAGGACATGCTCGCCTCCAGATTGGAACTGCCGGAAGAAATGAAGCATGCTTGAGGCGGATCTGCCTGCAATAACAAAATGAACGCTTATCGATTCTGAAGGGACTGGAAGCTCCCGGAATCAGTAAGCGTTCATTTTTGCTTCATGGCCAGTCTGGCTTGTCAGGTCTGTCGGGCCGTCAAACAGGGTGACGCGGTTTTTGCCGGAATGCTTGGACGCATACAAGGCTTGATCCGCCTCGGAAACGATGCGCTGCAGCTCATCCTGGACCGACCGCGCCGTCGAGATTCCGATCGATACCGTTATCGGCATGGTTGAATCCGGGCGGCTCTCGCGAAAATGGTGCGCTACCGTCCGGCAAAGCCGGTCAGCGTACCGGACAACCCGGTCGGGATCGGTCTCCGTGCTCAGCAATATAAATTCTTCCCCGCCGTAGCGTGCCGCATAATCCTGCTCCTGGATGGAATTTCTGAGCAAAGCGCCGATATCGCGCAGCAGCTGATCGCCTTCCAGATGGCCGAACTGGTCGTTAAAATGTTTGAAATTATCGATGTCGATCATGAAAATTGATATTTTGCGCTTTTTCATTACGTTTTCGGCTATGGCGGTGAAGCTGCGCAAATTCGGAAGCCGGGTCAAGCCGTCCTGGTTCGCCTGTATTTCAAGCTGCCGCTGGAGCCGCCAGCTTGTGTTCTCGTCATTGAACATCACAATCAGCACAATGAAAGCCGCCGATGCGATAAGGAGCATAAAAATCTGATTCGCCGCATAATCCCAGGATAAGACAGGTTCGCTGAAAACATGTATCAGCAGCCTCGCGACAAAGACGAGGAGGCTGATTTGCACGCCATGACGCACCGGGATGTCCAGAAAACCGCGGCGGTATTCTTTATTATGAAAAAAAGCGCTTAACAAAGCGGGAATGACGAGTTCCTGTACGATAACCGAAATCCCGTTGTCATCTTGCCGGAATAGACCGAAACCGGCAGGCACAAGGGTGGAGAGCAGAGCTCCGGGAAGTCCGTACTGCAGGCCGGCCATAAAAATGGGCAGCGACCGCAAATCGATCAGCCCGAGTGCCTCAGGCAGCGGCTCCAGCATCATAAGCATACTGGCGATTCCTGTCAGCAGGGGAGCGAGCAGCCCTTCGTAAGGTTCGATAATCATTTTGCCGCGTATTTTCAGGGCGATATAGTTGAGAGTGACTAGTAGGCAAGCGTTAGTAAGCGGGGCGAGGTATTCATTCATAAGGGCCAATTTACTCCTTAAGCCCGGAAACTGCGATTAAGGCCTAACGCAGACGGCGGTCGGCCAATAAATAATCGCGGTCCGTATCGATGACCGTCAGCTTGTTATGACAGCAGGGGAACACAAGCAGCTTTTTCTTTCCTTCGCGAATGGATTCCAGTTCATGGATTTTGAGCGGCAGCAGCACATTGGGGCTATGGCAGAACGGGCATTCCGTCACATACACATCTTTCATAATAATTTCATACGGCCATGTATTAGCGAATGGTATCAAAGAACTACTCCGGTTTCTTGTCGCCGCTGTTCGGAGACGGAAGATCTTTGGCCAGCTCGGCAAGTTTTTGAAGCAAAATATGCTGAGGCATGTGCATGAGATGCTCTAACGGCACTTTCAGCTGTTCGGCCAGCTTTTGTGCTGTTTCGGGTGATATTTGCAACGGTTTCATATCATTGGTCCACCTTCCGTTTTCAAAAATGCTGCAACCATTACTTTAATTGATATCATACTTTGTACCCGGAAGCAATGATCAGTTTGGCGACTTGGAGTTCCACCCGGAGTATGTTTTAATAGGAAATGAAAGGATAGGTGATTATTTTGCTTCATACGCCTTTAAGTCAAACCTGGGATCTGGATTCCTTTTTTCCCGGAGGCAGCGAGTCTGCCGAATTCTCGGCTTTTTTAAAGGAGCTGCAGGCTTCCATATCGGAATTTCAAAATCTTGTGCGCGCAGCCGCCGCTCCGCAAAGCGCGGATGACACCGCATGGCTGACAGGGCTTGTGCAGCTATTGCAGCAAATGCTTGGCAATCTCAGCGAAGCGGATTCATTCGTAGGATGCTTGCTCGCCGACAACCAGGCAGATAAAAAAGCGGCCATTCTTGGCGGACAGGTCAAAAGTCTTTATGCCGAATATTTGTCTTCGCTGACGCTGTTCGACCAAGTTCTAACCGGCATTCCGGAGTCCGTTTGGCAGGCGCTGCTGGCCAAAGAGCCGTTCAAGGCTATCGCTTTCCCGCTGGACGAGCGCCGCACGCTCGCCAAGGAGAAGCTGCCGCCGGAGCAGGAGGCACTCATCAACGATCTGGCGGTGGACGGCTATCACGGCTGGGGCGACCTGTACAACACGACGGTAAGCCAATTCCGCATGACCGTGGATGAAAACGGCAAGACGACCGAACTTTCGGCGGGGCAAGCTTTTAACAAGCTGCACACGGAAAACCGCGAAGAGCGGCTGAAGTTGTTCGAGCAGTGGGAGAACGCGTGGGCCGACAAAGCGGATTACTGCGCCGAAGCGCTGAACCATCTGGCCGGATTCCGCCTGCAAGTTTACAAATACAGAGGCTGGAAAGACGTACATAAGGAACCGCTGGATATTAACCGCATGCAGGATAAAACACTCCAAGTCATGTGGGACGTTATCGACCGCAACAAGCAGGTGTTTGTAGACTACTTGCACCGCAAGGCCCGCTTGCTCGGTGTCGACAAGCTCGCCTGGGTCGATGTCGATGCACCGCTCGGCGACGCGGCCAAAAAAATCAGCTACGACGAAGGCGCCCGGCTGATCATCGACCAGTTCGAGCGGTTCAGCCCGAAGATGGCGGCTTTCTCCGCGCAAGCGTTTAACAACCGCTGGATTGAGGCGGAGGACCGCCCGGGCAAGCGCCCCGGAGGCTTCTGCACATCCTTTCCGGTGGCCGGAGAGACGCGCATTTTCATGACTTACGGCGGCACGGCCAACAACGTCTCGACGCTGGCTCACGAGCTCGGCCACGGCTACCACCAGCATGTGATGAAAGACATGCCGGTTCTGGCCCAGCAGTATGCGATGAACGTTGCGGAGACCGCTTCTACATTCGCCGAGATGATCGTCGCGGATGCCGCAGTGAAGGGAGCCGCTTCCGACGAAGAGCGAATCATCCTGCTGGAAGATAAAATTCAGCGTTCGATCGCATTTTTCATGAACATCCATGCGCGCTTCATCTTCGAAACGAATTTCTACGAAGAGCGCCGCCAGGGGCTGGTCAGCGCCGACCGCTTGAACGAACTGATGGTCAGCGCGCAAAAAGCGGCTTACAAAGATGCGCTGAGCAGCTACCATCCGCATTTTTGGGCGGCGAAGCTGCATTTTTATGCGACTGACGTTCCGTTCTACAACTTTCCGTACACGTTCGGGTACTTGTTCAGTGCAGGCATTTATGCAAGAGCCGCGGAAGAGGGGCCTGCTTTTGAAGACAAATACGTGGCCCTGCTCAGGGATACGGGCAGCATGAATGTCGAAGAGCTGGCGCAAAAGCATCTGGGCCTCGACCTGACGGAACCCGACTTCTGGCAAAGCGCAGTGGACATGGCGATTGCCGACGTTCGGCAGTTTATGGAGCTGACGGCGGACAAAGTATAAGTATGACCGTACGAACCTGGCACACCCGGAGAGGTGGAGTCGGGTTCGTTTTAAGTTTTGGGGGAGCCGGACGAAAGCAACGGGCTTCGCTTGGCCGCCAACGACGACGGCACAACCTGCGAACGCTCGTCGGGCGACCGGAGCGCGGCAAAGCCTGCGAATGCTCGCCGCGGGCGGCCGGAGCGCGGCAAAACCTGTGAACGATCGCCCGGCGGCCGGAGCGCGGTAAAACCTGCGAAAGTCAGGCGGTGGAGAAACCCACGCGCTAGAGCCGGTCGCACCATCTGCCGGGTCGCGCGAAGAAAACCTGCAAAAATACAGTTTTTGCTCGATGGATACGCCGGCTACGACAAATTCCTGCAAATGTGCAGGCTTTTCGCCGTGAACATGGGCTCAGACTCGTTTTTATCGAAAATTCCTGCACAATCGCAGGCTTTTCGCCAAAACGAACCATTTCTAAGGAAAAAGCCTGCACTTTCGCAGGTTTTTGCACGTGAAGCCAGTGAATCGCCGGCTCTAGAAGGCAAATTTCTCAAAAGCCCCATGGATCGGGTAAAAGGGCATGCTGCCCGAGAAAAAGGCAGCCGCATCGTCCGGGGCGTAGCCGCGCAAAGCGAGTATCAACGGCTACAGCTTAAAAATCTGGATCGTTTGCTGGAGTTGGGTGACGATGCGCGTCATCTCTTCCGTTTGCTTGACGATATCCTGCACAGTGCCGATCTGCTCGTTCATCGATGCGGACACCTCTTGCGTGCCGGCGGCGGATTGTTCGGTAATCGCCGATATGTTCTCCATGGAAGCGGCAATTTGCTCCGAATTGGAGAGCATGATTGCGGTTTCATTCGCGAAGCGGGTAATTCCTTCGGAAATAAATCCGACGCTGTCCACAATCTCGGCAAAAACTTTTTCCGTCTGATCGATCAAGACGGTTTGCTTGTTGACGACATCCTCATTGATCTGGATGCTGCGGATCGCTTCCTGGATGCCCTGCTCGATGCTTTTGACAAAACCGAACACTTCGCGGGTCAGCGAGGTGGACTCTTCAGCCAGCTTCCGCACCTGCTGGGCGACTACCGCGAAGCCTTTTCCGTGCTCACCCGCCCGCGCCGCTTCAATGGAAGCGTTGAGGGAGAGCAGGTTCGTCTGCTCGGCGATATCGGATATCGACCGGGTGACATTGCCGATCCCGGCGGCCTGCTTTGCCAGCAAGTCGATCGTTTCGGAAACTTGTTGCGTAACTTCCACGTTCCGTTTCATGCCTATGCCCTGGCTCTCGACGGAAGTGCGGCCTTTTTCCACAAGGCTCATCATCTGATCCGAACGCTGTTTCATCTCATCGGCCGAAGCGGCGTAGACTTCGATCTTCGTTTCGATTTCTTTGGATGTAATGGAGGCGCCGGATACTTCCTCCGATATTTGTCCCGCTCCCGAGGCGAGCTCGTGGGCGGATACGCTGACTTGTTCGAGCACCAGGCGGAAGTTTTCGTTTTTTACGTAAATGTCTCTGCTCGTGTTGAACACCTGCTTGGTGATGGTTCCGGTTTCTTGCAAAATATCCCTCAGCTTGTCAATCATTTTATTAAAAGATTGCCCGAGCTGGCCTAGCGTGTCGTCGGAGGAGACGGTTACTTTTTGCGAGAAATCGCCTTTCGAGATTTGAAGCGCGATGCGTGACAGCTCGGCGACAGGCTCGGTAAGCTGCTTTTCGAAAACAGAGATGAAAGGGTAACTGCCTACGACCAAGAGGACTAGGAAAATGGTGCCAAGTAAGCGATTCCAATCCGGGAAAAGCAAAAGAGCCAGGACGAAAATCACATTCAAACCGATTAGCGAGTAACAGCCGATCTGCAGCTTTTTCCTGAAGGACAGTGAAGATAATTGGTTCATTTTACCGACTCCTCTGCGAAATGAGTAAAAAGTATGTATGAATTTCAGGATGTATGTTTGAAATTATAGCACTGTCTCAGGAAAGATTCTATAACATTACGACAAATAAAATCAAAATTTTACAGAAAACGATTGGCTCGTTAAGGATAAATATACTATAAATCAGAGCAGATAAGTCTTAATTACAGAGGATATTTATAGTACTAAATAACTGTAATCATGGGGGAAATTGTGCCTATATGACCGGAATTCTTGTTGCGATACGCGCCTGCAGAGCAGGCGAAGCTGCACCGGAAAGCTCGCGAATGTGTATGAAAAAAACCGAAAAGCACACTGCTCGACGGCATCTTCATACGCAAGTGAATGGGTCTTTTTTCATGGGTATGTTAAATGATTGTTAAAACATTGTAAAAATGTGTTGAAATTTGTGAAAGCAATAGGTATAATAGGTCTACAGCCTCAGAAATTACATATATTTGAAAATATGATAAAGTGAAGGAGGGGAATGATGAACCTAGAACAACTGCCCTTAGCCAGACAGGTTGATTTGGTTTTTAGGGAAATCAGAGAAGAATTAATCTATCTTTCTTCCGGTACCGTGTTTATTCAAATTCGGAATAACGTGATCGGAAAGTTTGGCATCAAGCACTTGCCGCTTGAAGGCAAGGGTGGTGAACTTATCGTAAGCAACAAGGGGTTAAGCGATTCGCAGTATCAAGCGTTTCGCCAAATGGCGATCGAGTCGCTGAAGTACAAGAAAAACTGGACACACGGAGAAATATTTTTCGATTTTACGATTCGAAACAATTTGCTGGCAGCCAGTATCCAGTTCGAAAGCAATTATAATATGGCAAACGTTTACAAATCGATTTAATTTTTGTGACAATCACGCCAACAAAAAATGAGAGGCTATCCCTCAGTCATTTCCGTGACTTATGGGATAGCCTCTTCTTCTGTTCTTGCAAAAAGATGAAAGATGCGCTTTATGACCAAAAGAGATAGAATAGAGTTATTAGCAAAACGCACTTGGCACTATGGACATGGGGGATTTAAAGGTTTGAATGCGGCATATGAACTGACGCTAAGATCGTTTATAAAGACCAATACGATTACTGTCGAACAATTTTTTTCCATAGCGTTGCAAGTCGTGGAGATGCTTCGAGAGTGGCATCAAAACGACGTTGGCTTTCTCCCAATTACCACGGAAGATTTATTTGTACGCTTCGAAGACGGGCAATTGACGCTTAGGCGGTCGCTCCGGCAAAGCGCTTCTAATGAAGAGCTTGCCTACATTTCTCCGGAGCGTACAGGCCGTATAAAGAGGAAAGTTGATCTACGCAGTAATTTGTATGTAGCAGGCATTATTTTTTATGAACTGCTAACGGGAGAGCTTCCGCTGAAGGCAAATTCGGCCAGCGATTGGATACATGCCCACATGGCCATGCTGCCAGTTCCTCCGCGGACGGTTAACCCTGATATTCCGCAAGTGTTGAATGACCTTGTCATGAAGCTGCTTTCCAAATCAGTCGAAGATCGTTATCAAAGCGTGAACGGTCTTCTTGACGATCTGAACAAATGCGCGGATCAATGGATAGAGAAAGGAACAATCGATCCCTTTCTATTGGGAGAAGTGGATGAACGCGGCCGATTTCGGTTGCCTGATCGGCTTTATTGCCGGGACTTGGAGTTGCAGCAGCTCATAGGTGCGTATGAACGCGCCTGCTCAGGCTCCAAAGAGCTATTGTTTATAGGCGGTCATGCTGGGAGCGGAAAATCCAAGCTCGTCAAAGCCCTTCAAACGCACGTGATGCAAAATAAGGGCTATGTGGCCCTCGGCAAATATGAATGGCATCAGGAATCCAAACCTTACGCCGCGCTCATTACGGCTTTATCAGGTCTGATTCGGCAGATTTTGGCGGGCGGGGAGGAACAGCAAGCGCGCTGGAAAACGAAGTTGTTAAAAGCTTTTGGGCAAAGCGGGAGCGTGCTTACTCAGGTGATTCCCGAGTTAACCTGGATGATCGGAGAGCAGCGGCCGGTCGAGAATTTGTCTCCATTGGAAGCGACGAACCGGTTCCGGGTGCTTTTTGGCAATCTGATCAAGGCCTTTGCAGACGAGCTGCATCCACTCGTGATCGGGCTAGAGGATTTGCAGTGGGCGGATTCGGCCTCGCTTCAGCTGATTCGGGATTTATGGAACCATGGCTCGCTGAAGCATGTGTTGATTATCGGGACGTATCGGGATGACGAACTTGACGAGAGTCACGTTTTCAGAACGTTATTTCTCGAATCTTCCGATTCCTTGAATACCGGTGATCATTTTATGAATATCCGTGCACTTGGGCATTCGGACGTTGTCCGATATGTCGCGGATATGCTGCATAACGATGCAAGCGAAGTAAAACGGCTGGCGGAGGTCCTTTATCGGCAAACAGCGGGGAATCCCTTTTATTTCACACAAATGCTGCAAACGTACTATAATCAAAGGCTCCTCTTTTTTAACTCCGATGAGCTTTGTTGGGATTGGAATCTTGAGGGGATCAGGCAACTGGAAGGATTTCATGATGTCACTGATCTGATTATGAAAAGATTTGAAACGCTTCCGGAGGAAACTCGTCAAATTCTGGGGTTGGCGGGCTGTTTGGGCAGCTCTTTTGATCTTAGGATGCTTTCAGCTCTGTATGGGGAATCCAACCTGCGCACGGAACAAGACTTACTGCCGGCGGTAAGCGAAGGATTGATAGTGGCCGAAGAACACGGATATAGGTTCCTGCATGATCAAGTACAGGAAGCTGCTTGCGATCTGCTGTCGGATGGCGAAAAAAAGCGGGTTCACTTAAAAATCGGTCGTTCTATGCTGCAGTCTCTTCATCCGGACAACGCCGGCGACCGTTTGTTCGAGCTCGTCCATCATTTGAATGCGGGCAGCGAGTACATGACGGAGCCAGCGGAAGTGAACCAATTGGCTCATCTTAACCTGCAAGCGGGAAAGAGGGCGAAAGCTTCCGCCGCATATAGCCAAGCATTGGAACTATTGAACAAGGGGGCACGATTGGTTGAGGGCGAGGGGGGGTCCCGGCAGGATGCACTGTATTTTAATCTCTTGCTTGAAAGCTCGGAATGCCAATATTATTGCGGTTATTTTGAGCAAGCGGAGGCTGTTCTGGATCAATTGCTGCTGCATGCGAGAAATCCGGCGGATCGGGCCAAAATCTATGTCATCCAGATTGCGATGTATGCTTTTCGCAAAAGAGAGGGTGAAGCCTGTCAAATTGCCCTAAAAGCGATGGCGGAATTTGGTTTGCATATCCCTTCGAAATCTACGAGTCTCTCCATCCTGGCTGAGATTACGAAGACGCAATTACGGCTTTCGATAAAACGGGGGCTTTTAAAGGACTTGCCGATGAGCCGCAATCCCAGGCAGCAAGCACTTGCGGATATTGTCATGGCCTCATCGCCCATTCTGTATATTGTCAATAAGGAATTGTCTTTCATTGTGTTTGCCAAATATGTACGAATGTCTTTAAAGCATGGCAATTCGGAGGCTTTTTCCATTGCGCTCGGTTCTTATGCGATCGCTTTGTGCTTCGGATTAAAACTCTACAAACCGGCATTGCGTTTAGCCGAGGTTGCTTTTCATCATGCGGAGAAAATAGATAGTGTGTTATTAAAAGGAAAAATGCATTGTATCATGGGACTGATGTTGCAATTTTTACGGCCTCAACAGTCGGACAGCTATTTTGAGCAAGCGGGACAGTTAAGCTTGGAAGGCGGAGATATGGTTTATGCAGGTTACGCGATATCTTCACAATTGATTACGGGCAGCGAAGATCTGCGGCACTTGAATCATCTATGTCATGTATACGAGGAAAAAGCGATTCGATCGCTAGACGTAATGACCCAAAGGGTGCTTTACCTAACCAAGCAATACGTATACATGTTACAAAGCGCCACCGATTCGAAAATGACTTTCAACAGTGAGCATTTTGATGAGGACGAGCTGCTGCGTGAAGAAATCGTTAACGAAACGTACAAATCAAATCTCTATTTGTATTACACTTGCAAGCTTGAGGTTAATTATTTATATGCCAATTATTCAGAAGCTGTGGCTCTTGCTGAAGCATCCGTAAAATTCGAGACGCAAAGCGTGCTGTCTTTCAATCAGAGACACTGTTTCTATCATGCATTGGCAATCATGGCTGAATATCCCGACGCTTCGGATCCTGTGAAAAGCAGCTATCGTAAAGTTTTAAATAAATTGCTGGCTCGGATGAAGGTATGGACAAAGGTCGTTCCGGAAAGCACCTTGTCCAAATATAAGCTGATGCTGGCGGAATGGGCACGTCTCAATCGCGATCATGCGAAGGCAGCGAAGCTGTATGATCAAGCCATTCAATGGGCTCATGAAAGCGGCTATCCACGAGATGAAGCGATTGCCGCGGAACTGGCAGCTAACTTTCACCTGGCATTGAACAATCATCCATTGGCGGAAGCGTATCTGCGGAATGCCTGCAAGGCTTACTTCAAGTGGGGGGCAACCGGGAAGTTGAATAGCTTACAGAAGCGCTTTCCGGCACTTGCAGCACTTTCATTCCATGAGTGGGACGAGACTGAAGTTTCCGATAGAAGTACAGCGATGGAGATGCAGCAGGGGAACGGCAATTTCCATGCTGAACTGGGAAGAGAACTGGATATGGAGATACTTCGGCAAGCCAGTAAAATCCAATCTGGGGATCTGGCAGAAACGGAGTTGCTGGAGACCTTCCTGCAGTTGGCTATCCGTAATGCCGGTGCCGAGAGAGGACTGGTCCTACTCAGCAATCAGGGGAAATTGGTCATAGAGGCTCAGCAAGAGATCAACCGCGAGCGGAAGGCCTTTATGGATAGCAGGAGCGATTATGCGGCTTCGGTCGTTCAATTCGTCATGAAAACGAGGGAGTTTGTTATTCTTGGTGAAGCAAGTGATAGTTTGTTTGCAACGGATCCTCATATCCAAGAGAAGCGGCCCAGATCGATTCTGTGTTTGCCTGTTCGATACTTGGACCACCGGGACGGGGTCTTGTATTTGGAAAATAATTTAATTTCCGATGCTTTTACGGCAGATCGATTAGTTGTGCTGGAAATGATATTTTCGCGAATGGTGTATCTAAGGCTATGGCAATTAAAGCACCATGGGAATTCCATTATGAACGCAGATCAAGCAGACGAGACTCTGGTCGAATTGCTAACGAGTCGCGAACTGGAGATTGTTCGTCTCATGGCTGAAGGATTGTCCAACAAACAAATTGCGTTGCATTTGGACATTACGGAAGGAACCGTAAAAAGCCACGCAAATAACATCTATGGAAAGCTGAAAGTCAATAAAAGAGTGCAGGCAATCAAAAAGGCGAGGGAACTTCAACTATTGAACTAGGTTCAATCGATTTCACAAACGGTGGGCTGTTGCTGATTTCATTAGGAAATCGGTGACAGCCTATCTTTATTTTGATCAGGGAAGATATCGACTTTTTTTGACAAAATGAGCGTTATTTGTCGAGTCTATAACTTTCTATAGATGTGCTTTTGTCGCTTTTCGTATAATCTTGTTCTTGCCAAAGTTTCAAAAGGAGGAACAAGAATGCGTAACAAGGTAAAACAGATTATGGCCTGTGTACTGGTTTTTCTGTTGATGGCGATACAACTGCCTGAACTGTCCGGGGGAAAAGCGTATGCTGCTACTAGTAGGGGGATCATTACCACAGTGGCGGGCACGGGGTCTGCTGGCTATTCGGGAGACGGGGGCGCGGCGACGTCGGCCAAAATAACTAACCCGAGAGGAGTAGCTATTGACAGCAGCGGGAATCTGTATATAGCGGACACGTTTAACTGCAGGATTCGGAAAGTGGATAAATCGACGGGCATCATCAGCACGGTAGCGGGTAATGGGTCTGGTGGCTATTCGGGAGACGGAGGATTGGCTACGTCGGCCCAATTGGGTGTCCCTTTTGGAGTAACTATTGACAGCAGCGGGAATCTGTATATAGCGGATGCGAACAACAACACGATACGGAAAGTAGATACGTCGGGCATCATCAGCACGGTGGCAGGTAATGGGACTACTGGCTATTCGGGAGACGGAGGATCGGCGACGTCGGCCCAATTGAATACCCCTTCTGAAGCAGCCGTTGATAGCGACGGGAATCTGTATATAGCAGACTTGGGTAACAACAGAATTCGGAAAGTAGATACATCGGGCACCATTACCACGGTAGCAGGCACGGGGGGCGCATATGGAATAGCCATTGACAGCAGCGGGAATCTGTATATAGCCACGGGTGGTCAAAACACGATACGGAAAGTAGATACGTCGGGCATCATCACCACGGTGGCGGGCACGGGGAGCGCTGGCTATTCGGGAGACGGAGGATTGGCTACGTCGGCCCAATTGAATAGCCCTTTTGGAGTAACTATTGACAGCAGCGGGAATCTGTATATAGCGGATGCGGGGAACAACACGATACGGAAAGTAGATACGTCGGGCATCATCACCACGGTGGCAGGCAATGGGGGTAATGGCTATTCGGGAGACGGATTTGCTGCGACGGGGGCTAAATTGACTCAGCCATGGAGAGTAGCTGTTGACAGCAACGGGTATCTGTATATAGCGGATACGAATAACTACAGGATTCGGAGAGTTGGCCCTTCCAACGATGCGAACTTGAGCAGCTTGACGTTGTCGAACGGCAGCTTAAGTCCGACGTTTGCGTCGGGCACGAAGAGCTACACGGCGAGCGTGGCGAACAGTGTGTACAGCATCACTGTCACGCCGACAGTGAGCGACAGCACTGCGACGGTGAAGGTCAACGGCGCGCCCGTGCCGAGTGGATCGGCCTCGGGAGCGATTAACCTGAACGTGGGGAGCAACCCGATTACGATCGTGGTGACGGCGCAGGACGGCACGACGACACGGGCGTATACGGTGACGGTGACGCGGGCGTTAAGCGGCGACGCAGGTCTGAGCGGCTTGACGCTGTCCGTCGGCAGCTTAAGCCCGGCATTTGCGCCCGGCACGACGAGCTACACGGCCAGCGTGGCGAACAGTGTGTACAGCATCACGGTAACGCCGACCGTGAGTGACAGCACCGCGACGGTGAAGGTGGGCGGCGTGACCGTGCCGAGCGGCACGGCCTCGGGAGCGATCAGCCTGAACGTGGGGAGCAACCCGATTGCGGTCGAGGTGACGGCGCAGGATGGCACGACGACACGGGCGTATACGGTGACGGTGACGCGAGCGTTGAGCAGCGACGCAGGTCTGAGTGGCTTGTCGCTATCGAACGGCAGCTTGAGTCCGGCGTTTGCGCCCGGCACGACGAGCTACACGGCCAGCGTGGCGAACAGCGTGTACAGCATCACGGTAACGCCGACCGTGAGTGACAGCACCGCGACGGTGAAGGTGGGCGGCGTGACCGTGCCGAGCGGCACGGCCTCGGGAGCGATCAGCCTGAACGTGGGGAGCAACCCGATTGCGGTCGGGGTGACGGCGCAGGACGGCACGACGAGCCAAACGTACACGGTGACGGTAACTCGGGCAGCGCCAAGTGCTGGAGACGTTAGCGACAGCGGTAGTGGCAATGCGGACCAGGGTAGCTTGCCGTTGCCAAGCGACAACAGCAATGGAAGCGATCATGGAGTACCGCCTGGATCGAATGGACCCGTTCTTAACGGTAAAATCACGGATACTCAGAAGGTGAGAGAAACGGATCAAGCTGCTTTACATTTGACCGCACCAAAGCCATTCTCGGACGTCCTCGCTAATAGCTGGAGTTCCGGGGCGATTCAACTTGCTCAGCAGTTGGGCATTGTTGAAGGAAGGCCTGACGGAAACTTCCACGGAAGTGATCTGGTTACTCGCGCCGAGTTCGTTACGATGATGGTGAAAGCTCTGCTTCTGGACACGACGAGCGGTTCCGATGCGACATTCGCCGATACGAAAGGGCATTGGGCCGAACCGGCCATTGCCGTGCTGAAGGCAGCCGGCGTGATCGACGGTGTGGGTGGCGGATTATTCAAGCCGGACAGGCCGATTTCCCGCGCTGAGATTTCGGCCGTCATGGCGCGTACGATCATTTTCGGTCAGGCAGTCGGAAACATTCATTTCTCAGATATATCAAGCAGTTGGGCTCGTCCGTATATCGAACAATTGACTGGCGCAGAGATCGTTACAGGCGCGGATGACGGCAAGTTTTATCCGAATTCCAATGCTACTCGCGAGCAGGCCGTCGCGATGATTGTTCGCATGTTAAACGTATGCCTCAACCTTCATCTGCAAGGCTTGAACTAGAGACCTGATTCCAGCATAGTTTCATAGGAGGAAAAAGAATGCGTAAAAAGGTAAAACAGACGATAGCCAGTGTGCTGGTTATTCTGTTGATAGCTATACAGTTCCCTGCGCTGTCGGGAGAAACAGCCTATGCCGCCGCCGCCCCCATCATAAGCACGGTGGCGGGCAATGGGAGCGCCTATTCGGGAGATGGAGGACCTGCGTTGTCAGCCGGATTGGGCGGCAATCTGAGAAAAATAGCTTTTGACAATAGTGGGAATCTATACATAGCGGCTCAGGACAACAATAGGATACGGAAAGTGGATACGTCTGGCATCATCACCACGGTGGCAGGCACAGGGAGCGCCGGCTATTCGGGAGACGGAGGACCTGCGACGTCGGCGCAATTGTCTGGTCCGTGGGGAGTAGCTATTGACAGCAGCGGGAATCTGTACATTGCGGATTCGAAGAATAACAGGATACGGAAAGTGAATACGTCAGGCATTATCACCACGGTGGCGGGAACGGGGAGTGCCGGCTATTCGGGAGACGGAGGATCTGCGACGTCTGCCCAATTGTACGGTCCAACCGGATTAGCGATTGACAGCAGCGGGAATCTATGTATAGCGGATTCTCAAAACAATAGGATTCGAAAAGTAGATACGTCAGGCATCATCACCACGGTGGCGGGCACGGGGAGTACTGGCTATTCGGGAGACACGGGACCTGCGACGTCGGCCAAATTGTACTCCCCGATGGGACTCACGTTTGACAACGGCGGTAATTTGTATATAACGGATTATGGTAACGAAGTGATTCGGAAAGTAGATACGTCCGGCATCATCACCACAGTGGCGGGTTCGGGGGCATATGACTATACGGGAGACGGGGGGCCTGCAACATCAGCCGCATTGTCCGACCCACAGGATATAGTTTTTGACAGCATCGGTAATCTGTATATAGCAGACATGTGGAACAACGTGATCCGGAAAGTGGATACGTCGGGCAAAATCACCACGGTTGCGGGCAATGGGACTGTTGGCTATTCGGGAGACGGGGGACCTGCGACATCTGCCCAATTGTCCAGCCCTTATGGAGTAGCTATAGACAGCATCGGTAATCTGTATATATCGAATTACGGCAGAATTCGGAAAGTCGGCCTATCCAACGATGTGAACCTGAGCGGCTTGACGGTGTCGAGCGGCAGCCTGAGTCCGGCCTTTGCGCCGGGCACGACAAGCTACACGGCCAGCGTGGCGAGCAGTGCCGGCAGCATCACGGTAACACCGACAGTGAGCGACAGCACCGCCGCAGTGACGGTCAATGGTACGGCCGTGCCGAGCGGCTCGGCATCGGGAGCGATCAGCCTGGGCGCGGGGAGCAGCACGATTGCTGTCGTGGTAACGTCGCAGGATGGGACGGCGACGCGTACATATACGGTGACGGTGACGCGGGCAGTGAGCTTGAGCAGCTTGGCGTTGTCCGTCGGCAGCTTAAGTCCGGCCTTTGCGCCGGATACGACAAGCTATACAGCCAGCGTGGCGAACAACGCAAGCAGTATCGCGGTAACGCCGACCGTAGGCGACAGCACTGCGACGGTGACGGTCGACGGCACGTCCGTGCCGAGCGGTTCGGCATCGGGAGCGATTAGCCTGAGCGTGGGGAGCAACCCGATTACGGTTGCGGTGATGTCGCAGGATGGTACGGCGATGCGTACATATACGGTGACGGTGACACGTGCATCGAGCAGCAACGCGAGCTTGAGCAGCTTGGCGTTGTCCGTCGGCAGCTTAAGTCCGGCGTTTGCGCCCGGCGTGACAAGCTATACGGCAAGTGTGCCGAACAGCGCGAGCAGCATTACGGTAACACCGACAGCGAGCGACGGTAACGCCACGGTGACAGTCAACGGCACGTCCGTGACGAGCGGCTCTGCATCTGGTGCAATCAGCCTGAACGAAGGGAGCAACGCCCCGATTACGATCGCGGTGACGGCGCAGGACGGTACGACGACGCAAACGTACACGGTGGCGGTGACGCGGGCATCGGGCAGCAGTACGGATGCGAACTTGAGCAGCTTGACGTTGTCCGTTGGCAGCTTGAGTCCGGCGTTTGCGCCGGGCGCGACAAGCTACACGGCAAGTGTGGCGAACAGTGTGTACAGTATCACGGTCACACCCATAGTGAGCGACGGCAACGCCACGGTGACAGTCAACGGCACGCTTGCGCCGAGCGGTTCGGCATCTGGTGCAATCAGCCTGAACGTGGGGAGCAACCCGATTACGGTCGTGGTAACGGCGCAGGATGGTGCGACGACCCGAACGTATACGGTGACGGTGACGCGAGCGTCGGTCAGCGAAGCGAATGCGGACTTGAGCGGCTTGACGTTGTCCGTCGGCAGCCTGAGTCCGGCGTTTGCGTCGGGCACGACAAGCTACACGGCAAGCGTAGCGAACAGTGTGTACAACATCACGGTCACACCGACAGTGAGCGACAGCAACGCCGTCGTGACGGTCAATGGCGCTCCCGTGACGAACGGCACGGCATCTGGTGCAATCAGCCTGAACGTGGGGAGCAACCCGATTACGGTCGTGGTAACGGCGCAGGATGGCACGACAAAAACGTACACTGTGACAGTAACGCGAGGATCGAGCAGCAACGCGAGCTTGAGCGGTTTGACGTTGTCCGTCGGCAGCCTGAGTCCGGCATTTGCGTCGGACACGACAAGCTACACGGCAAGTGTGGCAAGCAGCGTGAGCAGCATTCGGATAACGCCGACCGTGAGTGACAGTACCTCCACGGTGAAGGTGAGCGGCAATACCGTATCGAGCGGCTCGGCCTCGGGAGCCATCACCTTGAACGCTGGGAGCAACCCGATTGCAGTCGTGGTGACGGCGCAGGACGGTACGACCCAAACGTATACGGTGACAGTAGAGAGAATGCCAGCTGTACCGGCGGGACTGACAGCGACAGCTGGTAGCGGACAAGTGACGCTAAGCTGGAGCGGCGTTTCGGGGACAAGCACATACAATATTTTCCTGGGAACGGCAACGGGCAACTATGGTGCTGCTCCGGTTGCGACCGTAAGCGGGGGAACCAACAGCTACACGGCAGCGGGTCTAACGAACGGAACGAGGTATTATTTCGTCGTACAAGCAAGTAACGCCGGGGGCAACAGCGATTACTCCAACGAAGCGAATGCAACTCCACAGGCAACAATAGCTCCAACCGATCTATCGATCCGAACAGTTGCCCCTGTCACAGGAGCAGCTCAAGCTGACGGAGCCAATACATACAATCATGCGACAGCAGGTGTAACATGGGCCAAGAGTGGAGGGTCTTATGCACCGGCAAGCGGCACATTTGAGCTTAATACAGTATATATGACCAAGTATGTGCTTACAGCGGATGCAGGTTATGCATTTGACCCGGCAGCGCGCGTGTACGAGAAAGGCAGAGCGAAGGACCTGTCAAGTCAAATTACAAATTTAGGCTTGGGCACGTTTACGGCGACAGTATCAACGAATGCTTCCTCCAACGATACGCTTACGGTTATCGTCACGTGGTCGGTGACCTATCAAAATTTAGTAACCGTAAAGTTGGATAACGCTAATTTCTCATCTTTCATTAAAGCGAAGTATAACGGCTCGGAAATTCCCGCACAGGGGGTAAACATTTTAAGCGACAAAAATGATTTCAGCATCGAATTAGCGAACACTTCCGCTGATACTGCGGTTCCCTCCTTGCAATTAAATCCTGCATTGGTTACAAGTATTCAGGCTGTTGACGATCGGGGACGCAATGTGCTGTTAAGTGTAACGCCAAATAACAGCAACAGTGCTTGGGGCTTGAATCTTAACATCAAAGGGGATCATGGCCAAACAGACAGAACGGTAACGATAACGGTGTCAACCAGCACCGCTCATGGGATCGACACAAGCTCAGCAAGCAATTTCACAAGCACAATCGATTATGTGGACAGCTCAAGAAATGGATATCCGAACCAGTACAACAGCACGAAGTATTTTGCTGCCGGAGATCAATTAACCTTGAGTCTTTCCTCCAACGGAATTGTTCCTGGCGGCGTCCAATTCATCGGGACCCAAACATCAAAAGCGGTTGATTTGACGACGACATCCATGGACACGACGATTCATAAATTTCAGTATACATTTACAATGCCTAATGAGCCTGTAAAACTGGTTGTAAAATCAACTACCGATCCAAATTCGGCGCACAACATCCATGTAAAAACGACGATAGACAATGTTGTAGTTCCGATTCTGTCAGGGGGAACAAGGTTCGTAAACTCGGCTGGAGGTTTGCCGGCTACGGATTATGTAGGGGATAAGGTAACCGTTGATCTAAGTAAATTTGCGGACCAGAACGGTTCCAAATTTTATAAAATTACAGGTATCAGCGTAAAGTCGGCGTTTACAAATGAAAGCCTGCCAGTTACTAAAGAGGCTGCTTTAATGTACAACTTTACCATGCCGTATAACGATGTCATCGTTACCATTAATGTGGAAGCAATACCGGGATATGCAATAAGCACCCAGACGAAATTTAACCTCGGAGCCACAGTGGTAAGTAATGTGAAGAAGTATTTCCCCGGAGATACACTAAGCGTTACAATCACAAATAGAAATCCTCGCTTCCCTTTGAAGGACGTACTGTTTATTCGAAACTCGGATCATTTTACTCAAACGGTAACGCTTGGTAAAGACAGTGATAATTACAACTCAACAATTAACTTAAGCAAAGTAGTTATTCCTGCATCAACGATTTTAAACGCAGACGATGAAATAACCGTTGTAGCCGAGTTTAGGTATGATCCTGGAATCCCAGTCGATACGAACAGTAATTCCGGTGTTACATTTGCAGCATCTCCGTCTGTAGTATTGATGGGTCAACCATTTACATTTTCGGTTAACACACCGAGTGACGTATTTGATTCCTATACGGCACAAGTGATTGTTACCGACAAGGCGGACGTAAAAACTACTTTTAATTGTACCTTCGAGGGTCAAGACCCAAAGAATTCGGACATTAGCATATACAGCGTTAATTCGGATATTTATGCTTCAGGACGTCCTAAAAGCATTACTGTAGTGGTCAATGGGATTAAGGATCCAAAAAGCAAAGTCATGACTTCGATTAGTCCAAATTCACAATTGGCGAGCTTATTCAATTCCATCATCGTAAGCGGGAGGAATATAGATCAAACCGGCGAGGTGTACATTGGCACAGCGCCTAATCCGACACAGCGCGCTGCGGTATCCAATGCAACGTCAAGCTCTTTGGTTGTCAGTGTACCGCAAAACATGCTGCCGCGGGGCAACAACGACGTGACCTATTATATATCTATAAACGGCGCGCAGAGAGCCATAACCATTTATTCCAAAGAGACATTATCGCACAAAACTTTTGGAGAACTCGTTGTTGTATCGGATGGATCTAACAACAAATCCGTTATTCTCGCGGCTAATGATACAGAGTTGAATCAGATGCTGGGCAATAAAACGAAGATCCTTACCATTACAGGTCATGTTGCCTATGATTCTAATACCAACAAGTATACGATTACCGGGACGTCCATGATCAACTCGATGGTAACCAGCTATTTGACTGACAGCACCAGTTCAATGACTGTCACGGTTTCAAGAGTTGGCGATGTTACAGTCGATGCTCGTAATGTCAAGATGCTTGCGGGCGGAACGACCTTTGTGACGAATGCGGATGTAGCGATCTCCCTTGAGAACGGCATAGAATACATCGACACCTATGCAAAAGACCCGGAAACCGGTGATTTGTTGGATTCTAGTCAACAAAATATTGAATTGAAAATTAAGTATACCGTTGGTGTGATAGCGCTTGGCTCCGGTTTAGGCGCTAGAATAGACGGCGCATTTTTGCTTAAGGATTCCATCATGTTTGAAGGCAAAGTGAATATGGGGGTGACGAAGCCGGGCGGAGGCCAAATTGGTTTTTTTGTGGAAGCCAAAAGGCTTGAATTCGGTAAGGACCTAAAAGGCAATATCGTGTTTAAAGGCGCAGAGGCCGAGGCCACTATCAGCCCTCCAGAAGGGTTCGCCAATATCATTCCGGGATTTAAACAAAGTGAAGCTGTCAACGCAAAAATTGATGCATCCGTGAATACTTACGAGAAAGAATACGGATTGGGATTTGATCTGGATGCAAAAATAGGATCCTTTTCCTCAAGTATGCTTTTAAAGCAGAACAGTGGCGGCACTTTCATTCCGGATACGGTCAAGATTATTATGGGATTGAAAGAACCCGGGATTCCGGTTACGCCTGCTACGCCAGTTGGTCATATTACAAAAATCGGCGGTGGTTTTTCAGGCTTGGCGGACACGATATCAGGAAATTATGACGCTATACCTCCTATTAGGCTTCTACTGAATGGCGAAATGGTTGTCGGCAATGTCGGAAAAAAGACACTGCTGAGCTTTGAAGATATGGAGCTTTCGGTTGGTCCTTCACAAATTCAGCTGTCAGGCAACCCTGTGCTTCTGGGCGTAGATGTGTTTCAAAAATTTCAAGCGGGTATTTATCTGAAACCGTCGTCCGTTTCCTTTGACGTAGCTGCAGATGCCGCATTTCTTAAAAACTTTCAAGTCATAAAGGGAAGTGGGCGTGCAAATGTTACGTTAAATTCGGATTCTTCCTACAATGTCAACGGTCATTTAGATGCTGCCATTCAGATTCCTGAAATTAACGTTGTAAGTTCCCCGTTAGGCGACCTTACGATCGGACCTAAAACGCTCGCCAATATAGATGTAGGAATGAGCAAAACGGATGCTTACGGTTCATTTCGTATTTTAGGTCACGGTTTGGGGGCTCACTACAACTACCAAAGCGGTAATGCAGGGGTTTCCATTTTATCCGCAAAGCGTAATGAAATTCGCAATACGATAAAAGTAGTTGATGAAGATGGTAAAAATGTAGGGAAGTATCAGGTTTTATCTAATGTCTCGCTTGTAGCAACAAGTGTGCCGAATGCTTCGGGAACGATAGCGAATGAAGTCGCGGCTTTATCGGTTTCTGCTCAACCAACGATAAGCGCCAACGATGCCGGTACGGTTCATACCATAACCATGCCTGACGGTATATCGCAGGATTATGCGATCCTGGTAAAAGCAGACCCGAATGATATCTCTGTGCAAGACCCGAATGGCAATCCTTACGGATTAACTTATCCGAGAACCTTGGCCGACGGATCCATGTTCTATAATGATCCGAACGCCAATGCTGAGGTTGTATCGGATCAAGCTGCTGATAAACCGGGTACCCTCATGATTAACTTGGGACGAGAGCCAGGGAACTGGAGCATTTCGTCCAGCCGGCCTTTTGCAAGTGCTGTTATTGCAGTGAATCCGATTCCTGAAATAGACAGTACGACCTATGCCGCGGGTTCCAATACGGTAAGCTTTGCCCTTACAGGTTTGGATATAGCCAAAGAAAGCTATCAAGTTGAAGTACGTTTGTCAAAGGATAGCGGCGAAGACAGATTAAACGCAAGCCCTGGCGTTTTAATCAACACGGTTCCTATTGACCCGGCTTCTGTTGTGAGCGGTGGAGCAAGCGGCAGCTATACATTCAAACCGGAGGATTTGGCTTATTTGCAGAGCGGCGAGTATTATCCAAGGCTGACTTTGATCGCCATACCTAAGAGCAGTACGGAGAGTGCCATTCCATATTCCAGCATGAACGCGAAGCAGCCGTTAACGGTAACGAATCCTCTTGCGCCGGGTTCGGTAAGTTCCGTATCCGTGAAGGCGGGCGGCGGCGGAGCCATTGAAGCGAAATGGAATGCGGTTCCGAATGCTGACGGTTATGTTGTTAGCTTGTATGATGATCAAGGTAAAGCCGTCATGTCGCCTCTAACCTATACGGATGAGATTGACGATCAAGGACACTTAACGGGCAATCGAATCTCTCATCCAGGCAAAGCTATCGAATATAATATTACATCAGATCAAGCGGTAAAAGGTGTGTTTACCCTTGATTTTGGAGGCATGCAAGCCGGCAGCAGTTACAAGCTTGCTGTAACTTCTTATGCAAGTGTTGAAAAAACCGGCACGTATTCACCTGTCATTTATGGGAATCCGACGGTTTCAAACATTACGTTTGTGCCTGTTCCTGATTATCCGATCATCCATGTTTCATCTGATATAGGAAAGATGACAACAAATGCTCAAAATAATCAGGTATTGGTTGTCAACGGGAACTTTAAGCTCGGTATTTCTTCCACTCATGTCAATCAAGCAGACGGGACAGCTCAAAGCATGAGCGGCAAGTTTACCGTATCTCAAAGCGATGGAACCTATGATGATGCAACGGGTATGCCAAACTTTAGGACCCTTTACAGCAGCAGCGATTTCGAGAATCATATTTCAGTACCTGTCTCGGTAAGCGATACAAACCCTTCAAGCGTCATTCACATTGTTGCCGAAAATCAAAACGGCGATAAGTCGAACTGCGAACTTGTGGTGAATGTTAATGATTTGCCGCCTGTACTGTTCATTAATACGGATGCAAAAGGGACGGTATATACCGACGAAACCGGCAATTATCTGATTCAGGGAAGTACCCTGCCGAATATTACAGTTATGGATAATTTCGCAAATCGGGTAACGTCCGACAAGAACGGCATTTTCACAATTAAGGGAACATTAAGCAGTGGAAGTCAGGCTTACAGTACGATAACTGCATTGGATTCCGCGGGGAATTTTACGCAAGATGATGTTGTCATATCAAGAACCGCAAGCAATAACAGTTCCGGTTCTTCTATGTCTGGACATTCAGGCGGCGGCGCATCCGGTACATCTCAGAATCCGACTCCAACTGATGACACGACGCAAAGTAGCGGATCTATGAATGTAGTCTTTCATGATGTACATACGGAAACTCCTTGGGCAGAAGCAGCCATTGAAAAAGCTTATAAGCTGGGTATTGTAAACGGAAGAACAGCTACTACTTTTGAACCAAACGGTCATACACGCAGGAATGAAGCTATAGCCATGTTAGTCCGAGCCAAGAAGCTGGATATCGGCGATAAATCCGCATTGGATAAAGCCTCATCGCATTTTGCGGATTGGGATAGCGTACCGGAATGGAGCAAGCCTTATCTTGCCGCGGCATATGTGCATGGGCTGATTGACGGTTCGTTAGTTAACGGAGCGTATCATGTAAATGCTGATTCCGATATAACAAGGGCTGAGCTAGCAGTTTTAATTCAAAATGCGTATAAGTTTAAAGTTGATGGTAAAAACTTTAAATCCTTCGATGATACGCTCCCGGCATGGGCATCGGAAAGTATTGCGGCTTTAGCATCAAATAAAGTGATTAATGGCTATCCCGACGGAACTTTTAAGCCGGATTCCAGCGCAACAAGAGCAGAAGTTGTGGTTATGTTAATGAACGTCTTTAATTGGCAATAAACATCAAAGGAGTTTTTTCAAGGGAGGCTGTCCCATAAGTCATGAAAATGACTGAGTGATAGCCTCTCATTTTTTGTAAACAAAAAGAAGCGGGTCTGTAAAAATATTTTTGCAGGCGGTGCCTCATTCCCCAATCAACTGCATCCCTTCCAATACGGCCCTGCCGTTGACAAACCTTGGGTTCTTCCAGTAATATATGATGGATAATGATAATCGTTATCACTGATTGGCATCCAAGGAAATTACATAATACGGAGGTACGTTTAATGGTAAGGAAAGAAATACGGATTCGTACAAAAGGGGCCGCCCTTCTTTTTGTTATATTGATGCTTTCCGTATGGCTGACGGCTTGCGGCGAGAAGCCGGCGGCGACACAGGCGCCGGCGGAATCGGCGAAGGCGGAAGGCTTGCGGACGATCAAGCACGCTATGGGCGAGTCGTCTGTGCCCGCGCATCCGCAGCGGGTCGTCATTTTGACGAACGAAGGCACGGAAGCGCTGCTTGCGCTCGGCGTCAAACCCGTAGGAGCCGTCGAGTCTTTTTACGGCAATCCGTGGTTTGATCATATTAAAGCGGATATGCAGGGGGTCACGACTGTCGGCGGAGAATCCCAGCCGAATCTGGAAGTCATTGCCTCGCTGAAGCCGGATCTCATTATCGGCAACAAAATGCGCCAAGAAAAAGTTTACGATCAATTAAAGCTGATCGCCCCAACGGTCTTTTCCGAAACGCTCCGCGGCGAGTGGAAAAATAATTTTCAGCTTTATGCGGATGCTTTGAACAAAAAGGCGGAAGGCGACAAGGTGATCGCCGATTTCGATAAACGAATTGAAGATTTCAAAAGCAAAGCCGGCGACAAGCTGAAAGAGAAAGTCGCAGTCGTCCGCTTCATGGCGGGCAAAACGAGGTTTTATTACGGCAACATGTTCACGGGCGTCATTTTCAAGCAAATCGGCATTCAGCGCAACGATCCGAAAAGCGACGAAAAATCGTTCGAGGACATTACGAAAGAACGTCTGACGGAGCTGGACACAGCCGACAAAGTGTTCTATTTCACCTATGATACCGGTGACGGCAAAGGCACCAAGCAGGAGCAGGAATGGATGAACGATCCGCTTTGGCAAAATTTGAAGCCTGTCAAGGAAAACAAGCTGATCAAGGTCAACGATGCGACATGGAACACGGCCGGAGGCGTCAAGGCTGCGAATATTATGCTTGACGATCTGTATAAGATCTACGATGTGAAGCCGTAAGAACATGCAAGGCAGCCCCTCGGTTCATTCGTGAACGGAGGGCTTTTTTGCATTTGCGCCGCCGAACTCGAAAAAGGGCGTCCCCTTAAGCAAATTCTGCTTAAAGGAAAGCCCTTGTACGTAAGTATAGGGAGTTGCTTTATCTGCCGCCGAATTTGCCTGCAAGCTGCTGCTCGGCGATTTGCACGAGACGGCGGGTGATGTTACCCCCGATTGCTCCTGTATCGCGGGAAGCCATGTAGCCGTAGTAGCCGTCTTGAGGAATTTGGATGCCCAGTTCCTGGGCTACCTCAAATTTCAATTGTTCCAGAGCCTGATTGGCTTGAGGAACAACTAGCTGGTTGCTGCTGCGAGATTGTCCTGTACCCATTTGTTATCACCTCCAGTAATAGGTATTATATTCGCTTTTGAAAAATATACTCGTACTGAAAATTGGTAATTTCGACCAAACGAATCGTCCCGGCATCGCGCGTCCGACTTTGCTATAATAGAGGTTCAGGCAATGCATTCCTAATTTATGTGCGGAGGTAAGTCATGTTTGAAATTGTAACGGAACGCTGGTCGTTCGATAAGGATTTGCAAATCATTCATGCCGACGTCAAGCTGACCGTGCAGGATGATATTTTGGTCGAAGAGCCTCTGTGCGTCGATGTAGGGCTTCCCGCCATGCTCCATAGCGCGCTGCACGACACACAGCCGAACCGGTTTGCTCCGGCGGATCAATGGCAGCGGATGCCGTTCTTCGTATGCGGCTGCGGCGATCCGGAGTGCCGTGGATTTTCGTTCAAGGTGCATCACCGGGACCATGAGCATATGGAGTTTACATATGTGGAAGAACGGCAGGACGGCCCGTACCGCGAGCTGGAAAGCTGCGTTCTCGACACGGCGGCATACAGGAAAGAAGTGCTGCGGATCGGGGAATCGTTCCTACGGTTTATCGAAGGGCTGGATTACAGACCCTATTTTGCCGATACGGTTAAAGTGGTGTCCGAATTGGTCGGCCAATTACAAGAGAAAGTGCGGAGTGTGGAAGATGGCGCAAAGTAAATTTTATGTAGTCTGGGTCGGCCACAAGCCGGGCATATACCGAACATGGGCGGATTGCCAGGCGCAGACGAAAGGGTACCCTCAGGCGAAATTCAAGTCCTACGAATCGGAAGCGGAAGCACAAAAGGCTTATGAGCGGGGCTGGCAAAAGTCGCTGGATTTTTCGGGGAAAACGGGCGCTGCGAGCGGCTCGGGCTCATCGTCCGCCGGCGGGACGCCTCCCGAAGTGGAGTATGACAGCATTTCCGTCGATGTCGGCTGCTCCGGCAATCCCGGGGTTGTGGAGTACAAGGGCGTGGACACGCGCACGGGGGAGATCATTTTTTATCAGGGGCCGATTGCCAAAGGGACGAACAATCTGGGGGAGTTTTTGGCGATCGTGCATGGGCTTGCCTATTTGAAAAAGCAGGGGAGCAACAAGACGATCTACACGGACTCCGTCACTGCGCTCAGCTGGATACGCAAGAAGGAAGTGTCTACGAATTTGGTCAGAGACGCCTCGACGGAAGAAATTTGGAGCCTGGTGGACCGGGCTTTGAAGTGGCTGAAAACGAATACGTACACGAACAAAATCGTCAAATGGGACACGCGTAAGTGGGGAGAGATTAAAGCGGATTTCGGCAGAAAGTAGATTTGCTGAAAATTGGAGAAACGAATCGAAAAAAGGATTGACGCGGCAAGCGCTTAGATGCTATTATACGAATTAAATTCCTAGTAGAGAACTTGGTATATTAATCCGAGGGAATAAATGGGAATTCGATGTGCGTATTTGATTGGGGAGGGTAAACATGAGAAAGACAAGACTTTTCAGCTTTATCGTTATGATCGTATTAATAGGAAGTTTGCTTGCCGCTTGCGCAAAACCGCAAAGCAATGGCACGGCATCGTCGCCGGCAGCAGGAAGCACTGCGGATACGGCCCAAGCGACTGCGGCGGCTGGACAAGCCGTTAATCTGTCCGGTAAAAAAGTGGCGCTTATTATGCAGTTCAATACCGGAACATTTTCCGCACAATATGTAGAAGGCGTTAAAGAGCAGGTTGAAAAGCTCGGCGGCAAAGTGACGGTATTCGCTTCCGACAACGATCTCGCCAAAATGGCTTCGAATCTGGATGCGGCTGTTAACCAAAAGTTTGACGGCATTCTGATCGACCACGGCAGCGCCGATGCGCTGGAAGCCGGAGTGAGGAAAGCGCTGGAGAAAAAAATTCCTGTTATCGCGTTCGATGCGATTTTGTCCGTACCGGGTGTGACTTCGCTGGAGCAAAACGACCAAAAAATGGCCGAGGCTACGCTTGAGCAGCTTGCAAAAGATACGGGCGGCAAAGGAAACATCGTGAAGGTGTGGGTTGCAGGTTTTGCTCCTATGGAGCGCCGTGATGTTGCTTACAAAGCTTTCCAGGACAAGTATAAAGACATTAAAGAAATTGCTTCATTCGGAACCGCCAAAGACCCGGCGTTGGATACGCAAGCACAAATGGAAGCCATCCTGAAAAAGTATCCGAACAAAGGCGACATTACGGCCGTATGGGCGGCATGGGACGAGTTCGCCAAAGGCGCAGCACGCGCTATTCAACAGGCGGGACGCACGGAAATTAAAGTATACGGCATCGACTTGAGCGACGAAGACCTGCAGTTGCTGCAGGATCCGCAAAGCCCTTGGATCGCATCGGCGGCCGTCGATCCGAAAGATATCGGACGCGTTCAAGTGCGCTACCTGTACCAAAAGCTGCACGGCGACCAAACGCCGGACAAAGTCGTACTGGATCCGGTGTACGTATCCAGAGATCAACTGCCTAAAGACAAGCAGGTATCCACTGCACAGCTTGGCGAGTTTGTCAAAGGCTGGGGCGGCAGTCAACAAGGTTACACGGATTGGTTGAAAGAAGCCGAAAAGCAGGCGAAAAAATAAATAACGATGTTATGCTTAAGTCCCATCGGCTACTTGCGATGGGACTTTCAGATTGGTTACGGGGAGGGAGAGCATGTCAAAGAGTGGTGTAACTGCGCCTTTGCTGCGCATGCAGGGAATTTCCAAGACGTTCCCGGGCGTAAAGGCTTTACAGGACGTTCATTTCGAGCTGCACAGCGGGGAAATTCATGCTTTGCTCGGCGCCAATGGAGCGGGGAAAAGCACTTTGATGAAAATTTTGTCAGGCGCTTATTTCGCCGATGAGGGCAGCGTCATCGTTGACGGGAATCCTATTCAGATTCGAACGCCTAAAGACGCGATGTCGCAAGGGATTTACTGTGTCTACCAGGAGGTTGACACGGCACTTGTGCCGGAGCTCAGCGTGACGGAGAACGTCATGATGGACAGATTGGTTTCAGGCGGAGCCTGGGTCGACTGGGGAAAGCTGAACCGGGAGGCGGAGGCGATTTTGGCGAAAATCGGCGCTGCGTTCCCGGTTCGCCGCAAGATCGAGGAGCTGAGCATTTCGCAGAAGCAGCTTGTGCTGATCGCCAGAGCGATCGCCCATAAAGCGAAGATCATCATCTTCGACGAGCCTACCGCGCCGCTGAGTCTGGAGGAATCGGAGCGCCTGTTCGCGATTATGCGCGGCTTGAAAGAGGAGGGAGTCGGTCTTATTTTTATCTCCCACCGCTTGAATGAGGTGTTCCATGTCTGCGACCGGATCACCGTCATGCGCGACGGCCGCCATGTGCTGACGCAAGCGGCCGCTGAAATGGACACCGCCGGAGTCATCGAGGCGATGCTGGGCAAAACCTTCACCGAGGAGTTTCCCAAAGCCGATGTGCCCATCGGCGAAACGCTCCTCGAGGTGAAGAACCTCAGCCGCGGCGCCAAAGTGCGCGGCGTCAGCTTTACGCTCCGCCGGGGGGAAATCCTCGGCGTCGTCGGCCTTGTCGGCGCAGGGAAAACCGAGCTGAGCCGCCTGCTCTTCGGCGCCGATCCTGCGGACGGCGGCGAGATCTGGCTTGGCGGGCGCAAGCTCAAGCTGCGCCAGCCGGAGGATGCCGTGCGTGCCGGCATCGTGCTCGTGCCCGAGGAGCGCCGCAAGCAGGGCGTCCTCGTGGAGGAGACGGTGAAGCGCAATCTGTCGCTTCCGATTCTGCGCAAGCTGAGCGCGCTCGGTTTTGTCAAGCGCCGCGAGGAGAATGCGCATGCGCAGTCGATGGTGGAGCAGCTTGGCGTGAACCCCCGCGATCCGAACCGGACCGTGAAGCACTTGAGCGGCGGCAACCAGCAAAAGGTGGCAGTCGGCAAGTGGCTGCCGACGCCTTCCGATGTGTACATGTTCGACGAGCCGACCAAAGGGGTCGACATCGGAGCGAAAAGCGACATTTTCCGCCTGATCGGTTCGCTGGCTGAACAGGGGAAAGGCATTATTTACTTATCCTGCGAGTTAAATGAAATAGTTGGAATCGCCGATCGCATACTGGTTATGAGCTATGGGTCCGTGGTGAAGGAGCTTTCCCGGGCGGAGGCTTCGCAAGATTTGATACTAACTTATGCGAGCGCTGGGGAGGCAAAGTAAGATGAAGGAAAAAAGCTTGGAGTTTTCTTTTAAATACGGGGCGTTGCTGGTCATTGCACTTGTATTTGTCGTATTTTCGTTCATTAATGAAAACTTTATGACCTATGACAATATCGCGGATATTTTGCGCTCGATTTCCATCGTTACGTTCGTGGCGATCGGAGTCACTTTATCTCAAATCGTCGACGGCTTTGACTTATCCGTAGGCTCTACGGTTTCGCTTGCGACGGTCGTCTCGGCCGCACTGATGGTTTGGTACGAGCAGCCGCTCCTCGTCGTCATCGTCGTGCCCATCGTGATCGGGGCCGTCATTGGCCTGCTCAACGCATTTTTGATCGTTAAGGTGCGCATCCCGGATTTGCTGGCGACCCTTGCGGTCATGTACATCATCGGCGGCGTGCAAAAAACGTTCACTTCGGGATTCTCAATTTACAACAATATGAGATTTCAGGACGGCACCCAGGCAAAAGGGAAATTTTTGCCAGACTTCTTGTGGATCGGACAAGGCAAGCTGCTCGGCATTCCGGTTTCCGTCATTTTGATGATTATCGCTGTGTTTGCCGTGCACATATTTTTGACATACACCCGTTGGGGCAGACAGTTGTACATTACGGGAGGCAACCGCGAAGCGGCCAGGCTGTCGGGCATTTCCGTGAACAAAATCAGGCTGTTCGCCTACGTGCTCTCCGGCATTTTCGCCGCATGCGGCGGGCTTTTGTACGCTTCGCGGGTAGGTTCCGGGCAGATCGATGCTGGCGTTCCCGTGCTGATGGAGGCGGTCGCATCGGTATTTGTCGGCTATTCGGTGCTCGGGGCGGGGAAACCGAACGTTATCGGCACGTTTTTCGGCGCCGTCCTGATCGGCGTGCTGCTCAACGGGCTCACGATGCTGAATGTGCCTTACTTTGGCTTTGACATCGTCAAGGGCGGAGTGCTCGTGTTTGCACTGGCGATCACTTATGTGCATTTGAACCGCCGCAAGGCATAGCAACACGCCCCAAAAGAACCCACTTGCGGATCTTCGCAGACCGGTGTGGGTTCTTTGTGCTTGCTGCCTACTCGCAGGTAACTTTGATTTTGGCCTCTGTGGAAAAAGCGCTGATAGGGCTCGGGTGGGGCCAGGCATTTTCGACGGAAGCGGTCGGCTTGAAGGAAAAGCCTGCACAATTGCAGGAATGTTTCGTTATCAGGGTATTAACAAGCAAAAAACTGCACTTTTCAGGCTGCCCGAGCAAGTCGCGACACTCTGTGAGGGCTAGGGGAACGAGTGTGACTCAGCCGCTTTTTCTGGGCGCGATCCTCTCCCGGTGCATGCCGTGGAACTGCACAACTGGGCAGGAAGCCGCTTGCTAGGGAGAAAACCTGCGAAAGTGCAGGTTTTTCCTCTCGAATTGGCTTGTTTTGGCGAAAAACCTGCAAAAGTGCAGGAATTTTCGCTGAAAGTGAGTATGAGTCTAAGTGTTAGGTGAAAAGCCTGCACTTTTGCAGGAATTGTTCGTGTACAGCGATCAAGGAAGCAAATTCATGTATTTTTGCAGGAATTCTTCGTGCGGCCAGGCAGATTGTGGCTAATCGGCCCTAGCGTGAGGTGTCGGCCCGGGCAAGAGGGTAATCAGCTCTGGCGTGAGGTATCGACCTTGACGCGTGGCTAATCAGCCCCGGCATGTGGCCTCCTTATCAACGGGCCTGGCCTGTTGCGATTGTGCAGGAATTCACATGTGGTCGATCGACTGACCGCCGCCATGCAGCGCAACACCGCGCGCTAGAGCTGCGCGCGGTGCCGGCCAATGATGGGCCTGAGGTGGCCCGGAGGCTAATTTGTCGGAAAATCCAGCGCTTTTTAATTTACGCACGACGGGCGCGCAGTTTTTTGAATTGGTAGTACAGCGTACATCCGATGCAGTAGCCGAGCAAAGCTGCGGTAGCCGCTAGTGCGACAAGCCCGGCAAAAATGCTGCCCCACACATTCAGGTCGGCCGCGAAAAACAGCAGGGAAAGCGTCAGCAAAATGACGGCGATCGAATTATTGAACCGGAGCAGCTCGGCGGCTTCGGTTTCCGATTTGGCCGCGGCTGTTCGAAGCAAGGGTTTGGTCAGCAGCACGAACAAATTGGCGCGCAGCCCGAAGAACAGGCCGACGGCTTCGATAATCAGCAGGGCGGCAATGAGCCAAGACTGCTGCCAAATCAGGGCAAGCACGATGAGCAGAACCATGGAGGCTTGATTGGCGCGGACGTATGGAAGAGGAATTTCTTTCAAAGCGATCACCTCTTTAATGTTGAATTTGATTAGGATTATTATAACATAAATCCGGCTAAAAACACATAAATCCGATGAAATTTATAAGGATTAAAAAATGACTTTGACGCGTGAAATGACTAAAGCGAGAAAAAAGAAGAAAAGTGTGATATGATAGATTCAATGTTTGCGAGATTTGCGAAATGAAATCCAGGAGGGTCAACGATGGCTAATCAAAAAATGCGAAGCGATATGATTAAAAAAGGATTCGACCGCGCTCCTCACCGCAGCTTGCTGCGCGCAGCCGGGGTTAAAGAGGAAGATTTCGGCAAACCGTTTATTGCGGTGTGCAACTCTTATATAGATATTATTCCGGGCCACGTCCACTTGCAAGAGTTCGGCAAGCTGGTCAAGGAAGCGATCCGCGAAGCGGGCGGCGTGCCTTTCGAATTCAACACGATCGGCGTTGACGACGGCATCGCGATGGGACATATCGGCATGCGCTATTCCTTGCCGAGCCGCGAAATTATTGCGGACTCCCTGGAGACGGTCGTCAATGCGCACTGGTTCGACGGTCTGGTATGCATCCCGAACTGCGACAAAATTACGCCCGGCATGATCATGGGGGCGCTGCGCGTCAACATTCCGACGATTATGGTCAGCGGCGGACCGATGAAAGCGGGTAAAGACAAGAACGGCAAATCGATTTCCCTGTCTTCCGTATTCGAAGGCGTAGGCGCTTACCAAGCGGGCAAAATCGACGAAAAAGGTTTGGAAGAGCTTGAGCAATACGGCTGTCCGACTTGCGGTTCCTGCTCCGGCATGTTCACCGCAAACTCGATGAACTGCCTGGCCGAAGGGCTCGGTCTTGCGATGCCGGGCAACGGCACGATTCTTGCCGTGGCCGAAGAGCGCAAGGAATTCGTGAAGCAATCGGCTCGCCAATTGATGGAATTGATCGAGAAAGACATCAAGCCGCGCGATATCGTAACGATCGAATCGATCGACAACGCTTTTGCTCTGGATATGGCGATGGGCGGTTCGACCAATACGGTTCTGCACACGCTCGCTATCGCACACGAAGCGGGTATCGAATACCCGATCGCCCGCATTAACGAAATCGCGGAACGCGTTCCGCATTTGGCGAAAATCGCTCCTGCTTCCGATTATCATATCGAGGACGTGCATTTGGCAGGCGGCGTGAGCGCGATCATCAACGAGTTGCTCAAAAAGCCGGGCGCTCTGGACGGCGAACGCATCACCGTTACGGCCAAAACGCTGCGCGAAAACGTAGCGGGCTGCGAGATTTTGAACAAAGACGTCATTCGTCCTTTGGATAATCCTCACAGCGAAAAAGGCGGCCTGGCCGTGCTGTTCGGCAACCTGGCGCCTGAAGGCAGTATCATCAAAGTCGGCGCAGTGGACAAATCCGTAGGCGGCCGCCACGTCGGACCGGCGATCTGCTTCGATTCCCAGGAGGAGGCGCTGCACGGCATCGCAAACGGCAAAGTCAAAGAAGGCCATGTCGTCGTAATCCGTTACGAAGGGCCGAAGGGCGGACCGGGCATGCCGGAAATGCTCGCTCCGACTTCCCAGATCGTGGGCATGGGCCTCGGCGCCAAAGTCGGTCTGATCACCGACGGACGCTTCTCCGGCGCTTCCCGCGGCATCAGCATCGGCCATATTTCGCCGGAAGCGGCTGAAGGCGGACCGCTTGCTTTCGTAGAAGACGGCGATATCATCGAGCTGGACATGAACAACCGCAAAATCGAGCTGCAAATCAGCGACGAGGAAATGGCGAAACGCCGCGCGAACTGGAAAGGCTTCGAGCCGAAAATCCAGTCCGGTTACTTGGCGCGTTACTCCAAGCTTGTCACTAACGCAAGCGCAGGCGGCGTGCTGAAAATTTAATCATGTACCGATAAAAAGCTTTGCATGTGAGCAGCGGTTTGCGCTGCTTGCGGGCGGAGCTTTTTCTTTTTTTGCATAGCTGTATTTGACGGAACCTACTGATGGCGCAAACAGCAGGGTGAAGGAAGCGGAGCTCGTCATTTTGGATATGATGCTGCCGGGGTTGGATGGTCTACCGTGGGACAGCGGCTGAAGAAGATATCGCCGGATACTCCGAATCTGATGCTGTCCGCCCGGGCCCCCGTCGATGACAAGCTGGACGGCCTGCAGTTTGGCGACGATTATTTGACGAAGCCGTTTCATCTGAAGGAGTGGCGGGTAGCTTTGTTTTGTTTTTCGCGTCGGGTCTGCTTCATTTTCAAAAGAAATCGGTGAACTGAATGTTCGTCCCGGTCCGGGTCCCAGTCATGGCCAAAATAACTGCTCGAACAGGTGCGAACCGGCCAATACGACCACTGTTACGATAAGGGCGAGCTGCAGCACGAACCGCGCTTTAAAGACGGAGAGCAGCATGAATGTGCTTTTTATATCGATCATGGGGCCGAAGACGAGAAATCCGAGCAGCGCGCCCGATGAAAACGTATCACTGAAGGAGGAAGCCACGAAGGCGTCCGTCGTCGAGCAGAGCGAGAGCAGGTAGGCGAAGCCGATCATGAACATGTGCGAGGTCAAGGAATCTTGGCCCAGGGCGGCCAAGCTTTCTTTGGGAACGAACACTTGAATGAGCGAGGTAATCAGCGCTCCGAGCATCAAGTATTTGCTCATTTCGAGCAGTTCGGAATAAGCGTGGCTGAACATGACCGCAGCTCCGCCGCCTTGATGGGAGTGGCCGTGATCGCGATGGTCGTGGCTGTGAGCCGGTCCGCCGGGACAATCGTCGTGGTCTGCCGCTTTCGCGCCGCTTGCCTGTAAGGAATGGCGGAGCGGGTTATAAACGAGGAAGCGGGTCAGCAGCAGGCCGACGGCCAGGGCGACGACAAACGTCAGCCCCATGCGGGAGTAGGCCATCGCCGGTTCGCCGCGAAAAGCGATGTACGTGGATGCGAACGCGACCGGATTGAGAATAGGGCCGACGAGAATGAATACGACCGCTATGTAAACGGGCATGCCTTTTTTCATTAAGCGGCGGACGAACGGAATCATGCCGCATTCGCACAGCGGAAACAATACGCCCAGCAAGCAGGCGAAAAGGATGCCGCCGAGCGGGTGTCGCGGCGTCATGCGGCGGATGAACGATTCGGGAACGTAAGTTTCCACGATCGTTGACATGACGATGCCGAGCAGCATAAACGGGAGCGCATCGAGAAAAATGCCCATGAACGCGTGCGCCACCAGCTGCAATTTTCCGTCAAAAGCGATGATGCCTGGGAGTTTTTTGGTCGTCACGATTAAAAATGCAAGCAGCATGCAGATCGCGGCGGAAGCCGGAAGGCTCCACCGGTAAAAGGCCGTAGACAAGGCGCATTTCCCCTTTATGAGACGATTGGATATGCTTCTATTGTATGTGGGAGGAAAAGCGGATAGGACAACATGCGCGGTTGACATTACCCGGGGAGCGTGTATAATAATAGAAAATCAATGCGATGACAGGAACAAGTAAGCTTGACTTCAAGTTTCCCAGAGAGCCGGTGGTTGGTGCGAACCGGTGAAACCGGCAAGCCGAATGGATCCTTGAGCTTGACGCTGAACGCAGATGCGCGCTTTTCCGGAACCCGGGCCGGAATGCTGAATGTGCATCCGGCTAGTATGCTGAGCGGCCGCTCCCCGTTAACGGAGCCTGAAGGTCTTTTGGCGCACGTCTGGCGCGCACGAAGGCAAATTAGGGTGGTACCACGGTCTCCTCGTCCCTTGCGGCGGGAGGCCTTTTTGTTGTTGTTGATCGATACAAGGAGGCGTTACGTTTATGAAAAGAGTATTGTCCGGCATTCAGCCGAGCGGACAGCTGACCATTGGCAATTACATTGGGGCGCTCCGCAATTTTACGAAATTACAGCATCAGCATCAATGCTTTTTTATGATTGTCGATTTGCACGCGATTACGGTTCCCCAGGAGCCGGCGGCGCTGAAGGAGCAGACGGAATCCGTCGCGGCGCTTTATTTGGCGGCGGGGATCGATCCGGCCAAAGCGGTGATTTTCCTGCAATCGCACGTTCACGCACATGCCGAGCTGGGATGGATGCTGACGACGCTGACTTACATGGGCGAACTGGAGCGGATGACGCAGTTCAAAGACAAATCGGCGGGCAAGGAATCCGTCGGCGCCGGCTTGTTCACGTATCCTTCGCTGATGGCGGCTGACATCCTGCTGTACAATGCCGACCTGATCCCGGTAGGCGACGACCAGAAGCAGCATTTGGAGCTTACCCGCGATTTGGCGCACCGCTTCAACAACCGTTTCGGCGATTTTTTCACAATGCCGGAGCCTTATATGCCGGAGATCGGCGCAAGGGTCATGTCCCTGGACGATGCGTCGAAAAAAATGAGCAAGAGCAATCCGAACGCAGGCAGCTATATCGCGCTGCTGGATGAGCCGGACGTTATCCGCAAAAAGCTGAGCCGCGCAGTAACGGATTCCGGCCGTGAGGTGAAGTACGATCCGCAAAACAAGCCGGAGGTCAGCAATCTGCTCGGCATTTACTCGCATTTTGCCGACATGACCGTTGCGGAAATCGAAGCGAAATACGAGGGCCAGGGGTACGGCCCGTTCAAAAAGGATTTGGCCGAGCACCTGGTCGCCGTCCTGGAGCCGCTTCAACAGCGTTACCGCGAGATCCGCAGTTCGGGCGAAGTGTACGACGTGCTGAAAAAAGGCGCGCAGCACGCAGCGGAAGTCGCCGACGCAACTTTGTCGGAAGTGAAGAAACGAATGGGCTTCCTGGTGTTGTAAAAGAATCGAAAAAAGGAGCTTTGACCGCCGCATCGGCTGTCGGAGCTCCTTTTTTTTAACATGGGTCTGGGGGAAACAAAGTCTACCCCGTTGAACCGGTCATGCCTGTATTGTTCAGACTGTTGAAAACCTGCAAAAATACATGAATTTTTGCCCGCGATCCGCTAGCCACGAACAATTCCTGCAATTGTGCAGGCTTTTCAGCGGGGACATGGGTTCGGGTTCACTTTCAGCGAAAAATTCCTGCACTTTTGCAGGCTTTTCGTCAAAATAAGCCAATTTAAGAGGAAAAACCTGCACATTCGCAGGATTTTCGGGCCCCTGGCCAATGGCGGAAAACGGCGGGACATGTACGGGAGGTATCTTGTATGCCGCCGTAAGGCTGCGGTGTGTGCAGCGGCTCAGGCCAACATGCTGAGATCGCCAGCCGCGGTTACTTTGTAATAAATTTGCTCGTATTGCTTGACGATGGCATCGGCGGAAAAGAAAGCGCGTGCACGCTGTATGCCTGCCAAAGAAAAATCGCTGTACAAGTCGGAGTCGGTCAGCAATTTGATGGCGTGCTCCGACATTTCAGCCGTGTGTCCGACTGGGGCGAGATAACCGTTGACGCCGTGCGTGACGACTTCCGGAATCCCGCCTGTATTCGAGCCTATCGTAGGCACGCCGCCGGCCATCGCTTCCAGGGCGACCAGGCCGAAGCTCTCCTTTTCCGACGGCAGCAGCAGCAGATCGGCCAAACCGATCACTTCGGCGACATTGTTTTGCTTGCCGAGGTAGTGAACCCGGCTCGTAAGCTTCAGCTCTTTGACCCGGCTGACAGCTTTCGCCAGCTCGGGGCCTTCTCCGACAAAAACAAGGTGGGACGGCACCTTTTTATGTATGCCGGCGAAAATATCAATGACGTCGCTAATGCGCTTGACTGGCCGAAAATTGGACATATGCAGCAATATTTTTTCGTGCGGCTTGGCAAATTGGGCGCGAAGCTGCGGATTCGCCGGAGCAATGTAGTCCTGCGGGTCTACGAAGTTGTAGACGAGCTCGATCGGCTTTTCGATGGAAAGCACTTCGTACGTTTCGTTGATCAAGTCCTGGGACACCGCAGTGACGGCATCGCTCTGATGGATGGCCAGACGGATCAAGTCCCGCAGCGACGGATCGTGGCCGAGTATCGTAATGTCCGTGCCGTGCAGCGTAGTCACAACTTTCAGATGGTCGCCGACCATTTGCTTGGCGAGATAAGCGCAAATGGCGTGAGGGACGGCATAATGTACGTGCAAAATGTCGAGCTTCTCCTGCTTGGCGACCTGCGCGAGCTTATTGGCCAGCGCCAGGTCGTAGGGCGGGTAGCGGAATACGTAGTAGTCGCTGACCTCGACTTCGTGGTAAAAAATATTAGTATGAAACTGGCCGAGCCTGAACGGCATCCGGTCGGTAATAAAATGAACTTCGTGTCCTTTTTCCGCCAGCATTTTGCCGAGCTCGGTAGCGACGACTCCGGAGCCGCCCAGCGTCGGATAACAAGAAATGCCGATTTTTAACATGAATTCACCACATTTCTTTACAAATTGTTAATTTTATTTCGATAATAAAATATTTTCATTTTGGTAATAAAGGTGATGAAAAAAAGTAGTATGGACAACTACTTTCTTTAGGTTGTTTTGCAGACTCTTGTGAGAAAAGTATAGCGTTCAAGTCAAGTCCGTGTCAACGGTTCTGATCGTCTCTTTTGCGGAGCTTGGCTTTGACCGCGAATCCGTAACCGATAAAGCCGAGTGCGACGATTGTGCAAAGGAGAACGAGCCAAGGCTGCCTGAGTGTGATGAACAGGCTGATGGAGGCCAGCAGCAGCGTGCCTACGACTGCAAAAAGAAGTGCGAGCGGTTTGCTCATGATGTCACCTGCTTTCTTCGAATAGCGTACCCTTATTTTAAACTTTTTTCGGGCGCTGTGCATATAATTTAATTTCCTCCGCATACTATGATTGCAAGCTTGCAAATACATCAAAGATTATAGCTGACTGAAAGGAGTCTGATCCTAATGGGTACAGGACAATCTCGTAGCAGTAATGTGCTGGTAGTTCCGCAAGCCAATCAAGCTTTGGAGCAATTGAAGTATGAGGTTGCTCAAGAACTGGGCATCCAAATTCCTCAAGATGGTTACTATGGTTATATGGCTACTCGTGACACCGGCGCAATCGGTGGTCACATCACTCGTCGCTTGGTGCAAATCGCCGAGCAATCGCTCGCAGGACAATTCCGTTAATCGGAAGCTATCGTAACGATATTAGCTCAGGGGGAATCCTCTGGGCTTGTATTTATATCGGCTGAATAAATGGTACCACAATACAAAAACCATCGCGAATTTCGAAGTTCGCGGTGGTTTTTGATTGAGCGCCTCGTTATGCTTGGCTTTTCGTCAGGGGCGGCTTACGGGTTTTGTTTCTTGTCGTCTCGTTGCAGTTCGCGCAAATAATCGTCCAAACGATCAAATCTTTCTTCCCAGATGCCGCGAAAAGTTTGCAGCCAGGCGTTCATCTCTTGCAGAGGCTGGGGCCGGAGCTTGTATATTCGCCGATTGGCAACCGGATTCACTTCGACGATTCCGCCTTCGGTGAGCACTTTCAAATGCTTGGAGACTTGAGGTTGTTTAAGTTGGAGCCGCTCAGCGATTTCGCCTACCGTTAAGGGGCCGTCGCGCAGCAGTTCCACGATATGCAAGCGGTTCGGTTCGGCAAGAACAGTTAATATGTTGTTCATATGCACGTTGTGAAGGGGACCAGGATGAGCTTTATATTTATCTGTCATCTGCAGCGGGCTGTTGCGGCGAAACTTGAACAGAGAAATGGAATTCGAGACCGGCCGCGTGAACAATCATAAAGCTGACCGTGTCCGACCTCCGGTGGGGGTTACATCCTGATTCATAAAATTCCCTTTCTCCTTTCCGGGTTGATGATGATCCGTATGTAAGGTTTCACAATTTATGTATATCATACAAGGAAGGAATATTCCTGTAAAGGAATGTTTGGAGCGGCACAAGTCATAACTACCGGTTTAGCCGATGGCTCCCATCAGACCATTTATAAGGGCCTGTTACAAGCAAGCATCTCTAAGGAGCACTAAAGGCTTGCCAACCGCGTGGTTGCCACGTTAACACGGGCAGGTGAAAGGTCCCTGAAAAGGGATCCTTTACCTGCCCGTTTTCACCGCAAATTTCGAACAGATTTCCAACTCGGCAATTTGCCTGCCCCGCGCTTCGGCGGCCTGAGCGCTCGGAGCGAACGGGAGCGAGGCGCAATTGCCGACGACACTTCACAAGTAGCAGCGGTTGCTAGATCGGCTCGAATCTTCCTAAACCCCCAGTCGAACTAGGAGGTTTCGTATACAAAAAAGCTGCCAAAGGCAGCCTTTTTTCAATACAAATCGACGCGCAGCTTTTTCTCGAGGCGTGTGTCGTTCACCCAGCCGACGTAGGAGTCGAGCGTTTGGTAGTTGTGATCCATCAGCAGGACGGCGACGAAAGGATACTGCTTGCGGTGACGGTATCTGACGTCGGCCCATCTGACCTCGTAGCCCCAGCGGTGTTCCTTGATTTCCGCGCAGGCGTAGGTAGAAAAGTACAGCAGCGCCTTGATGTTCTCGTGGCTTTTGGAAGCTTCGATGGCGGGATGCGATTCAGGCTTGACGACGTCGACCCATTTCAATTTGAAATTGCGCAGCTCGCCGAGCTGGTAGCTGCCGTCGTTTCTCCGTTTTACCACATTCCATACGTACAGGTTGAACGTTGCGATCAACGTATATTTTTCGCCTGGCTGATATGTCGGATCTTTGCGGAAAAGCCCTTTTTCCAAAATGTAATGATCCAGAGACCGCCAGATGTAATAGATGGCAATAACTCCGTACAAAACCGGAAATATAAGCGTCGGGCTGGCCAAGTGGAATGTCCACATAAAAATCGCTACCAAATGGCTGGAGAAGATGATAGGGTCAAATATGTGTATAATATTCCAAGATACCCATTTTTCCGAAAAAGGCCTCAGCGCTTGCGTTCCGTAAGTATTAAACAAGTCTGTAAACACATGGAAACAGACGGCTATGCCGACCCACATACAGACGTGCAGCAAAGGGAGCGCCGGGAAACAGAGAGCCAAAACGCCGGTAATGAGCAGTGTCCAGAGCAGCAAGGCGGGCAGGGAGTGAGATCGGCCACGGTGATTGCGGATGTATGAAGCGTTTCCCCTGAAACGCAGCAGCCCGTCCACATCCGGGATTTGCGAGCCGACGACAGTGCCGATGAATACAGCGGTTGTCGCCGCATCGCTTGCCGCTACAGCCGGATCAATTTGAGCCAGACCGGCAAGCCCTAAGCCGATAACAAGATGTGTGCCTGTGTCCAAAGGTAGGTACCTCCTAAGAACTTTCCATAGGAAAGTTGTCATCGTGAGCGAATGCTTGGTTCGTTCATAAGCGTCGCTCTATTTTAGTTTACCATTTTGGAGCAAAAAATAAATCAGAAGGAGAACCAAAAATGTGCAAAGTTTTTGTAGAATATGCTATAAAGGCGGAAGAACGCGAATCTTACCTTAACTATATGCGCGAGTGGGGCAAACGGGAAGGGCGGCTGGAGCTTCTGGAGGGCACGGATCAGCCGGGGCTGTTCGTGGAAATTTGGAACGGCGTGGAGTACGGGGAGTATCGGGAGCTCAAACGGCAGCGCACGGATAAGGCGGAGCCGGGAGCGGGGGAAGCGGATTGGGAGCGATGGCTGGAGGGCGGACTCCGCAAGCTGCACATGTGGCATTTCACGCCGGCGGAGAAATAAAAAAAGCCGCGGTCGCAGGAGGAACGCACGGCTTTCATGTATGAGGGATTTATCTTCCGATCGCTCTGGTGGCGCCGGTGTACGGATAGTAGTACTGCAGCTCTTCTTCAAAGGTGATGTAATCCAGATTGACCATGAGCAGCAAGTACCGCATGCCTGTAGAGGGGTCGCTGATAATAATGTGGTCGCGGCCCGCCGCTTCGAGCCGGCCTCTGAAAATTTTGGCGTTCCATTCGGAGTTGTTTTCATAAGTCATGTACAGAGTCGCCATTTTGCCGAGATTCAGGCGAAGAATATTTTCGATGAAGGATTGTTCCAAAGGCAGCGCGCCGGGAACGTTGCCTCCGGGCTGCGCGGCTCCTCCGACATACGTCGAGGGACCAGGCATAGAGGCGGCGGTCGGAGCGGCTGCGGGCGTCGGATAAGCCGGATGGCTGTAGCCGTAAGGAGCCTGCATTCCTGCCTTGAAAGAGTTATTTAACATGTTCGTGATTCCTCCTAGTTTTCGCCAGAAGCACTGGCATCGGATGCATTGGCTTTTCCCCGGCAAAAGCCGCTGAGCCAATTTTCATAATTATCATATGTGCGAATGCCTATTTGGTGACTGTTTCGGAAAATAAAAAAAGCCCCTCGCGGAGCTGAAGTTTCGTCAGTATCGGTCAATGCAGGGTGTCGAACAAAAATTTGTAGCCGACTCCCCACACGGTTTTAATGTATCTCGGTTCTTTCGGGTCGGGCTCGATCTTTTTGCGGAGATTGGCGATGTGCACGTCGATGGCGCGTTCGGTAACGTAGGAATCGAATCCGCGCACGCGGTTAAGCAGCTCTTCCCTGCTGTATACCCGGCCCTGATTTTGCCAAAATAAAGTCATGATTTCAAATTCCGAGAATGTCGTCTCGACAACGCGATCGTTAACGAACAGACAGCGCTTCTCCAAATCCAGGCGAAGAGCTTGTCCTGTCGCAATGGCGGAAGGCGCAGCGGGGGACTGGAGCGACTGCGACCGTCTCAACAGAGCCAGTATTCGTGCGGACAGTTCCCGCATGCTGAACGGTTTGCATAAATAATCGTCGGCGCCGGTTTGCAGGCCGCGGATACGGTCCGTGATTTCACTCTTGGCGGATAGCATCAAAATCGGCAGCGTGGAAAACTTTCGGAAAAAAGCGCATAATTGGATGCCGTCGACATCCGGAAGCATAATATCGAGCACGATCATATCCGGGGCGAAGCTGCGGAAAAGCTGCTCGGCTTGCCGGCCGTTTTCCGCGCGCCGGACCTCATGGCCCTCTTCCCCCAAATACATGGTGATCATTTCCCCGATACTCAGATCGTCTTCAACAATTAAAATTTTTGACATAAACGTATCCCTCCTTTCCGATCAAAAGGTTCGGTGATCGATATGCCTGCGCAAATTCGACCCTGAAAAGCTGTCCATTTAACTATACTGCATCCATTTTATGCCGTCCAGCCGCAAACGGGCGGTGAGTTTGCCGCAAAAAAAAGAAGCCGGTATGCATCTGAACCTGGGTAAGAGGTCAGATCATCCGGCTTCTTCTGTTGGACGGATCGGCGATTTGCCGTTCATACGGTCAAATGTTTCCTTACCTGGTCTTCGCTTAAGTCCTCGGCGCTTCCTTCCGCGACGATCGTTCCCCGGTCAAGCACATAATAGTGATCGGCGATGCTCGTCGCAAATTCAAGGCTTTGCTCAACGAGCAGCACGGCGATTTCCCGGTTTTTTTTGATGGACGCGATGATCGCCTCGATCTCCATCACAATCGACGGCTGGATGCCCTCCATCGGCTCATCGAGCAGCAGCAGCTTCGGCGACGACGCCAGCGCTCTGGCGATAGCGAGCTGCTGCTGCTGTCCGCCGCTAAGGTCGCCCCCTTTGCGGCTAAGCATGCCGCGCAGCGCGGGAAACGTCTCGAAGAGCGACTCGGGCAGCTTCTTGCGGCCGTCCGCCGCGGCTTCGAGACCGAGCAGCAAATTTTCCGCGACCGTCAGCTGGGGGAAAATGTCCCGTCCCTGCGGCACGTAGCCGATCCCGGTTTTCGCCCGGCGGTCGGGCGGATCGGCCGTTATGTCCCGATTCCCGTAGCGGATCGCGCCTGAACGGGGACGGACGAGCCCCATGATGCTTTTCATCAGCGTGGACTTGCCAACCCCGTTGCGTCCCATGAGGCAGACGATTTGCCCGGGCCGGACGGCCATATGGACGCGGCGGATGACCATGCTGTCCCCGTATCCGGCTTCGATGTTTTCCAGGCTAAGCATCGCGCTCGACTCTCCTTCCGAGATACACTTCCGCCACCTTGTCGTCAGCCTGAATTTCCTGCATCGTGCCTTCGCGAAGCAGCGTTCCTTCATGGAGTACGGTGACGGTTTTGGCAAACCGGCGGACGAACTCCATGTCGTGCTCGACGACGATAATCGTCTGGCTGCTGCTGATTTCGTGCAGCAGCTCGCCTGTTTTCTCCGTCTCGCTGTCCGTCATCCCGGCCGCTGGCTCATCGAGCAGCAGCAGGTCCGGCTCCTGCATGAGCAGCATGCCGATCTCCAGCCATTGCTTTTCGCCGTGCGACAGCGAGCCGGCTTTTTCCTTGGCCTTGTTTTGCAGGCCGATCATGCCCAGCCTGTGCAGCAGGCGGTCGCGCTGCTCGCTCGTCGTTTTGGCCCACAGCGCGCTGAGCAGGCCGCGCTGCTGCTTCATCGAAAGCGCGAGATTTTCGAAAACGGTCAATGTCGTGAATACCGACGGAGTCTGAAATTTGCGGCCGATGCCGAGCCGGGCGATCTGATGCTCCTGGTATTTGGAAAGATCGGTCGCGCCTTTGAATACGATATGGCCGCGGGATGGCTTTACTTTCCCGCAGATGACATCCAGCAGCGTTGTTTTGCCGGCTCCGTTCGGGCCGATCAAAAAGCGCAGCTCTCCGGCCTGCAGGGAGAAATTCAGATTGCGAAGCGCCTTGAATCCGTCAAAACTCACTTCAAGCTGTTCCACGCGCAAAATTTCCCTGTCGGGAATCGGGGATTGCGCGGCTAGCTGTCCAGGCATTGGAAACTCCTCCTTTTCAAATTTGCATATTTTCAGCCGGCTTCTTGCGAAGATACGGGTTTTGGAAGCAAGCTTTTTTTCCAATTCGACATGTAGTGGGCGATGGTGCCTACGATTCCTTTCGGCAGGAACAGGACGGCGATGATGAACATGGCGCCCAGCATAATCGGCCACCATTCCGGGTAGGCTTCGCTGAACGTTGTTTTCGCCGAGTTGGTCACGATCGCGCCGAGCACGGCTCCGCCGATGGTGGAGCGCCCGCCGATGGCGACCCACAGCACCATTTCAATGGACGGGACAATGCCCATCTGCGCCGGGGAGATGATGCCCTCCTGCAAAACGAAGAGCACGCCGGCAAGACCGGCAAGACCCGCGGACAAGCAGTAAATGAACACTTTATACACGACCGGATTGTAGCCGATGAAGCGGACCCGGTTTTCCCCGTCGCGGATGGCGGTGAGTATGCTGCCGAGGCGGCTGGATACGAGGAAGCTGCACAGTACGAGCACAAGCAGCAGTACGGCCAGGGTGATGTAAAACAACAGCAGCTTGGTGGAAGGCGAACGCAAATTCAGACCGAGGAAAGATTCGAAATTCGTGAGTCCGTTCGTTCCTCCGGTATAGCCCTGCTGACCGACGAACAGGGTCACGGCGATAATGACCAGCGCTTGCGACAAAATGGAGAAAAAAGCGCCTTTAATCCGGTTGCGGAACGTAAAGTAGCCGAGAATGAAGGCGACGGCCATCGGCACGAGCAGCGCCATCAGGAAAGCGAAGCCGGGGTTATGAAAAGGAACCCAGAACCAGGGAAGCTCGTCGACGCCGCTCCATGACATGAAGTCAGGCAGCTGCCCGGGGCTCGACGCCAGCTTGAGGTGCATCGCCATGCAGTAGGCGCCGAGCCCGAAGTATACGCCGTGTCCGAGGCTGAGAATGCCCGTATACCCCCAGATGAGATCGATGCCCATCGCGATTATCGCATAGGCGAGAAATTTGCCGAGCAGCGACAGGCGGAATTCGGAAAGAAAAAGCGGCGCGAGAGCGATCAAAAACAAACACGCGGCATACGCGATAAATTTCACTTTGGCGGTTCCGGAAGCCGTCATGGGCGGTTGCCACTTCCTTTCTTCAATCTAGAGATCTGGAGCGGATCGTTACTAGCCCCATCGGCTTCCACTGCAGGAAAGCAATGATGAGCGTAAACACGAGCACCTTGCCCAAAGTCGCGCTGGTCGTGTACTCCAGTGCCGTGCCCAGCACGCCGATGCCCAGAGCGCTGGAGACGGTGCCGACCAGCTTGCCGATGCCGCCGAGCACGACGACCATGAAGGCGTCGACGATGTAGTAGGTACCGATCGTCGGGCCGATCGGTCCGAGCAGCGACAAGGCGCACCCGGCGATTCCCGCCATGGCCGAGCCGAACGCGAACGATTGGGCGTCGACCCTGCGGGTGGAGATGCCCAGGCAGGCCGCCATCTCGCGGTTTTGCATGACGGCTCTCATCCGTCTGCCTCCGGCGGAGCGGTACAAATACAAGTAGATGGCAAGAATGCAAAAGGCGACCAAAGCGATGATAAACAGCCTTTTGTACGGAAGGATGAGATCGGCCGTAACATGCAGGCCTCCTTCCAGCCAGCCCGGAGCTTTGACGGCCACGTTCGGCGCTCCGAACAGCGTGCGGGCGAGCTGCTGCAGCACGAGGCTGACGCCCCAGGTGGCGAGCAGACTGTCCAGCGGCCTTCCGTACAGGAAGCGGATGAGAAGCGCTTCGAGCAGCCAGCCGATGGCGAAGGCGATAATAAAGGCGGCGACCAGCGATACGACGAAGTACCAGCCGAACGCGGAAGCGGGAAGCCAGCGCTGAAAACATTGCTGGACGAGGTACGCCATATAGGCGCCGATCATAATAAATTCGCCGTGCGCCATATTCATCACGTTCATCAATCCGAACGTAATCGCAAGACCGACCGCGATCAGCAGCAGAATCGAGCTGAGACTAAGGCCGTTAAACAATTGCAGCAGCAGCAGACTCATGACATCACCTCATTTTTGATGACATACAGGACTGCCGTTGGGCAGCCCTGGCTTCGACTCATTTCTTGGTCACTTCTGCGCCCCAAGGATACGTTTTGAGGTACGGGTCTGGCCTGAGCGGCTGGCCTGAATTCCATATTTCTTTAATCAGGCCGTCCGCCTGAATTTGACCGATCCGCGCGGTTTTGGAAATGTGCTGGTTCTCTCCGTCGACGGTCACTTTGCCTTCCGGCGAGTTCCATTCAATGCCTTTGGCCGCCGCTTTCACTTTCTCGACATCGAAGGACCCGGCCTTTTTGACCGCTGCGGCCCAGAGGTACACGGCGGTGTAGCCCGCCTCGATCGGATCGTCCGTTACCCGGTCTTTGCCGTATTTGGCTTTGTATGCTTCGACAAACTTTTTGTTTTCCGGCGTATCGGTAGTCTGATAGTAGTTCCAGGCGGTGTAATGACCTTCCAGAACGGCTGCGCCGATGCCGCGAACTTCTTCTTCGGCGATGCTTACGGACATCGTCGTTATATCTTTGGACGTAATGCCGGCGTCTTTCAATTGCTTGAAGAACGCGACGTTGCTATCCCCGTTCAAGGTGTTGAAAATGACGTCAGGCTTATCTTTTTTTATTTTGCTGATGATCGTGTTGTAATCCGTATGTCCGAGAGGCGTGTATTCTTCGGCGACAAGCGTGCCGCCCTCGGCTTTCAACTGCTCCTTAATAATTTTGTTGGCGGTTCTGGGGAATACGTAGTCGGAGCCGAGGAGGTAAAATTTTTTGCCTTTATTTTGCAAGAGCCAGGTGACTGCGGGAATGATTTGCTGGTTCGTCGTGGCGCCCGTGTAGAAAATGTTCGGCGACGATTCGAGGCCTTCATACTGCACGGGGTACCAGAGCAGGCCTTTGTTTTGCTCGACGACGGGGAGCACCGCTTTGCGGCTTGCCGAAGTCCAGCAGCCGAAAATCGTCACGACGCTGTCTTTTTGCAGCAATTTCTTTGTCTTCTCTGCAAAAGTCGGCCAATCCGACGCGCCGTCTTCGATGACAGGCTTGATTTTTTTTTCCAAAAGTCCCCCTGCGGCATTGATTTCTTCGATCGCCATCAGTTCCGCGTCCCGTACGGACACCTCGCTGATGGACATAGTCCCGGTCAAAGAATGCAAAATCCCTACGGGGATTGTGTCGTCTTTGGCGGCTTCGGGTGCAGTCGTCGATGAAGTGGTGGTTTCGGTTGTCGCACAGCCTGCGGCGGCCATCATAAAAGCCATGCTTAAAGCGACTGTGAGCTTGCCGAAATTGCGCTTCTCTGTCATACAATTTCCACTCCCTTTATAGTAATAATTGGATTACACCGACAATGATAAGCCGGAATCGAATTATATGTCAATATATATAACATAAAAAGTGAATTATTGTGAAAATGAACAATTTAATTTCTTTTTATTGGATAATTTACTATAAATACGAAATATGACCTAAGCATATACCTTATTTTATGTGAATAAATCTGACGTATGAATATTTACTTTGCCGGTTTTGACGAATATAATGAGGGTATCAAGTTGCCATTATTCGGTTTTCGTAAAGAGGTGAGGACGTGCATCTGACGGAGAGAGAGAAAGAAAAGCTGCTGATTACGGTGGCTGCCGATTTGGCCCGCCGCCGCTTGGCCAGAGGCGTCAAGCTGAATTATCCCGAGAGCATCGCTCTTTTGACATCGGAGATTATGGAAGGCGCCAGGGACGGCATGACGGTGGCTCAATTAATGGAGTACGGAACGAAAATTTTGATGTCAGGCCAAGTGATGGAAGGCGTTCCGCAAATGATACACGAAGTGCAGGTGGAAGCGACTTTTCCGGACGGCACCAAGCTTGTTACGGTGCATCAGCCTATTGCCGAGTAAGACCCGGGAGTTTGTGGGCATGTGCAAAAGTGACTCCGTCGGACGGACTCCCCGGCACTTTTAATGAAGCGCAAATTTTCCGACGCGGGGGCAAAAAGTATCGAGAGGAGCAGAACTATGGTTCCAGGAGAATTTCGGACCGGGAAGGGCTTTATTGCATTGAACGTAGGCAGGAAGACAGTCGAGTTGAACGTGGCCAACGCGGGAGACCGTCCTGTGCAGGTGGGCTCGCATTTTCATTTTTTTGAAGTGAACCGTGCGCTGGAATTTTCCCGCGAAGCGGCATACGGAATGAGACTGGATATTCCGGCGGGAACCGCGGTCCGCTTCGAGCCCGGCGAACGGAAGCCGGTCCGGCTTGTCGAGCTGGGCGGAGCCAGAATGTCTTACGGGCTCAACGGCTTGAGCCGCGGACACGCCGAGCATGGCAGCATGCCGGAGGACGTTCGGGAACGATGGAAAGCATGGGAGGGGAAGCCCGGTGAGTCAAATTGACCGCAAAAGCTACGCGCTGATGTTCGGGCCTACGCAGGGCGACGCCGTCCGTTTGGCGGATACGGGGCTATGGGCCGAGATCGAGCGCGATTTCACGGTATATGGAGACGAATGCAAATTCGGCGGAGGCAAAGTGATACGCGACGGCATGGGGCAGTCGAGCGGCGCGACCCGCGATCAGGGCGTTCTGGATACGCTGATTACGAATGCGGTCATTATCGACCATTGGGGAATTGTCAAAGGCGATATCGGCATTAAGGACGGCCATATCGTCGCGATCGGAAAAGCCGGCAACCCGGACATTATGGACGGGGTTCATCCTCAGTTAATCGTCGGCGCGAGTACGGAGGTGATCGCCGGCGAAGGCAAAATCGTAACGGCCGGCGGCATCGATTCGCACATTCATTTCATATGCCCGCAGCAGATCGAGACGGCGCTCTCCTCCGGGGTGACGACGATGATCGGCGGCGGAACGGGGCCGGCGACGGGGACGAATGCGACGACCTGTACGCCGGGGGCTTGGCATCTGCGCCGGATGCTGGAAGCGGCCGAAGCGTTTCCGATGAATTTGGGCTTCACCGGCAAAGGGAATGCGGCGTTTCTCGCGCCGCTGACCGAGCAGATCGAAGCGGGAGCCATCGGTCTCAAGCTCCACGAGGACTGGGGCACGACGCCGGCGGCGATCGACGCCTGCCTGGAAGCCGCGGACAGGTACGACGTCCAGGTCGCCATTCATACCGATACATTAAATGAAGCGGGATTTTTGGAAGATACGCTGGCCGCGATCAAGGGCCGGACGATTCATACGTACCATACCGAAGGAGCGGGCGGAGGACACGCGCCGGACATTATTCGCGCAGCCGCCGAGCTCAATGTTTTGCCCTCTTCGACCAATCCTACGCGGCCTTTTACGATCAATACGATTGAGGAACATCTCGATATGCTCATGGTATGCCACCATCTCGACAGCCGCATTCCCGAGGATGTCGCTTTCGCGGATTCGCGGATTCGTCCGGAGACGATAGCCGCGGAAGATATTTTGCACGATATGGGCGTATTCAGCATGATCAGCTCGGATTCGCAGGCGATGGGGCGTGTCGGGGAAGTCATTATCCGCACCTGGCAAACCGCCGACAAGATGAAAAAGCAGCGCGGTCCGCTGCCGCAGGATACGGAAGACAGCGATAACTTCCGCATTAAACGGTATATCGCCAAATATACGATCAATCCGGCGATCACCCACGGCATTTCGCATCTTGTGGGCTCGGTGGAGGCCGGGAAATTCGCGGACCTTGTCGTCTGGAGCCCGATGTTTTTCGGCGTCAAGCCGGATCTTGTCCTGAAAGGCGGCAGCATCGCCTACGCGCAGATGGGGGACCCGAACGCTTCGATTCCGACGCCGCAGCCTGTGTTCGGCAGACCGATGTTCGCCGCTTTCGGCAAATCGCTGACCCAAAGCTCCATCACGTTTGTGTCCAAGGCGGCATATGACCGTGGAATCGCAGCTTCCCTTGGCTTGCAAAAACGCGTCGAGCCCGTAAAAGGCTGCCGAAGCATCTCCAAGAAAGACATGATTCATAACGATCTGGCGCCGTCGATTGAGGTAAATCCGGAAACGTATGAAGTCAAAGTGGACGGAGAGCCGGTCTCCTGTGAACCGGCGACGGAGCTGCCGATGGCGCAGCGCTACTTTTTGTTCTAAAAGGATGCAAGGCAGGTGACACCGATGACTACCGCTCCCCCTTTTCACTGGCTGGCCTACCAGCAGATGCTCGATTCGGCGCTGCCGATCGGCGGCTTCTCCCATTCTTTCGGCCTGGAAACGCTGGTGCAGCAGGGCCGGCTGACGACGATGGAGCAGCTGGAAGCCTACATTCGCTCCATGCTTGCTTGCAATTGGTCGACATCGGATGCGCTGACGATCAAAGCGGCCTACATGCACATTCCGGCGCAGGAATGGGATCGGCTGTGGGAAGTCGACCGCATGATGCACGTTCAGCGGGCTTCCAGCGAAGCCAGAGCGGGCGCGCAAAAAATGGGCCGCCGGCTGCTGCAGCTCGCCAAGGCGATGTATCCGGAGCTGGCGTGGGAGCCGCTTCACGAAGCCGTGAAGGCGGAGCGCTGCTTCGGCACCCATGCGCTCGTGCACGGCTGGGCGAGCTATCATTTGCACGTTCCGCTGGCGCAAGCGGCGGAAGGGTACCTCTATTGCTGCATCGTCACGTGCATCAACAGCGCGCTGCGGCTCATGTCGATAGGCCAGACGCAGGGGCAAATGCTGCTCGCCAAGCTCCTGCCGTTAACGCGCAGTGCATGGGAGCAGGCATCCGGGCTGGACCCGACGGAGGCTTACACGGCCTCGCCGGCCGCCGATCTCGCCATGATGCAGCATGAAACGCTGTATTCCCGATTGTTTATGTCTTGAAATCTTGAAAATAAAAGCCAATATTCATTTTGGGAGGAATTCATATGTGCCAAGGTCAAGGACATCATCACCATCATTGGGAAAAACCCGAGGTGGACCGCTCGCGTCCGATGCGGATCGGTATCGGGGGCCCGGTTGGCTCCGGCAAGACGGCGCTCGTCGAACGCCTCGCCCGCAAGCTGAATCGCCATTACAGCATCGCGGTCATTACGAACGATATTTATACGAAGGAAGATGCGCAAATTTTGATCCGTTCGGAGGCTTTGCCGGAAGAGCGGATCATCGGCGTAGAGACCGGCGGCTGCCCGCATACGGCGATCCGCGAGGACGCTTCGATGAATTTCGAAGCGATCGAAGAGCTGGAGAAGCGCTTCGCGAAGCTGGATATCATCTTCATCGAGAGCGGCGGCGACAATTTGGCCGCGGCTTTCAGCCCGGAGCTGGTAGATCGCTTCATCTATATTATCGACGTGGCGCAAGGGGAAAAAATTCCGCGCAAAGGCGGCCCGGGCATCATCCGCTCCGACATGCTCGTCATTAACAAAATCGATCTGGCCCCCTACGTCGGCGCCAGCCTCGATGTGATGGAAGAGGATACGAAAAAGATGCGCGGCGAGCGTCCTTATATTTTTTCCAACCTGATGGGCGGCACAGGGTTGGACGATATTGTGGCATGGGTGGAGCGGGAGTATACCCATGCCTAGCATGACCGGGGAGATTCGTGCGGAATTTGCGCTGCGCGGCGGCAGGACGCAGCTCGCGGGCAAATACCACACCTCCCCGTTCAAAATCGCCAAAACGTTTCGTTACGAGAACGAAACGCTCAACGTTGGCGCCGATCCGGAGGATCAGCTCGGCGTCTATGTAATGGATTGCTCCCCAGGCCTTATGGCCGGGGATCAATATGAGCTGGAGTGGCGCCTGGGACCCGGCGCCCGCGTTTTTTTGACGAACCAGTCGTTTACGAAGGTTCATCCTTCAATTGAAGGCGCCGGCAGCACGCAGCGCCAAAGGATTCGTTTGGAAGCGGGCGCAGTGCTGGAATATATCCCCGAGCCCGTGATGCTTTACACGGACGCGCGGTTTACCGCCGACACGGAGGTGGACGCCGCTTCCGGCTCGGTTCTCGTCATGTCGGACATTCTATGTCCGGGACGCGCTCAGCGGGGCGAACTGTTCCAGTACGCCAACTGCGAAAGCCGGATGAAAGTCCGGTACGGCGGGGAGCTTGTTTACTGCCAAAACCAAAGGATCGTGCCGTCCGCGATGGATTTGTCCTCGCCCGGATGCTGGGGGGCGGAAACCCATCTGGGCAGCCTCCTCATCTTCTCCGACCGGATCGGGCAAAAGCATCTGGACGCGGTGATCGAGCAGCTGAATCTTGCAGCGCCGCCTTCGGTCCGGTTCGGAGCAAGCCTCGCCTACAAGCACGGAATCGTCGTGTCGGCGCTGGGAACCTGCGCCTGGGAACTTCAGCACACGCTCGGTACGGCATGGAACGCGATTCGCGCCAGCTTGTTATCGTTAATGCCGTTAACTATTAATAAATAGAATCAGCCTGTACGCAAAAGCGGGCTCATGCCCGACTTGAGCGTAAATTCCTGTACAAACGCAGGCTTTTCCTCCAAACGAGCCGATTCCATCGAATAAGCCTGCACTTTTGCAGGTATCGCCTTCTCCCGAGCCAATTCCCGACGTGGAGCGCCGTCTTTGACGGCCAGTTCGATGCCGCGGAGCTTCTCCGGGAACTGCTGAATCCTCGGCCCCCCCTGTTTGAACGGGAAAGCCTGCAAAAGTACATCTTTTCGCTCTCCACCAGCTCTCACCCCGAACAATTCCTGCAAAACTGCAGTTTTTTACGCTATAAAGCGGGCTCATGCCCGTCATGAGCGTAAATTCCTGCACAAACGCAGGCTTTTCCTCCAAACGATCCGTTTCCATCGAAAAAGCCTGCACTTTTGCAGGAATTGCCATCTTCCGAGTGTGGAGCGCCGTCATTGACGGCCAGTTCGATGCCGGTAGCTATACACTAAATTCGCCTTCATGTGTACCGCCCAGCGGCATGGGGTTTTTTGCAGGAATTGCCCACTCCCGAGCCACTTCCCAACGTGGAGCGCCGAGCGTCGCCTTTAACCGGCCAGGTACAAAAGCTCCCGGGCGGGATGAGGGAATTTATTCCCCGGTATGCGTGGAAAGCAGTGAAACGGGTACACTCCACCGGTTGAAATAGGTGCTGCAGCGCGTTCTTTGCGGGAAATCGGACATTGTTAACGAAAATAGAATGGCTGTGACTTTTTACACGCATACTGGGAAAGAGAATCGACAAAATGATGACAACTGCGCTCGTTTCATTGTCAAACGGGATTCAGGTTGGTATGATTAGATTGTTGAAAATCAGGGTTATTGATTTGCTCGGCAGTTCATATACAGGAGGGCAATTACGTGGAAAAGCAAGTAAGCTACGAGTCGGTTCCGAACGCGGCGGTCAAAACGGCCGAACATCCGGAAGCGCACGAAGCCGGCGCCGTTCAAACCTCGGCAGAGCCTGTTTCTATTAAAGATTTTTATCGGTTGACGAAGCCAGGGTTGATTTATTCTAATTCAATGACTGCGTTCGCAGGCTTTTGGGTCGCATCCAAATGGGATGTGAACTGGCTGCTGCTGCTTTACACGCTGCTCGGATCGGCGCTCGTCATGGCTTCAGGCACCGTGTTGAACAACTATTTGGACCGGGATATGGACTCCAAGATGGAGCGGACCCGCAATCGCGCCCTGCCAAGCGGAAGAATGGCGCCGAACGTCGTGCTGGCATACGGGATCATTCTCGGAGTTCTCGGACTGGGCACACTGTACTTGCTGGCGAACTCGCCATTGGCGGCGCTGCTTGGATTGATCGGTTTGTTCCTGTACGTATGGGTATATACGGCCTGGTTTAAAAGAACTTCCGTATGGAGCACGTTCGTGGGCGCATTTTCCGGCGCGGTGCCTCCTATCATCGGTTACTGCGCAGTCACCGGAAAGTTCGATCTTGGAGCAATTTTGCTGTATTTGTTTCTGTTCCTCTGGCAACCGCCTCATTTCTGGGCGCTTGGCATTCGCAGGTCGGAAGAATACCGCGCGGCGGGATTTCCTTTGCTTCCCGTAGTGAAAGGCTTCTACGTTACGAAAGTCAGCATGCTTCGCTACGTGGTTCTTTTAGTCCCGGTTACGGTTATGCTGACGGCTTTCGGCTATCTCGGCTACACGTTCCTGATCGTCTCGACAGCGCTTGGCTTGATTTGGGTGTTTATGGCGGTAAGAGGGTTTGGCATGCACGGCGAATCCGAAATCAAATGGGCAAAAGGCATGTTTATTTACTCGCTTAACTATTTAACGCTGTTGTCCATTTTGATGGTGTTCAGTACAATGAAGTAAGGCAGAGCGGATTTACGACTTCCCATGGCGACATGGGATTTTATTTTGCTTTTGAACATGGGATGGGGGAAAAGAAGCGGAATGAATGTGTTTTTAGCGAAAAACTGGTTTAAAATGGCCATCGGCATCATTTTGGTGGCAATGATTGCGTCTTTTGCATACAAGCTGTGGTTTCAGCAGGACGGAAGCGATGAGCGGCTTAGGGCGATGAAGCCGGCCCCGGATTTTCAATTGACGGATTTGGACGGTAAGACGGTTTCATCCAAGGATTTGAACGGGAAAGTCAGACTCGTGTATTTCTTCTACTCTTTTTGCCCTGACGTATGCATGCCGACTTCATTTATCCTTTCCAACGTACAAGCATCGTTAAAGGAAAAAGGGCTTCTCGGCAGCAAGGCGGAAATTCTTTCGATTACGGTTGATCCGACCAGGGATACCCCGGCTGTGTTGAAGGAGTTCGGCAGCAGGTTCGAATCGAAGCCTGTGCCGGGAGGATGGACGTTTTTGCGCGGTGACGAGGCGGAGACGAAGAAGCTTGCCGAAGATTTCGGCATTATGGTGATCAAAGAGAAGAATGGGGATTTCTCGCATTCCAACGCCATTCTGTTGGTCGATCCGAAAGGGGTGCTCCGCAATTATTACGATGCGGGCGATCCGAAGCTGGATGCGAATTACATAGTGAAGGACGTCATTACGTTGTCCAAAGGCAAATAATACGCAAGAGGGAAGCGGGAGTCCGTCCGATTAACCTCGGTTTTACTCCAAAGCAGGGCTTGGATCAGGGTATATAATATACTCTTCCAGCCCTGCTTTTTCTAGTTGCTGGATCAGATATTCTTCGGGCGTTCCTTCCACTCCGGCATAGCCTTTGCGTGTATAGATTTGCTCGGCGTCGGGAAAGGCGTCGCACAGCAGAGCGCGGATCCGCTTTCCGGAAGAATCGTTATCGGTAAATATGTAAACCTGGCGATCGCCTGCTTTTTTCTTCAAATCTTCCAGCGTCGCCGAGTTGGGTGTGCCGTATGTGCAGAAAATTGCAATTTCCTCGCTGACGATTCGTTTCAATCGGCTTTTGTCATTTTTGCCTTCGACAATTATAGCTATCGACATAGGGGCCCCCTCGCTGCTTTTTTTTGTATTATAACCAGTTTTGGCGAGCGATCCAAGCCCTTTATGCGATTTTCAGGCAAATCATGTGCGGATTTCCCGGGAAATGACAAGCGTTGACAGACCGATCCGCTAAAGACGTCGCAGTACTTTTTTTCGTAAAATAACTTTTCGAAAGCAGGATTCTTTGAGGCGCATAGAAGGTCTCTTTATCAATCGACTCTTTGCGGACATTCTAAGATAAAATCAAGCAATATCATTGATTTGTCAATGAACAACACCAACTTTCTGATTCTTTAGCACAAAATTCATAAAATAACACAATTTATTCCAAATAAATTCTATTTTTTCAAAAAAGAAAGCGCTTTATAATGGAGTTGCTTCACCAGATTATTGCCAAATATAGTGAAAGGAGTGCGCATGCAATGTTCTTGCAATGAACGATCCGTTAAAAAACTTAGAAAGGAGAGATAAAATTTGTTGAACGTTCTAAAGTTTTAACGGACTTTTCAGATTCGCTTGTTATGAAATATTGAAGTTAACCCGAAAAGTATTATGCAAACGCTTACGAAGTCAACCGACGAGCTCTTTCCAAACATTCTGTCGTTGCATGAACGATGGGAACAACTGCGCCGACACCGTCTGACAACCGATTGCTATGGCGCCGAATTCTGCAGTGCTGTATACCCCGCGCAAGCGGCAAGCGATATTTTAAAAGGAGGAAAATGTATTATGTTAAAAAAATTAAGTGCGATTGTATTGGCTTGTTCATTAACGCTCAGTGCTGTGCCATTGACGTCCGCATATGCCGCCAACAGTGCGACTGCAAAACTTCCGGGGAATTCAAACCCGCTTATGGACCATAAATTGGGGGCAGACCCCTTTGCGATGGTCTATAATGGAAGGGTTTACATTTATATGTCAAGCGATGCGTATGTAAATAATAGCAACGGGACTGTTAAAGAAAATGATTTTAGCGCATTGTATAAAGTTAATGTCATATCTTCCGCTGATATGGTGAACTGGACAGATCATGGTTCCATTCCGGTAGCGGGAGCCAATAGCGGCAATAACGGCAAAGGTATTGCCAAATGGGCGTCACTTTCATGGGCTCCGGCTGCCACACACAAAACGATAAACGGCAAGGAGAAATTTTTCCTTTATTTTGCAAATGGCGCATCGGGTATTGGCGTGCTGACTGCGGATTCTCCGCTAGGACCATGGACAGATCCGATCGGAAAAGCTCTTGTTACAGGCAATACGCCCGGAGTCGCCGGAGTTACATGGCTTTTTGACCCGGCCGTATTTGTGGATGATGATGGTCAAGGATATTTGTATGTCGGCGGGGGAATACCCAATACCTCGGATCCGGCATCGGTTGCCAATCCCAAAACAGCCAGAGTTTTGAAATTGGGCGCCGATATGACGAGTATTGTTGGAAGCGCAGTAACCATTGATGCTCCTTACATGTTTGAAGACTCCGGCATTCATAAGTACAACGGCAAATATTACTACTCTTATTGTATCAATTTCTCCGGTACGCACCCGGCCGCTTATCCGGCAGGCGAGATCGGCTACATGATGAGCAGCAGTCCTATGGGGCCCTTTACGTATACAGGGCATTTCCTGAAAAATCCGGGCGCATTTTTCGGGGGCGGCGGAAACAACCACCATGCCGTATTTAACTTTAATAACCAGTGGTATGTCGTGTACCATACCCAAACTGTCGCCACGGCTCAATTGGGAAGCGGAAAAGGATACCGATCCCCGCATATCAATAAGCTTGTGTATAATTCGAATGGAACGATACAAGAAGTTCAGGCAAATATGGCAGGCATAGCCCAGATCGCCAATCTGGATCCGTACAACAGGACTGAGGCGGAAACGATCGGATGGAATGCAGGTATCCAAACTGAGGATAGTCAAGCGGCAGGCGGACCGGTAAATAATCAAAATGTAGCATATATAAATAACGGGGACTGGGTAGCTGTAGGAAATGCTGACTTTGGCAGCGGAGCGAAGACTTTTAAAGCAAATGTAGCATCGGCGACTACAGGAGGCAATATTGAAATACGTCTTGACAGTCCAACCGGTACTCTTGTTGGAACACTTCCCGTACCTTCTACAGGCGGGTGGCAAAATTGGAAGGAAGTAACAACCAATGTCAGCGGTGCAACGGGTGTCCACAAAGTGTTCTTCGTGTTTACGGGAGCAGGGACAGGTAATTTGTTTAATTTTGATTACTGGCAGTTTGCGCGCTAATCATGAGCAGCGTGAATTTACAGCACGGATAAGGGAGTAACGTTTTTGACGTTCGGGAAATTAACGTTCATTTTCCGAACGTCATTCATCTTTTTTGAAGCAGTTGCTAAAAAACCTGTCTACAGTCCAATTTTCCTATAAGGAGGCGATTGTATGATGTATAAGAGAATAGGCGTGTTCTTATTGGTTTTCACATTATTCATGAGTATGATGCCCAATTATACCGCATTTGCAGCCACTACTTTTACAAATCCGTTTATATATGCCGATGCACCGGACAACGATGTGATCAGGGTAGGCAATACGTATTATATGACCAGCACGACCATGCATATGAACCCTGGAGTCCCGATCATGAAATCCAACGACCTCGTAAATTGGGAAATCGTAAATTATGTTTACGATACGTATGCCAACAATGACGCACAAAATCTGAACAACGGGCAGAACGAATACGGAAGAGGCTCGTGGGCAAGCAGCCTTAGATATAATAACGGCACTTATTATGTTTCTTTTGGCTCGAATTCTACCGGCAAAACCTACATTTATCAAACGAACAATATAGAAACCGGCCCATGGACATCGTCAGTGCTTGGCAGCTATTACCATGACGCATCGCTGCTGTTTGATAACGGACGCGTATTCCTGGTTTATGGCAGTGATAACATCAGCATTATCGAGCTTACGGCAGACGCCAAAGCGATCAAATCAGGGGGGCTTAATCAAGTAATTATCCCCAATTCAAGTAATATTGCCGGTTCCAGCTTCATAGTGAAGGCCGAAGGCGCGCACATCCAAAAGATCAACGGAATGTACTATGTATTCCTGATCGTTTGGCCGTCGGGAAGCGGCCGCACTGAATTATGCTACCGCGCAAGCAGCTTGACCGGACCGTATACAGGTCAAGTTGTATTGAAGGATTCGGGCATTGCACAGGGAGGCATTGTCGATACGGCTTCCGGCTCCTGGTATGGTATGCTGTTTAAAGACAGCGGGGCAATCGGACGTATGCCGTATCTTGTTCCGGTTACATGGTCCAATAATTGGCCGGTATTCGGTGTCAACGGTAAAGTTCCCCTTACCATGAATGTTCCCGTCGAAGGTTATCCGGCCAAGAAGGTTTATGCGTCCGATGAATTTTCAAATACGACTCTTGGCAAGGTGTGGCAGTGGAACCACAATCCTGACAATACGAAGTGGTCCCTTACACAGCGTCCCGGATTCATGAGAATTACGACCGGAAAAGTGAGCACGAGCATTCTTGATGCCAGAAACACGCTTACCCAAAGGACATTCGGACCGCAATCTACAGGAACCGTTGCATTGGAAACAAGCGGCATGAAGGACGGCGATTATGCCGGTCTTGCAGCGTTTCAGGCTAAATACGGATTTGTCGGCGTAAAGATGTCCGGGACTTCCAAATCCATTGTGATGGCGAATGCCGGCTCGGGAACAATGACTGAAGTGGCGAGCGTCCCCGTCACCCAGAACAGAGTATACCTTAAACTTTTCTGTGATTTTAAAAATCAGACAGATAAAGCCTATTTTTACTACAGTCTTGACGGCACAAATTGGACGGCTATAGGCAGCACGCTTCAGATGTCTTATACACTGCCTCACTTTATGGGATACCGTTTTGCTTTGTTCAATTATGCTACTAAATCAACCGGCGGTTTTGTCGATTTTGATTATTTGCGATTGCAGTAAGAAGATGACAGGAAACATGCATCCGCAGCACAAAAACGGAGCCTCGCGATTTTGCGGGCTCCGTTTTCCGATTAATTATGGGGTATTACATGAAGCTTGAAGGTGCGGAGGGGCAGCAGCGAAAGGGCCAGCATCAGTATGAAAAAGGCGATGAAATAAGATGAAATTTGATCGCGGAGCTGTCCGGCCAGCGTCGGTCCGAAGAAGGCGCCGATGGAGTGTGAAATCGACAGCAGCGAGAAGACGCGCCCGTACCGGCTGCTGCTTGTGATGCCGGCGAGCAGCGCCGCGAGCGACGGGAAGATGACGCCTTTGGCCATCCCGATGAGAAACAGCGACACTGAAAGCGGTACAGGCCATTTGACGGCCAAGCCGAAAAATATGATAGCAAGCGACAAGCTCCCCGCTACAGTACGGATTGAAGGCGAAACCTGGTTCAAAAACCACATGCTCAGCGTGCACAGCGCCCCCAGGCTGACCAGGGAGAAAAATACGCCGGAGGTTAAAATGGAGCCTCTGGATGCCTGCATAAGCGGCAGCTCGAAAAATAAAATGCCTTGCGAACAAGAAATCGCCATCGGAATCAAAAAGAAAAGCCAGGGAATCGGCATGTGCGGAGTCACGTCGCCGGGCCGCTCCGGGAGCGAATGGCCATGGTGATCGACGAGCAGCGGCTGAGCGGTATCGGACAGCTCTGCCGTCACCGAAGCTTTTTGCTCCTTAACGCCGAAAATAGCGAGAATCCCGGTGACGATCAGTACCCAGCCGAGCACGGAAAAAGCGGTCGTAAACCCGATTTTGGCGACCAGCAGCGCTCCGGCTGCCGGGGACACGACCGAGGCCAGCGTATGGACGAGGCCGTTGCCTGTCATCAGCTTGCTCTGGTGAATGCGGTCTTTGGCAATCCGGGCGAGCAGGGAGAGGCACGCCGGCGACAGAAACGCAAGCACAAATCCGCTGATGGAGCGAATGTACAGCAAATGCCACGGGTCTGTGACCATAGATTGAAATAAGAGGATGATCCCTGCTACAATCAGGCTAAAGATGATGAAAAGCTTGCTGCCGTATTTGTCCACACCGTAGCCGGCAATTAAATTTCCGGGCAGATGCGTGATCGAGTATACGCCCATAATCAAGCCGATAAAAGAAGGCGCCGCGCCCAGGGACAAAGCGAAAGGGGACAAGATCGGATACTGCGCGTGCAGATCGAAAAACGCAACAAACATAAACAAATATAACCAAATCGCCGTTCTCAAAGATCTCACCGCCCATTTTTAATATGTTGACTCAGGAGTCTTGTCTCTAAGATGTACGCGACTTGTCCGCAGGATATGACCTTTCTGCATAAATGACACATTTCCAAAGAAAGGAGCTTCCGCATGGACTCTATGGTAATCCTGCTGCTGGCGGCCGCGGCCGTGTATCTCCTGTTTCGGTTAAGGCGGTCCATCCGCTCCTCAAGAAATTACGCCGACAAGAGCGGCGAAATCCAGAAAAAGTTAGCGGAATTAAGGAAAAAAAGAGATGAACAATAACGATGCGCTGTAGTATGATTAGGAAGGTACTTTTTTTAATAATGGAGGGATTTTCGCTTGGATCAATGGATTTCTTTCGCGCAGGACCGCTGGTATTTGCTCATTGCGGCGATCATTGTTCTTTTTATCGTTATTGGAATCGTTAAAACGATCATGAAATGGATACTTGTTATCGTCATTGTCGGGGCTCTGGTCGTATATGGAGCCAATTATAAGGATAAGCTGCAAAGCATAGGAGCAAGCGTTGTCAGCCAGGTGGGCGACGAGGTGAAAGACAAAGCCGTAAGCGCATTGGCCTCCGAAGCCAAGGACGCGCAGTTCAAGGCGAATCCGGACGGCTCCTTTTTGATCACGACCAAAAGCTTGAAGGTCGAGGGAAAAGCGGGCTCGGAAGAAGTGAAAGTTACCTTTATGGGAACAACGTTTACGATGAACGCGAATGCGGCGATCAACGCATTTGTGGAGCAGGCGCAAAAAAATGCCAAGCCTTAGCTTAAAATAGGAGGGAAATCTTATGGCGGATATGATGCTCGCAAAATGGACAACAATTAATCTCATATCGATCGCCATTGTTTTAACGTTTGCGGCCGCTGTCATACAGGGCTTTTTCCGCGGCGGCTCCGGTTCGGCCAAGCATCTCGTCTACATGGTCGTCGAAGGGCTCACGGTTATCATCAGCATGTTTTTGGCGTGGAAGAGCGTGCAGCTCGTTTCCCCGCTTATTCAAACCTGGCTCAAGTCGCAAAATTTGCGGCTGCCCGCCGGGGAGATCACGATGTGGCAGCAGATTTACTATACGGCGGTAACGAGCATCCGCGATTTTCCGCTGCTCCGGTTCGGCGTGCTGTTTTTGCTCGGCTATATGATCGTGAAGCACATTTTGTATCTTTTGTTCGAGCCGGTTGCCCGCTATTGGCTGGCCGGACGTCATCCTTACGGCGCGGGTCGGAGATCGCTGCTCAGTTCTTTGGCCGGCGGGGCTATAGGCGCCGTTGCGGGATTCGCCAGGGCGCTGATGCTGATCGCGGCGCTGTTTATTTTTGCAACCTTGTTCCCACATTCGCCGCTCACGTCGTACATTCAATCGTCGCAGATGTATCAAAAGGGCGCGCAAGAAGTCATCTCACCTTTCACGGGCGACTTTATTGCCGACAAGGTTCCTGTATTTACCAGGGCGGTCGAAAATGAGTTCTCGAACATTTTGCAGCGCAGATACGAGGTGCTGGACGCCAATATACCGGACAACATAGCCGAAGCGGCCAAGGAAGTGACGGCCCCCGGCAAATCGGACGAGGAGAAGGCGCGGCTCCTGTACAAATGGGTCGGAACTCGGGTGCAGTACGATTGGGACAAGGTGAGGCTGTATGAGGATCAGCGCATCTGGAAGGAGCAGACGCCTGAAGATACGTTTAGCACTCGCAAAGGCGTATGCATCGATTATTCCAGATTGTACGCGCTGATGGCGCGGTCTGTCGGGCTCGATGTGAAGGTTGTGACCGGTCTTGGCTACGATGGCAAGGGCAGCTATGGGCCTCATGCCTGGAACGAAGTTTACTTGAAGGAATCGGAGCGCTGGGTGCCGCTCGATTCGACGTGGGTTGCAAGCGGAGGCAACTGGTTCAACCCGCCGAATTTCGATCAAACGCACATCAAAGAGGCATAGCATAAACATAGCGGATTCGCCGGAAGCCAGCCTTTCCAGTCAAAGGGCGCGGCTTCTTTTTTCCTCCCAGGCAAGTGTGGTACACTTAATAGCGGAATTGTTAATATGATTATGAGCAGCATCATGAAGGAGATCCAATGCGACAACCCATTCGGCAGTATAAAATGATATATTTCGATGCAGGCGACACCCTGCTGATGATTCCCGCAGCTCAAGCCATCCTGAAGCAGTACTTGGCGGATCGTTCTCTGGACAGGGATGAAGCGCACATCGGTGAACTATTCGCGGAAGCTTTTCGTCTATTTTATTACGGGAAGAAGACGGATTCTTTTGAAGCCTGCACCCCGGAATCCGACCGCGCATTTTGGGTGGACCTGTATAAATACGTGCTTCACAAGCTGGACGCGCATGCAACCTGGACGGCTGACGAAATACATGCTTGCTGCCACGAACTCTACGATATTTATACGGCGCCGGAGTACTATGAGCTGTTCGACGACGTCATTCCGTGTCTGGAACGTTTGCGGGATATGGGTTTCCGGCTTGGGATCGTCAGCAATTTTGCTCCTACGCTTAAAGCGATTTTGGCAAGCAAGGGCATTTTGCATTTTTTCGAGCCCGTGATCGTATCCACGGAGGTCGGTCTGGAGAAGCCGGACCCGGCGATTTTTCATTTGGCCCTGAAGCTGGCGAATATCGATCCCCGGGACGTTCTCTATATCGGAGATCATGAGACCAACGATATTTGGGCGCCGGGCCAGGCGGGCATCGATGCCGTAAAAATACTTCGCTACGACTACCACACGGGAGAAGGCATCCGCTCTTTGCTTCAACTGTTCGAAGAACATGTCAGTGTGTGAGAAAGGATTGAAAAGCAATGAAGTCATCGGCAGCGATGGATGACCCGAAAAAAAGCGAGATCACCAAGAAGCGGCACTTTTCCTTACGCATCAACATCTTTTTCTTTTTGACATTTGTGCTGTTTTCCATCTTGATCGTGCGGCTGGCGATTTTGCAGTTCGTGCAGTACAAGGAGCTGAAAGCGGCCGAAAATACGAACACGAACACGAAAACGAAAATTGCCCCGATCCGCGGCAATATTTACGATTCCAACAAATCGCCGCTGGCCTATACGATTCCGATCCAGTCGCTGTTTTTCCGCATCGAGCCGGGGCAGCAGAACAAGGATGACTTGATTTCGCTCGCTAACAAGCTGAAGGACGTTTTCGACAAATACGGCAAGCCGGACGCCAAAAAGCTGACGGCCGCGGACATCATCCTTTCTATGGATTTGGGCTACGACATCAACAAAAAGGATACGAAGCCGCCGAGTTATTTTCAGGTCCCGCGCAGAATCAAAGCCGACTTGTCCCAGGCGGAAATCGCGTATTTGCTGGAGCACCGGGACGAGTACAAATGGCTGGAAGTGAACGAGGAAAGCATCCGCACGTATGAAATGGATGACGACGGGAAAACGACGATCGCCACGCAGTTGATCGGGTACTTAAAGTCGTACTCCACGCAGACGGCGAGAGATATGTATAAGGACAACCCGGAAAAGTCCGAATACTTGGATGCCGAGAACGTAGGGTTTGACGGGATCGAGCGGATGTATCAGGATGAGCTGCGGGGGACGAACGGCAGCAAAGTTTATCCGGTTGACGCAGTCATGCGAATTATCGGAAGAGCGACGGTAACCGCACCGGTCAAAGGGAACAACCTGTATTTGACGATCAACAAGGATGTGCAGAAGACAACGGAAAAAGAGCTTGAGGATCATATCAAATCTCTGCAGAGTCCCTCCAATGCGGGCAATCCTTATTTGAAGTGGGGGACGAACGCCGCGTCGGGCTTTGCGGTAGCGATGGAAGTCGATACGGGACGCGTAGTCACAATGGCCAACTATCCCGACTATAACGCGAACGTGTGGACCGGCGGGATTTCTCAGAACGACTACGACGAAATCGGCACCTATATATCCAACGGCTCGATTACGACCGCAAAGACCAAATATCCGACCGAAAAGGAAAATGCGAAGCATCCGTCGTCCATCGTGTTTATGGGCTCTACGATCAAGCCTCTATCCGTGCTAATCGGTTTGAAAGAGAAGCTGTTTAATGCAGGCGACACTTATTACGACACCGGTTCCTTCAGTTTCGGCAAAACAGGCAGCGCAAGTACGATTACCAACTCCGATAAGGCGGCATACGGGCCACTGACTGCATCTTCCGCTATTGAACATTCGTCCAACACTTACATGTCGGCAATGATCGGTATTCCGTTCTACAAAAAATACGGCGGAGAAACTCAGGCGGTGACCGATAAATGGGCGGAGTATTTGGCGAAATTCGGCATCGGCGTTAAAACGGGAAGCGGACTTCCCGGAGAAATTGCCGGATCGAACGACTTTGCCAAAAACGCCAAAAAAGACAGCTACCAATCGGCCATGGTCTATGCTTCCTGGGGACAGAACGAGAAGACGACTACGCTGCAGCTTGCGCAATACGCGGCGACGCTGGCTAACCGCGGAAAGCGGATGAAGCCGCTTTTTGTGGATGAGATCAGAAGCTATGAAGGGCAGCTGGTGAAAAAAATCGAGCCGGAAGTGCTGGACGATTCGTCGACGATGTTCTCCAGCAGCGATTGGAATACAATCGTCCACGGTATGAAGAGCGGTGCCGAAGGCATCGATGACCTGCCTTTCAACGTGGCGCGCAAGACGGGGACGTCCACTCAAGTCGTATCCGGAGGCACTGTCGAAAATGCGGTGTTCATCGCCTTCGCACCTGTCGAGAATCCGAAGCTGGCCGTAGCTGTCGTCGTGCCCGAGGGCGGTTTCGGACGCTACGGCGCCTCTCCGATCGCGGCGAAAATATTCTCCGCATACGATGCGGCGAATGACGGGATTTTGACGAAACTCGGCGGCGGCAAGAGACCGTGGTAAGGATGGCAGTGAATCAAGAAGCGTGCTTTGGCGCGCTTCTTTTCTTGTATTTAGGGGGCCACGTTGGAGGACGGCTGGCCGGAGCAGCAAAAGGCAGAAGATGCATGTTCTAGACTGTCGAAAAATTCGACCGCGGGGCCATCAAGAAATCCATCCGCCCGAGCCGATAGCGTAAACTGCCATGCCGTGTGCAGAAAGCCTGAAATAGTCAAAGTGACAAGAAATCCATACGCCTGAGCGGATAGCGTAAATTGTCTTGCCGTGCGCAGAAAGCCTGAAATAGTCAAAGTGATAAGAAATCCATACGCCCGAGCCGATAGATTAAATTGCCGCGCCGCGAGCAGAAAGCCTGAAATAGACAAAGTGACAAGAAATCCACACGCCCGAGCCGATAGAGTAAATTGCCGCGCCGCGCGCAAAAAGCCTGCAATAGTCAAAGTGACAAGAAATCCACACGCCTGAGCCGATAGCGTAAATTGCCTTGCCCCGCGCAAAAAGCCTGCAAAAGTGCATCTTTTTGCTCGTTCATTCGCCTGCAGCGACAAATTCCTGCAATTGTGCAGGTTTTTTGCCGCACGAAAGGGCTCGGGTTCATTTTGGTCGAAAATTCCTGCACAATTGCAGGCTTTTCATTGAAATGAAGCAATTTCAAGGAAAAAAACTGCACTTTTGCAGGTTTTCTCCCTGTCCAGCCGCTCCTTACCCCCTCGCCGAGCAGCGCCACAACCTGTATGGGAGGGGCGCGTTGGGGAGAAGCGGCAGCGCCTCCCTGACTTTTGCGAGTTTCAGAATCGGCAAGTATCGCCCCGACCGCCGGCGTACAACGCAACACCGCGCGGGCTGGGAGCTGCACGCGCGGTGTTACGCTATTTTGCCGACAAGGCCGGCTTTTCCGCCAAAGTTCTTGGCACATTCCGCCTGCCCGGACATATGATAAAAGCACGAGGAAGCTTTTACCAAAAAGTTGCCTTGAGCAAACATTTATGCACAATGGAAAAGGCGGTGAGTCGCGGTGAAAAAAGTCCGCTGGTCTTCATCTCTCAAACGGCTGATCATTACGTTCATATTTTTATAAGATCCGAATTGCCGGGATCGAGCCGGGTTCCTCCATCTTCATTTCCAGTATGGACGGCAGTTATGGTATACTAATGTATCGATAGTCCGACTGATTTTTGAATGCAAGTGTGGAGGAGTGAGTTTCACCATGTGCGGTATTACCGGCGTAGTTTATTTTGAAGATAGAGAACCGTCCGTTCCCATGCTGGAGCAAATGACGGATGTCATCGTGCACCGCGGGCCGAATGACTCCGGATTTTGGACGGATAATCGGATAGGACTCGGCTTTCGCAGACTGTCGATTATCGATATCCAGGAGGGGCATCAGCCTCTGACGAACGAGGACGAATCGGTCTGGATTATTTTTAACGGGGAAATTTACAATTATAAAGAGCTGCGCGGCATGCTGATCGGGCGCGGACATCAGTTCCGCACGCACAGCGATACCGAGGTTATCGTTCATCTTTACGAAGAATATGGCGAGGAATGCGTCAAGCATATGCGCGGCATGTTCGGATTTGCGATCTGGGACAAAAAGAAGAAGCAGCTGTTCGGCGCGCGCGATCATTTCGGCATTAAGCCGTTTTACTATCATTACAACGACCGCCAGTTTTTATTCGGTTCGGAAATTAAGAGCTTGCTGGCTGCGGAAGGCATGAACCGGCTGATTCATACGGACAGCCTGCTGAATTATTTGACTTTTCAATACGTTCCTGAGCCTAACACGATGTTTCACGGCATTCAGAAGCTGCCTCCGGGGCATTATGTCAAGGTCGGCTTCGACGGTGAAATGTCGATACATAAATATTGGGACCCGATGTTCGAGCCGGAAGACCGCCCGTTCGACGAATATGTCGAGCAAATTCGCGAGACGCTCAAGGACTCGGTTGCTCATCATATGGTCAGCGATGTGGAACGCGGGTGCTTTTTGTCCAGCGGCATCGATTCCACCGCGATCGCTACCCATATGCGGAACATCGAGCCGATCCGCACGTTCTCGGTAGGCTTCGAAGGGCCGAACAACGAAACGCCGATCGCGGCGCAAACCGCTGCCGCCCTCGGAACGGAGCATTACGATAAAATCATTACGCGCGACGATTTCTTCGGCACGCTGCCGAAGGCGATCTGGCATCAGGACGAGCCTGTCGCGGACCCTTCGGCCATCGCGCTGTATCACGTCGCCCAACTGGCCAGAGAGCATGTGACGGTCGTGCTGTCCGGCGAAGGCGCGGACGAATTGTTCGGCGGCTACCGCATCTACCGCGAGCCTTTGTCGCTGAGCCCGATCGAGCGGCTGCCGTTGTCGGTGAAGCGGATGCTGCACCGCTTCGCCCGCATGCTGCCAAGCGGCATGTCCGGCCGCAACTACTTGCTGCGCGGCACGACGCCGCTGGAAGAGCGTTTTATCGGCAACGCGAAAATTTTTACCGAGGACATGAAAGCCGAAGTGCTCCGCCTGGATAGCGAGATGCTGCGGTCGTACAAAAATCCGCTGCAAATCGCCGCCGACTACTACGGCAAAACGAAGCACCTAGATCCGGTCAGCCGGATGCAGTATATCGATATGAATTTGTGGATGCCCGGCGACATTTTGATGAAAGCCGACAAAATGACGATGGCCCACTCCCTGGAGCTGCGCGTTCCGTTTTTGGACAAGGAACTGTTCGAAGTGGCGCGCCGCATTCCGGCGAAATACCGCATCGCAAACGGAACGACCAAATACATTTTCCGCAAAGCGATGGAAGGCATCATTCCGGATTTCATTCTGAATCGTCCGAAGCTGGGCTTCCCTGTGCCGCTGCGCGATTGGATGAACGGCCCGATGGGGGACATGCTGCTCGAACAAATCAAAGCCAGCGGCATCGAAGATTACATCAATATCGACACCGTAGAGCGCATGCTGCAAAAGCACCGCAGCGGCCAGGGCGACTATGCGCGCCGCATATGGACGATTTATATTTTCGCCTTGTGGCACGTGACCTATTTGGAAGAATTGCCGAAAAAGACGGCAGCAGCTTATTAAACGGGAGGCGCATATGGGAAACTACAAATTGCTGGCGCTCGACATGGACGGAACGCTGCTTACGGAAGACAAAGAGATAAGCGCGGAGAACAAAAAAGCGATCGCCGCAGCTCTTGAAGCGGGCGTGACGGTCATTTTCTCGACCGGCCGCGGCGTGCAGAGCGCGATGCCTTATGTGACGGAACTCGGTCTCAAGACGCCGATGGTTACGGTCAACGGCAGCGAGGTATGGGAAGCGCCGGGCAAACTGCACAGCAGGAAGCTGCTCTCCGTAGATCTCGTGCGCAGTCTGCACGAAATTGCGGTACAGCACGATACCTGGTGGTGGGCGTACGCCGTCGACGGTATCTATAACCGTGACAACTGGGCGGAAGACCTTGCAAGCCATCAATGGCTGAAATTCGGTTATTACACCGAAGACGAGGCGGCATTGCGGCAGGTTCGCCGGATAGTGGAGAGCTGGGGGCAGCTTGAGGTTACGAATTCCCATCCGTGCAACATCGAGCTGAATCCGCTTGGTGTGAACAAGGCGAGCGGGGTTGAAGCGGTATGCGGCTTGCTCGGCATTGGGATGTCGGAAGTGATCGCGATGGGCGACAGCGAGAACGACATTGCCATGCTCACCGCCAGCGGCTTGGGGGTAGCGATGGGCAATGCGCAGGAAGGCGTCAAGCGGATTGCCGATACGACCACAGCGACGAACGAAGAGCACGGGGTTGCCAAAATAATTTATGAATATATCCTGAAATAGGAGTTCGTCAAGCATGGTTGTGACAGGCTGGATTTTGGTTATACTGCTGTTTGCCGTGGGTATGGCCGGTGCGGTCTATCCGGTGCTGCCCGGCGTGCTGGCGATCTATGGCGCTTTTTTCGTCTACGGTCTGATGATCGGTTTTGAGCCGTTCGGTGTTTCGTTCTGGCTCATTCAAACATTAATCGTCGCGGTCATCATGGTGGCGGATTATGCGGTCAGCGCGATGGGCGTCAAAAAATTCGGCGGCTCAAGGGCCTCGGTAATCGGAAGCACCGTCGGCCTGATTGTCGGCCCTTTTGTTATTCCGGCATTCGGCATCATCCTCGGCCCGTTTATCGGCGCCGTTATCGGGGAAATGATCATCGGGACCGGGTGGCAAAAAGCGCTCGGCGCCGGGGTCGGCTCGGTGGTTGGCTTTTTCGCCAGCAGCGTAGTTAAGATCGTGCTGCAGTTGGCTATGATCGTTGTTTTCCTCATCTGGATTTTTCATAACTAAACGATTGGGAGAGAAGGAACGGACGTTGACGAAGGAAACAAAAGACTCGCTCGTAAAAGGGACGCTCATTCTCACCGTGGCCGCGCTTGTAGCGCGGTTTCTCGGCGTTTTTCAGCGTATTCCGCTGGTGCATTTGCTGGGAGATGCGGGCAATGGAAGCTATTCCATCGCATTCAGCCTGTATTCGACCTTGCTTGTCATTGCGACCGCGGGAATTCCAAGCGCATTAAGCAAAATGATATCGGAAAAAAACGCGCTCGGCAGGCAGGCCGAGGCCGCGCGCATTTATAAAGCCGCCATCTGGTTCGCGCTGGTTGCGGGGGTTGTCATGACGGCTCTGCTTTACGCATTCGCGCCGCTTTATGCGGAAACGATCTCCCGCGGCGGCGAGAACGCGACTTTGGCGACGCGGGCCATCGCGCCCGCGCTGCTCATGTTCCCGCTGATCGCCATCATGCGGGGCTATTTTCAGGGCAGGCAAAATATGATGCCGAACGGCATTTCCCAGGTCGTCGAGCAGGTATTCCGGCTCGTGACCTCGATTGCTCTGGCCTATTTCCTGCTGCAAGCCGGCCTGGGCTGGGCTGTAGCCGGAGCCTCCTTCGGCGGCGTTGTCGGCGGTGCCGCAGCGCTTGCGGTTATGCTGTATTTTGCGCTGAAGCTGAGGCGCCGGGATGCAGCAGCCGCAGAAGCGGCGCCCCGCCAAACCGCAGCGGCTACTGTAGAGGCTGGGGGGCCTGTGCCTGAGCTGCCGCGGTACCGGGAAATTTACCGGAATCTGCTGCGGCTGTCGATTCCGATCGTTTTGTTCTCGATGACGGTTCCGCTCGTATACAACATCGATACCTCGATGATTATTCCGCTGCTGGAAGGCAAGATCGGCGCGCAGGAAGCGCTCGGACTTGTCGGCATTATGGGCGGACGGGCCCAATCGCTGGCGGGTATTCCGATCATTTTGGCCGTCGCGCTCAGCCAGTCGGTTGTGCCGATTATTTCGGCGGCTTACTCCAGAAAAGACTTGACGCAGGTCAGCAGCCAGACGTCGCGCGTGCTTCAGTTGGCTATTTTGTCAGGGCTGCCTGCCGTGCTGATGATCAGCATTGCCGCCAGACCGCTGGATCTGATGCTGTTCGGCTATGAAGATTCGGCCTACGGGATCGCCCATGGCCCGCATATGATTTCGCTGTTGACGTTAAGCGCGATGTTTCAGGTCATCATGCAGACCTCGGGAGCCGTCCTCATGGGGATGGGCCGGATGAAGCCGCTCATCGTTCATGTCGTAATCGGCGTAGCGGTGAAGCTGGCGGGAAGCTTGCTGCTGTCGCCTTTATGGGGGATATACGGGATTACGGCGTCCACCGGGCTTTGTTTTATCGCCATGAGCTGGCTCAACATTCGTGCCATCCGCAAGGAAGTGGCCTTCACCGTGCTCGGCAGACGAACCGCCGGCCTTGCGCTGACAATCGCCGTAATCGCGGTCTGCGGTCTTGGCATAGAATGGCTGACCCATCACTATGTCCAGTTGTTCGCCTGGTACCGCATGAATGCCGCCGTCAATTCCGTCATTGTGTGCGCAGTAACGATAGCGCTGTACCCGCTCATGCTGCTGGCGACCCGCGTCGTGACGAAAGACGACGTCAAAAGCTTTCCCGCGCCGCTGCAAAAGCTCATCGGCAAAGCCGGACGCCTGCTCGGCCGCGCCTAAGCTTTACAGCTCCGGCAGCGCTTGCTCCGCTGCGACGGCGAGTTCGATTTTGTTCAAGCCGAAGCAGGCTTCGGCTGTCATCTCGAACTCGAAGGGCACGGGAATCGGCCGCATGTGCATGACCGGCTTGCGGTAATCGTCGAACCAGTCTCCCGGTTCGACGGGCGCAAGCAGCCGGTCGGGCCATGCCCGGGGCAGCGCCGGACTATAAAAGGGATCGGCCCCCTTTTTCAAATGAAGGCCGCTCAGCCTCTCCTCGTATTTTCCGGCAGGAGGGGCTTTTTTGACGCTTGTGAAAAGCTGGGGCCAATAGTCCGACCGGGAGGCGGTATGAGGAGTCTCCGCGGCAAATTTCAGCACGCCTTGATGGACGACGGGGATGCCGTACAGGATCGCATACAAGCTTTTTCCGAATTCGATGCGTTCGTTTAAGTTGCCGAAATTTTCCAGAGTCAGACCGGCCAGGCGGGGGTGAAGATGCACAGGCGATTTGGCGCCAAGCGGGGCCAGGTAAGGGAAGAACACCTGATTCAACTGCAGCCAGGCTTGCGTTTTAAAAGCGGGCGTGTCCAGCACAGTCTGCTTGTAGTGACGATTCCGGACGATTCGCTGTTCGATGTAATTTTGCTCGTTTATGATCAGGGCGATCGTCAGAGGGATGGGCTCCTTGTGCCTCCAGTAATCGTTCCAGACAGCCTCCATAAACGCGGATACGCCGAAATGAGGCAGTAAATGAAACAAGCTGTGCCCCCGCTTTTTGCTCTCGGCATACAGCAGCAGCTGTGGGTACGCATCGCGGAAAATAAGCGCGTTCGCCCGTTCGAGGAAAGCGAAGGTGTGTTCGATGTGGGCTTGTGACAGCAAACGCGGGAGCAGCTCGCCTCGCAAATCCGTCATGCACCACCCGCCGTTGCGCGATACCATATGGGCGAGCAGCGCCCAATGCAGCTCGGGATGCTCCTGATAAACCGCCCAGTACGCTTGCGTGCGCGTTACATTGTTGCGGTTTTTTCGCTGAACAAGCTCTTTCAGGCTGCTGACCAAAAGCTTTTCTTGCGAAGCAAGAGGAGGGAGAGCGGCGCCGTCCTGCTGCAGCCGAAGCCGGAGCTTCAAGCTGTGCTCCAGGCGCCGGATCGTCTCGGGAGAAAGGGGCATCCGCCCGGCCGCCGTTTCCGCGGCTTTCATCGAGTACATCAGTGTGGATGCTTTGTTTTTGAACATTTGCAGCAGCAGCCTGGGGAGCCGCACCGCTTTTGCTACAAACCCGCCCATGCCTCCGCTTCGCTTATCGGCGGAATTCGCCACAGTCATCCCTCCGTTCCTTGAGCCTGAGCTGCATAGATGAGGCCACAAATTATTGTGCGCTCATTCTTTAAAGGCTATGTTGAAAGCGGAAATAAATTTCCGGCGGAGCCGGCGAAAATCCCGCTTATACGCGGGGGTCAGGGGAGCATTTGGCGGCACCCCGCGACCGCAAGTTCTGCGCGGCACACTGTTTCGTTTGAGGAGTGGCGAAAAAGTGGCATCCGTGCAGCGCGCTCCCGAATACGGGTAAACCACGTTAGCGGTAATTAAATAAACTGCCGGCAGCGCTCAGGAAAACCTGCAAGAGCATAACCCGGACGCTGGGAGGCAGCACAGCAACTTGGCTAAGGGGAGAAAACCTGTTAAAGTCGTACTGCCGAGAAACTCACTCACTAGGAGAGAGTACATCAGCACGGCTGCGGGAGAAATCCCTGCCCAGTACCCCCCCCCAATGCCAGAGTCGATGGCATCATCTGCCTACCCAGAAGCCCCCGCGCCATAGCCGATGGCACCATCTGCCTGCCCAGAAGCCCCCGCGCCATAGCCGATGGCACCATCTGCCTGCCCAGAACCCCCACGTCAGAGCCGATGGCATCATCTGCCTGCCCAGAAGCCCCCGCGTCAGAGCCGATGGCACCATCTGCCTGCCCAGAACCCCCACGTCAGAGCCGATGGCATCATCTGCCTACCCAGAACCCCTACGTCAGAGCCGATGGCACCATCTGCCTGCCCAGAAGCCCCCGCGCCAGAGCCCAATTGCACCATCTGCCTGGTTGTACTCAAAAAAACCTGCAAAAGTACAGTTTTTGCTCAGTTGATACGCGGGCCACGGTAAAATTCCTGCAATTGTGCAGGCTTTTCGCCGCGAACATGGGGCTCAGACCATCTGTAATCAAAATTCCTGCACAATCGCAGGCTTTCCGTCAAAATGAACCATTTTTACGGAAAAAACCTGCACTTTTCAGGCTGTTGAGAAAGTCTTATGAATCCACCAATTCACCGCGTTAATATGGTATAATATTCTTGTGAGTATTCCATGGAAAGCGCGGTGTGTCTATGCT
>NZ_JBZYAO010000028.1:0-102004 GCF_059820445.1 Paenibacillus sp. sgz302190
CTGCTGCGCGCGCAGCCGCAGCCGCTCCAGCGCGGCGCTCGCCTCCGCGATGAGCTGCGGCACGGCGCCGCCGGGCGCGCGCTGGGCGAGCTGCCGCTCCTTGTCGGCGGCGAGCTGCGCCAGCCCCTGCAGCCGCTCGCGCAGCTGCAGGGCGGTTTTGTCGAACTCCAGCGCGTCCTGCTGGAGTTCGTTCATGCGCGCGAGCAGCCCGTCGAGAAACGGGATGCTCTTCTCGATGCGGCCGCGCAGCTCGTCCGCGAGCCGTTCCTTCTCCAGCAGCTCCTCGAGCTGCCGGTCGACGTGCTCCCAGGCAAGCTCGGCGAAGCGCGATCGCCAAGCGTCTGCGTGCTGCTGCAGTATATGCACCGCCGCAGCCAGTTTGCTCTCAGCCTCGCTCAGTGCAGCCGAGGCCGCCTGCTGCTGCGCTTCCATCTGCGCCTGCTGCTGCTCCAACTGCTGCAGCTCTTTTTGCACATTTACCCAGCCGCGCTCCAGCCCTTCGATTTGCTGCTGAACAGACGCTTCCGAAGCGTGCAGCGCACTCCAAAGCCCATCGATAGCTTCCGGGCTCATCTGCGGCCGCTCGTCCGCCGCAGTCAGCGCGGGAGCGGCCTCCAGCCGCGCCGCTTCCCCGGAATCCGGCAGTACCCGCTCACTATATTCAAGCACTTGCGTATGTATTGCCGAAACCCGCTTCAGCCGCTGTCTGTTCGCGAACTGCATTTCCTTCGTCTTCTGCAGCATGTTCTGCAGCCTGTTGAATGCTTCCTCACCGCTTCCGGCATCATCCGCATGCGCAGCGTCCAGCGGCGCCGGATGATGCGTCGAGCCGCAGACGGGACACGCTTCTCCGTCCGCAAGCTGGCCGGCCAATTGGGCCGCCAACGCCTGCCGCTCCCGGCGCAGCCATGCCAGCCTGCACCGCTCCGCTTCAGCGGACAGCAGAGGCGCGAGGCTGCTCAGCCGCTCCTCATCCTGCTGAACGCAGCTAATGGTTGCGGCTGCCGATTCCAACAAATCGAGCAGTCTATCCGCTGCCGTCCGGCGCTTCGCCGACAAGTCCAGGCTGCTTTGCTCCAACGATTTCAAAGCAGCGGCTTTTAGCTCCCGCTCCTTCTCCTGCCCGAGCTTTTGCGCCTCCAGCATTTCGATCGATTTCTTTTCGTGGGCGGCGGTTTGCAGCTGCTGCCTGACCGACACGCTCGTCTCCGTGCGCTTCAGCTGCTCTTTGAGCTCCGCCTGTTTCTGGAGCGCCCGCTCTTTCGTTTCGGCATTTTTGTGCAGTTCCGTCTGAATGCCGTGGTACTGCTCCAAAGCCGCAGCCTCGCCTGCGGCCGCTTCCCGCTGCTGCGCCTGCAGCAGCTCAAGCTCCTGCTGCAAAACGAGCGCTTGCTGAAGCTGATCCAAACGCAGCAGCAAAGGACCTTCGCTTGCGGCAAGCTCCTGCTGCGCCTGTTCGAACGCCTCTTCGGCCAGCCGGAACGTCCCGTCCGCGGCTAATTGCGCGGATTGCGCCTGCTGAAGCTGAGCGGCCGTTGCTTGAACTTCCCCGGAAGCAGCGCCATGCTGCTCCAAAAAAGGGCGAACGCGTTCGGCCTGCTCAGCCTGCCGGAGCAGTGTCTCTTTTTCCGCTATGCGGGCCTCGTCCTGCTGCAGCCGGGCGGCTTCTTGCTCCAGCTTTTTTTGTTCCTCCTGCCACTGAAACAACTGCTTGCACTCTTCGTATATGGCTTCCTGCCGCTGCAAAAGCAATTTGCCCCGCTCGGCCTCCTGCTCCGCCTCCCGCAGCCGGGACTCGGCTTCCGCCAGCGCCTGCTCCGACGCCTCGCCAAGCCCCTGCTGCTCGGCCGCAAGCTGTTTGACCGAGACGTCCGTTTCCTTCAGTCTGGAACTCACTTTTCCGCTCAACCGATCGCCGTACTGCTCCAAATGAAACAGCCGCTGCAGCATCTGCCTGCGGTCCTTGCCCGTGAGCGTCAAAAACTCCGCGAACTTGCCTTGCGGGAGCACGACTGCTCTCGTGAAATCCTGCATCGACAGCCCCAAAATGGCCTGCACCCGCTGATTGACTTCACCGGCTTTATCCGCCAGAACGATCGTTTCATCGCCATTCATTTGCAGCAGCCGGCTGACCGTCCCGTTGATCGACAGCTCCGAGCCGCGCTTGAATTGCCGCTCCACTTTGTAGCGCTGCGTCCCCGCAGCGTTCGTCAGCTCAAACGTGAACGAGACGAAAAGCGTCTGCTCCGCATGATTCATGATCGCTTGCGTGCCTCCGCTCGCCCGTTCGACTTTTCCGTACAGCGACAGTGTAATCGCGTCGAGAATCGACGATTTGCCGCTGCCTGTCGGGCCGAATATGCCGAACACACCGGCGTCGCACAGCCGGCTGAAATCGATCGTCTGCAGCTCCCTGTAGCTTTGCAGCCCGGACATTTGCAATTGTATCGGTCGCATAAATCATTTCCTCCTATGCGCGCTTAAGCGGATTCTTCCGCCGAATCGGTTTCCTGCAGCAGCTCCAAAAACAGCCTGACCAGCTCAGGCTCCGGCTGCGCGCCGCCGGTTTGCCGGGCATAGAACCGGGCAAACTGTTCTTCCATCGAAAGGGCGTCCTGCGGAACAGACGCTCTGGCGGTTTCGATTTCCGGATAGATCGGGCGAATGTGGATGAAACCGTCGCACGCTTTGCGCAGCGACTGAATTTGCTCCATGGACATCGCTTCCGTCATCGTAATTTCCAGGTCGATCCAGGCCCCGGCATCCCGGCCTTCGTCCAACCACTCATACACCTGCCGGATGCCCTGCTTCGCTTTCCAGCCGACGAGCGGCCGCCCGGAGATCAAATAAATTTCCTGCGGCTCGGCCGCCTGTCCCGGAGCCAGGTCCAGCACAGTGACCGATTTGGCTTGACCCGCTTCCGAGAAGCTGTACGCCATCGGCGAGCCGCAGTAGCGGATCGGCGATGCGGCCTTCACATTTTGCGGGCGGTGAAGATGGCCTAACGCGACGTACTGCGCGCCCGCCGTCAATGCGGCCGTATCGACGGTATATGCGCCGCCGACCTGGATCGGACGCTCCGATTCCGTCTCCTGTCCGCCCAGCACGTACACGTGGCTCATGATCAAATTGACCGTATCCGGCGCAAACGACGCCGCTTGCCGGCGGATTAAAGCGCCGACCCGTTCCGAATATTTGCTGCGCAGCGCTTCCTCCTCCGCCTCAAACGATAGCATCTCTTTAAGCCTGGATTCGGAAGGGTAAGGGAGCATGACCAGCTTGGCCAGCTCGCCGGTGCGGGCAATGCCGACTGTTTGAATGTCCGGCACGGGCAGACCGACCAGCGTTATGGACTGCTTGGCCGCAAGCGGAGCGGAAGCCGCCAGACGGTCCGGGTGGTCGTGATTGCCGGCAATGACCGCCACATGCCGCGCTCCTCCGTCAGCAAGCCTGGCGATTCCTTCATAAAACAGCTGCTCCGCTGCGGCCGGCGGATTGACGGAATCGTATATATCGCCGGCCACCAGCACCAGATCGATCTGCTGATCGCGCACGATCCGCACCAGCTCGTCCATAAAAGCTTCCTGCTCCTCCATGCGGCTGCGGCCTTCCAGCGTCCTGCCGAAATGCCAATCTCCGGTATGCAAAATACGCATCATTCAGCTCCTTTCTTTACATGTCCAGCAGCAGCGAACCGTCAAAAAAATATAAATATTTGCCGGCCACCGGACGTTTCCAAATATGTTCAACTGCGCGGGTATACAGGCTGATCTGCGTCTCATAACGCGTGCGAAGCTCGTCCGGGGAGCTGCCTTTTACCGCATCCGTTTTGAAATCGACCAGTACCAACCCCTCTTCATCCTCGAACAAGCAGTCGATGACCCCTTGTATGAGCACAGTTTCCCCAGATGTGGAATGCTCCGTCTCTCCATAAACATCGCCTGCGGGCAGGCCGAAGCTGAACGGCACCTCGCGCAGGACATGCGCAGCCTTCACCATGCGGCGGCCGATATCGCTGTGGAAAAACTTCAAAATAACCGGAATATCCACAACACCGGTTTGCTGCACGGTCAGCGTTTGCTTGCGCAGCATCTCTTCAAGCGTCTGGCGAATGCTCGCCTCGGTCGGCATTTCGGCCAGCGAAATGTTTTGCATAACCGCATGCACAACAGTCCCTTTCTCCGCAGCGGTCAGCTTCTTCTCTTCCATAAAACGCGGTCTGCGCCAAATCACAGCCTGCGGCTGCTCCGGAGCGGCCGGCAGCTCGCCTTCGCCTTCCAGGCGGCCCGTATCGGACAACCGCTTCATCTCGGATACCGTCGTCTTGGCGTAAAGCTTCGGCGCCTCCGCATGCGCGTATGACCATGAAAGCCTTGCCCCCAGCCAATCCGCCCATTTGCCGGAAGCGGGAACAGGTTCCATGCCGCGGACTTCTGCCCACCGCTCCGCATCCGGGAGCAGCGAGGCCTGCTCGTCCGTCAGGACGGCTTGCAGCGTTTCCGGCGTCAGGACGGTCACTTTCCACACGGACGGATCTTGCAGCAGGCGCACCTCCGGCGAGCTGTCGTTCATCCCGATCCGCTCCCGCCACGGAGCCGCGTCCGGATGGCGCAGCACGGCTGGTCCGACCCAGTCGAGGTAGCTTTTGGCTTTGGCTAATTCAAAATCGGGCAAATACCACTGCGTCCTGGACAAATGCCTCCCCCAGCTGCGCAGCTGTTTCTCCAGCGACTTCACCGTGCCGAGCAAATACAGCTTTTCTCTGGCCCGCGTAAGCGCTACGTACAGCACGCGCATTTCCTCAGCCAAAAGCTCCAGCTTCATGCGCCTTTTGATCGCCAGCTGCGGCAGCGTCGGATAGCTGACGCGAAGCGCCGTATCGACAAAGCGCGGCCCGAAGCCAAGCTCCTTGTGAAGCAGGAAGGCGTCGTTCAAATCGCGCTGGTTGAACATTTTCGCCATTCCAGCAACGAAAACGACCGGGAATTCCAGCCCTTTGCTTTTATGAATCGACATGATCCGGACGACGTCTTCCTGCTCGCCGAGCGCGCGCGCCGTGCCGAGATCGCCTCCACTGTCCTTCATCCGTTCGATGAACCGGAGGAAGCGGAACAACCCGCGCAGGGACGTACTTTCGTATTGCCTTGCCCGGTCGTACAGCGCGCGGAGGTTCGCCTGGCGCTGCAAGCCGCCGGGCAGGCCGCCCGCAAAATCGTAATATCCGGTCTGGCGGTAAATGTTCCAGATCAAGTCGGCGAGCGAGCCTTGGCGGGCATCGTTTCGCCACTGCTCAAGCCGCTCCGTAAACAGGTTCAGCCGGCCGAGCAGCTCCGCATCCGGCGGGCTCTGTTCCGGTGCATGTCCGCTTTCGCCAGCAAACTGGAGCAGCGCTTCATAAAACGGCAGCGATTTGTCCGTGATGCGGACCTGTGCCAGCTCGTCGGCGGTCAATTGCCCGACCGGAGAGCGCAGCACCGCCGCCAGCGGCACGTCCTGGTAAGGGTTGTCGATGATTTTCAGCAGTGAAATCATCACCTCGACCTCGGTAGCCGAAAAGTAGCCGGTGCTCAGCTCCGCATAAGCGGGAATGCCCTGCTGCTTGAGCTCGTCGATCAGAACCGGCGACCATTGCTGGGTCGCCCGCAGCAAAATGACGATATCCCTGTATGTCGCCGGACGTGTGCCGCCTGTGCGCTTGTCGAATACGCGAAACGGCTCGCTCTTCCCGCCGTCGCCCAGGATCTCGCGAATACGTGCGGCAATAGCCCGCGCTTCCAGCTGCGCCGTTTCCATCTCCTGCGCCTCCAGCACGGGATCGGCGAAAGCGGCGCTGCCATCGCCGCCGTTTTCCGGCTCCATGCCGTCCGCATCGTCCGGCTCCCCGCTGTCATCGGCCTCGCCCGCAGCCCGGCTGTCCGAGGAGCGATCGACGACCAGCAGCTCGACCGAGCAGTCCGAGGCCGGGGGCGGATAACCCGCGCCGTATACGAGCTCCGCTCTCGTGTCGTATTCGATCTCCCCGACTTTTTCGTTCATCACCTGCTTGAACAAAAAATTGACGGCGTCGACAACTTCCACCCGGCTGCGAAAATTGCGCGCCAGATCGATGCGTCCGCCTTCCGCCGTTCCTCCGGCCTGTTCCGCCTGCTCGCGCTTGGAGCGGTAAGCTTTGTATTTCTCAAGAAACAGCTCCGGCTCGGCCAATCGAAATTTATATATGCTTTGCTTCACATCGCCGACCATAAAGCGGTTTCCCGGCGCGGAGTTCGAGATCAGCGTCACGATCGCCTCCTGCACCCGGTTCGTATCCTGATACTCGTCGAGCAGCACCTCCGCAAATTGTTTGCGGTAGGCCAGCGCCGCTTCGGACGGAATCAGTTCGCCCGGCGGTGAGCCCGGCGCAATTAAAATTTGCAGGCAGTAATGCTCCAGGTCGGCAAAATCGATCAAGCCTTTTTCCGCTTTCGCCTGCCGGTAGCGCTGCCCGAAGTCCTTCACAAGATCGACCAGCGTATGCAGTACAGGAGCCAGCTCGGCGATTTCCTGCGTAAACTGTTCGGGCGTTCGGCCGAACAGCTCCTCTTTGATTTTGCCGATCTGCTCTTTGGCCCGGTTGCGGAGCTCTTTCACTTCTTCCTGCAGCTCTTTGTCGTAATCGTCGCCCTTGCACGCCTTCAGCTTCCCGAATTCAACCGTTTGGAAGCCCTGGTACAGAACGGACCACGGATAGGACGTCGTTTCCAGCAAATTGTGCACAAGCAGCAGGTCTTCCCGCAAATTGTCCAAATAAGGCGCCGGACCGCCGGGCAGCTCGGCCAGTTCCTGCGCCTGGCGCAGCAAATCCGCTGCGCCTTCCAGCTCCAGCGACAGGTCGCGGACCAAAGCCCGCTCCCAGACCGACATATCCGCCGGCGCCAGGGCGGCGGCCGCCTCGCGCAGCGCCTCCATCCCGGGCGCTCCCGCATCCGCTGCCTCGCCGACTGCGGGAGCGGGCGGCCCGAACATCGAGGCCGTCGCCCGCAGCCAGTATTCCGGCCACGGGTGGCTGCGCGACACGTCATACAGCTTCTGCACAAGCTGCATGATCGCGTCGTCGCTGCGCTCGCCGCTGAACGAATCGACCAGCCGCCAGAAGGCGCTGGCTTCTCCGCTCGCGGCGTAATACTGTTCCAGCATCTCGCCGAGCAGATCCTGTCTTAGCAATTCCGCTTCCGTCTCGTTGGCGATCCGAAACCCCGGGTCCAAACGAATCAGACTGAAGTAGCGCTGCACCACTTCCAGACAAAAAGAATGCAGCGTCGTAATGGACGCGCGCCCCATCAGGGCGAGCTGCTTGCGCAAATGCTGCGAGTTCGGCTGCTTCGTCAGCTCTTTCTCCAGCGCGTCGCGGATGCGGTGCTTCATTTCCGCTGCCGCCGCTTTGGTGAACGTCGCGACGAGCAGGCGGTCGACATCGATCGGCTCCCATTCGCTGGAGATCCGGCGAATGATCCGCTCGACGAGCACCGCCGTTTTGCCGGAGCCGGCCGCAGCAGCGACGAGCATATGCCGGCCGCCGAGCGTAATCGCATCCCATTGGTCGTCCGTCCAGGTGCTGCCCGCCGGCTTTGGTTGTTGGTGTCGGTTCAATTTGCTGCGCTCCTTTCCGCGGCCCCGGACGCGGCCGTGCGGGCACCCTGCTCCAATTCGGACCAAAGCTGATCTTTTCCGCGCTGTCTCCATATTTGCATTTCATTGCCTTCAAACAGCGGGTCGAACTGGCAGACGGAACGGTACGAGCAATGCTGGCAAGCCGTTTTTTTGCCCAGCCGGTAAGGCGCGATATCGACATGCCCGTCGGTAATGCCGGTACCGATTCGCTTCACCTGCTTGCGCACATAGCTGCGCAGCGTGTCCCACTGGGCATCCGTCGCTACCGAAGAGCTGGAATAGAAGGTGCCGTCCTTTTTGATCGCCACCGGAATGAGCTGGGAGTGGCCTGCCGCCTGGACGAGCTGATCGTCCATCAGACCCGCGACGGCGGCGTCGGCGGTGATCAGGCCTTTCATTTTAAACCGCTTGCGCAGCTCCTGTTCGACTTCGCTCGGTGCAAGCGCATTTTTTTGCTGCAGCATCGGGTTATGTACATGAAAGTACAGCACGCCCGCCGGCTTCGCCGGAATGCCCAGCCACTGCTCGGCGTGCGTCAGGATGACATCCAGATAGGTGAGCATTTGCAGAGAAAGACCGTAGTACACCTCGGAGAGCTGCAGCGAAGTCTGGCTTGATTTGTAGTCGATAACGCGCAGCAGCACGCCCTGTTCGCCGTCGGCTTTGTCGACGCGGTCGATGCGTCCGATAATTTCCATCGTGCAGCCGTTGTCGAGCTGAAAGGTCAGCGCCGGCAGCTCTTTGCCCGGTCCGAAGTCGATTTCCAGGCCGAGTGGCTGGAATTGACCGCGTTTGGCATGTTCGCCGAGCACGACCGCAGCCCGTCCGACCACCTGCTTCAGCTTACGCGCAATGTAGGCGTAACGGCTGGAGCTCAGCAGTATTTCCCCCTGCAGCCTCGGCGCCAGCTCGTCGACGACCTGCGCGGAACGCTCCATGCATGCCTCCGCCGAAAGCTCGCCCCAGGACAATTGGTCCTGCTGAAGATTGCGGACGAACTGATTCAGGGCAGCGTGGAACAATTGGCCGATGTCCGGTGCATCCAGCCTGTATACCCGCCTTTCCTGCAGCCGTAAGCCGTGAGACAAGAAATGGGAGAACGGGCACGCGACATACCGCTCCATCCGCGAGACGCTTGCGCGCAAATGTTGGCCGTACAGGCGCTGGCTCGTTCGCGCGCTTAAGTCCGCCTCTTTGTTCGTATATTGCAGCGCGCCGACGATCGCTTGCAGCTTCATCCGCCAGTCCGGCCGGTCGGCATACCAATTGTAAGTCTGCCACCAGAGATCGGCCATGCGGCCGCCGAGCATCCAATGCTTCATGCGGACGGCCAAATAGGAAATCGCCTGGCTTGGATGGGCGATGTAGGCAGCCTGCTCGCTTTCCGGCGCTTCCGCCGCCGGTTCGGCGAGCAGAAGCGGCTGCTCGGTCCCCGGGAACAGCTGGCGCAATTGCTTGATCAGCTCCGAGGGCAGCAGCGATTTCCCTTCCTCGTCGGCCAGCGGATAGCTGAGCCATAATCTTTTGCCGGGCACGGTCAGCGACGTGTAAATAATAAACTGCTCATCCAGCAGCTTGCGCCTGCTGCCGTCGGCCATCGGCAGGCCCGATTCCGTCAGCGCCTCGCGCTCCGCTTCGGTCAGCACGCCTTTTTCATCCATCTGCGCCGGAATGACGCCGTCGTTCACACCCAGTATGTAAGCGTAGCGGATGCCGCTTGAGCGCGTCCGGTCCATGCTGCCGACCAGCAGCTGATCCATGGACGGCGGCACGAGGCCGAGCTTCATGCTTTCCATCCCTGTCTCCAACAGCTCGGCAAAAAGCTCCGCGGACACCGCATCGTCCCCCATCGTCTCGACCAATTGGTCGAGCATGTCCATGACGCTGTTCCACATTTGTCCGTGCTCGCGCGCTTTTTCCGGCTTGCCCCCATGAAGGGAGGCCTCCCCCCATGCCTCGAGCTTTTGGGGCGCATCGACGCTTTCCAGCAGCATATAGAGCGCCTCAACCTGCGCTTTGACCGTCTTCGCCTGATGCAAACGCTTGGCGAAAGCAAGCAGCGGCTTGACGACGATTTCCCTGGCCGCGTTCAACCGCTCCAACTCAACAGCGTCTGACTGAATCGCGTCTTCTGCCTGCTCCAAATTGGCGCGCAGCTTGAACGTCCACGGCTTGCCGTCCGTCCAGCGGTAGCCTTGAATGCCGAAGGCCAGCACGTAGTTTTCCAGCTTGTCCATGAGAGGACGGTCGGATGCAGCATCGGCGGGGAGCAGCAGATCCGTTTTGATCAGGCGGAAAACTGCGTCATAGTGCCAGTTATGCTGCACGACCTCCATAGCCGAGCGGATAAATTCCACTAGCGGGTGATGCAGCACGGCGCGCTTTTGGTCAAAAAAATGAGGGATTTCATAGTCGGACAGCACCGACTTGAGCAAATCCTGATACCCCTCCATGTTGCGCACCATAATGGCGATTTCACGCCAGCGCACCCCCTGCTCGCGCACGAGCCGCAGCATGTCGCGCACCGCCCCCTCCACCTCCGCCCGGCGGTGAACGGCTTCCTGCACGACGAGCTGATCGCTCAGCTTCTCGTCTCCGCTTGGCTTGTAACGCTGCGCCAGCCCGCCGATACGACCATCGAACATACGTTCCAGATGACTGAGCGCAGGACTATCCTTGAAGCGCGGCGAGCTGTCCGGCGATAGGCACAAAACTTCCGCAGGGCCAAGCCCCAGCTCCCAGATCATTTGCTGCAGGCGCACCATCGTTTTTGCCGTCGGATGAAACAGATCCAGCTCGTCAGGCCTGTCTTCCGCCGCCAGGGCGCGGTCGAGGCAGAGCGTGATCGTCACATCTTTGCAGCTTGCAAAAAGCCCGCCAAGCACGGCGAACTCCTGCGGCGTAAAACCGTGAAAGCCGTCGATCCAGATCGAGGCCGACCGCAAATAAGCGGAATTCGGAATTTGCTCCGCCAGCAGGGTCAAATAGTCTTCTCCGTCCAAATACTGCCGTGCCAGCGACGACTCGAACTCCCGGTACACCAGCCGGATATCGTGCAGCTTCTCGCGGAGAAGGCCGCTTGCTCCGATTCCAGCCATATGATTGCGCTCATGTTCGTCAAGCTGCCCCGCCGTCACGCAGTACCGTTTGAACTCCGTAAACAGTTGGTTGAGCCTGTCGACAAATCCCATCTGCCCGGCCGCATGGCCGAACAGGCGAAGCTGTTCCTTGCATGTATGTAAAATGCTCGTCAAAAGCAGTTTTTTGCCGGTATCGTCAATCGGCAGCCTTGCCGTGCCGCCTTCCTCCTGCATCACGCGCCAGGCCAGGCGGTGAAAGCTCAGCACCTGCGCACGGATCATGCCGCCGATCTGCGGATCGGACACAAGCGCATGCTCCGCTTGAAAGGTCGCTTGCTCCGGGACGAGCAGAATCAGCGGCGGTCCCTCCGGTTCGGCCGCCAGACGCTGCTTCAGCTCGGCCAGACAGCGTTCGCTTTTGCCGCTCCCGGCCCGGCCTATCACGAATCTTATCGTCATGAAAGGTCTCCTTTTCTCCAGCCTATTTTTCTATTCTATCACACTTTGACCGAAATAGAGGCGTGGCAGATGATGGAGCGGGTGGACGTAAAAAAAGATGACCCTTGATGAATTCAAGGGTCATCTTCTGGCAGCTTAACTCCGCGGTGGTTTGTTAAAACTGCCCCGCAATCCGGGTCAGTATTCAGCCCTGTCGGAGGGCGAAAAAATATATTGAACGAAAAATAACGCTATGATATAATCATTAGCGGTATTGACAAATTTAAATAATCAGTGTATCCAATTTTATTCCCAATTTAATTATACATCTGGAACTTTGATTTGTCAATGCTCTTTTTCATCCCCAAAAAAACGGAAAAAGGAGTGTGTTCGGATATGGAAGCGAAGGATTGGCAGCAGGAACAGGAGCGATTGGAACGGGTCAGGAACAAGCTGCAGGCGAGAATCGCCGAACTGGAGCCGGAGGTTGTCGGACTGCGGAATCAGGCTGCGGACTTTCGCAAGCGGTTTTGGGAAGAAGTTACGATTAACACAAGCACATTCGAAGATTTCGAAGAGACCTTTTACACGATTAACCAGCAGTCCGCGTTATTGGCCGAACGGGAACGCGGCCACAAACTGTTGACACAGCAATGGAAAAGCATGAACCGTCTGCTCCCTTCTCCTTATTTCGGACGCCTCGACTTTCAAGAGGATGGCCTGGGCCTCAGCGAGCAGATTTATATCGGCGTATCTTCCTTCGTCGACGAAGACGGGTTGAGCTTTCTGATCTATGACTGGCGAACGCCAATCGCGAGCATGTACTACGACTTCTCCCCCGGCCCGGCGTCTTATGTCACGCCGGCCGGACGAATCGAAGGAACGATGGAGCTCAAGCGGCAGTTTCAGATTCAAAACGGGCAAATCCGCAACATGTTTGACGCAAGCGAAACGATCGGAGACGAAATCCTGCAGCAAGTGCTCGGCAAAGGTGCGGACTCGCAAATGAAGAGTATCGTGGCAACTATCCAGAAGGAGCAAAACGCCATCATCCGCAATGACAAAAACCGGATGCTTATCGTACAGGGGGCTGCCGGCAGCGGTAAGACTTCCGCGGCATTGCAGCGGGTGGCGTACCTTCTGTACAAACACCGCCAGACGATCAAGGCCGATCAGATCGTTCTTTTCTCACCGAATCCGATGTTTGCCGGTTATATCTCCACTGTCCTTCCGGAGCTCGGTGAAGAAAATATGCAGCAGACGACTTTTCAAGAATATCTCGATTATTGGTTGAGTTCCTCGTTACGGCCGGAGGATCCCTTTGATCAGATCGAATACGTACTGACCGCACAAGGAGCGCCGGGATATGAGGCTCGTCTTCAGGGGATCGAATATAAAGCTTCCGAAGCTTTCCTGCAAGCTCTGCAAAACTATGGAATGTGGCTGGGACGGGAAGGCATGCGATTCAACGCTATTCGGTTTCGGGAACGCGATTTGATTACCGCGGAGCGAATGAGAGCGAAATTTTACGGTTATGACCGTTCACTGCCGTTGTTCAATCGTATCGTTCTCTTGCAAGAATGGCTGCTGAATGAACTGGCCTCGCTGGAACGCATGGAACGGGACGCGCTTTGGGTAGAGGAAGAGTTGAATTATCTCGACACCGAGCAGTACACGGAAGTCTACGGAATGCTGCATAAAGAGAAGGAAGTATTCGACGTTGCGGAACATTACGCTGTAGTTCGCGAGAAAATGAACAACAAGCGCCGCGAAGATGAAGGCGACTTTGACTTCGCCCAAAAGGAGGAAGATCTGCTCCGCCGCAGGATCGTGAAAGAAAGTTTCAAACCGCTAAGGAAAATCGTGAAGAAACTCTCGTTTGTAGATATCAAAGGCATATATGGCCAATTGTTTGAGGGCGATACCGCTTATCGGGAGAAAACGAATGGGGCCGTCATCCCCCCGCTGTGGCCTGAAATATGCAGGCAAACCAAGGAAGCGCTGCTCCGGAACGAGTTATTCTACGAGGATGCGACTCCCTATTTGTATGTAAAAGAACTGATCGAAGGCGTCCGGACGAACACGGAAATCCGGTATGTTTTCGTTGATGAGGGCCAGGATTACTCGATGTTTCAATATGAATATTTAAAAAAGCTGTTCCCCCGTGCCCGGATGACAGTGCTCGGCGATTTCGGGCAGGCTATCTTCATGCAGGCCACAAGTCTGGACGCAGCCGATTCGCCGCTTGTCCGCCTTTTCGGCGAAGCCGATACAAGCCTTGTCCGCCTGGTACGCAGTTATCGTTCAACCAGGGAGATCGTTGAATTTACGAAATCGATGCTTCCAGGCGGGGAAGAAATTGCACCGTTTGAAAGGCGCGGCCCAAAACCACTTCTCACGAGACCGGACAGCGGGGAGAAGCGTGATGCGCAAATTGTGGCAGACATTGCGGCGCTCAGAGCCGAGGGCTTCGATTCCATCGCCGTCATTACGAAGACCGCGGCCGAAAGCCGTGAGGCTTATGAATCGTTACGGATTCATGGAAGTGAAGCTCTGCAGCTCATTACGAAGGGGACGTCAGGCTTTGAAAAAGGAGTGATGGTCATTCCCGTGTATCTCGCCAAAGGTATCGAGTTCGATGCAGTCTTGGTCTATGATGCTTCGTCCGCAGCTTACGGCCGGAACAACGAGCGCAAGCTTCTTTATACGGCGTGTACGCGGGCCATGCACCGGCTTCATCTTTACACGACGGGCGATTGGTCGCCGTTCGTGCAGGCATTGCCTGCGTATTTGTACGAGAAAGTCTCCATATAAAGCTCGATGAGCGGAAAGCAGGAACCTATGTCAACTCCTACGCAAACAAAACCGATGGCAGCCGGCGGGGACAATCCGAACCCGGCGATGATCGGTCACTACTCGTGAATCGGCTCCGATTCGCTCATATGCAAATAGCCTTGGCTGTTAGTCGGCCAAGGCTATTTTTAGCATGTTGAGTCGATTTATATTATACTGCTTGTTTGGTCGGACGGATTAAGATTTCGTTTACCGCTACCGTGTCAGACGTGTTGATGGCGTAAGCCACGGCATCGGCAATATCGCTTGAACGCAACCCCATGCCTTCTGTACGCGCCGTATTCTTCAGCCATTCTTGGATCTGAGGATCCTTTGAAGTAGTTTCGGCATCCGGCAGGGATTGGGCCAAAGCTTTCAAACGGTCCTCACGGCGGGCAGCAATGACTAATTTCGCGCCTTCTTTCCAAATAGAAATAAGCCTGCCACCCAGATTTTCCAAATCCAAGAAGCAGGCTTTTCATTTATTTGCGGTTTATTTTTTCGCTACATATTTCGCCAAATCGTCCAGCACTAAATTCGCCGAAATAATGCCGCCTGATGAATTCCAAATTCCGTCGTACACTTTATGAACGTTATTGTTTTTCACGACATTCAAGTTTTTCCAAAGCGGATCGTTTTGCCATTCCTGCTCGCTTTTGGCCGCTTCGCCTTTTTCATTGTCGTAAGTGAAATAGAAGAGAACGTCGCCATCCATATCCGGAATGCGCTCTTTGCCTACATCGTCCGAAAACTTGTCTTTATTTTGAACCTCGGGGCGCTGCAATCCTACTTTTTTGAGCAAAGTGCCGGCAAATGTGTCATTATAATAAATGCGCACGACTCCGCCCGGATTAAAACGCACGAGTGAAACTTTCGTATTGATTTTGTCGCCCAACTTCTGTTTGAGGTCCTGTACGCGGGCATCGAACTCGGCGAACTTTTTCTCGCCTTCCGCTTTCTTGTTCAACGCTTCAGCATAAATCTTGTAATTGATCTGCCAATCGCCGTGAATGCGCTCGGAGAATACGGTCGGTGCGATAGCGCTGAGCTGCGGATATACTTTTTCTTGACGGAATTTATTGCCCAAAATCAAATCCGGCTTCAGAGCGGCTATTTGCTCCAAATTCGGCTGGTTTTCATCGCCGAGAATCGGGATGCCTTCGAACTCTTTCGTCAGATGCTGATAAACGGGGTCCATCCCCCACGCCTTCACAATTCCCACCGGCTTGATGCCGAGCGATATGACGGCTTCCATTCCTTCGTTGGTCAATACGACAACCCGTTTAGGCGTACCCTTGATCGTCGTTTCACCCATGGCGTGCGTCACTTTATACGGCGCATCCGCCGCCTTATCCGCTGCTGCGGCCGTTCCTGCCGGCGTTGCGGCTGCCCCGGACGCCGGCTCTGACGTCGACCCGGAAGTTGACTTGGCGCCGGATGCGCATCCGCTTATTACGATCATGAAACATAAAACGATGGACATGACGGTCCAGGATTGCTTGCTTGCATACCAATTCATTTCTTCTCTCTCTCCCTTGTGTTTGCTTAAAATGTCGAACAGCTTGCTTGGATGTTGTGCCTTTCTGCGATGCCCGGGCACTCATTCCTCCTTTTCATTGTTAATGAGAATTGTTATCATTAAAAGGATATTATATGCCGGTCTGGCCGTCCATATCTCTCTGTACCCTTTTTCTTATCTGATTGTAGCTTTACAACTTATCGAAGGAGCATTCCAACATGACCACGACATTATCCCGGCAGCACACCGTTCACCTGCTCGCTTTCATTCGCAAACGGAGACAAAAGAAACAGTCGCTCCTGAATTTCGCCGGCTCCCGCGAAGCCGTTCTCATCTGGGTGATCAACGGCTCGGGCACCCTCACGATAGAAAAAGCTTCTTTTAAAGCCGAACCCGCGTCCCTGTACTTCATCCCGCCGGGAAGTAAGGTGCAGGCATCCGCCGGGCCCGCTGGCATTCGTTATTACGCGATAGGCTTTCGATCCGTTACCATGATGGAAGCAGACGGCCACTGGACCGGCGCCGACACGGAACTATATCCCGCTTCATTGGAAAAAGGCGCAATTCCCCTGCGCGGCACGGAGGCTGTGCAAGTAAAAATAGAAGGGCTCTACGCGCTCGGAAATCGCTCCGTCGACGCAACCAAGGATCTGCGGCTGCAGGAACTTCTCGCTTTGATCGACGATGACGCCCGGCAGCAGGCGGCGGCAGCAAGCGGAGACAACGGCCTGCAGCGGAGCATCGCGTTTATGCAGGAGCATTTTCAGCAAAAAATTACGCGTGACTCGCTGGCCGCCATTGCCAGTCTAAGCCCAGGGGCTTACTGGCGAAGCTTTAAAAAAGCAACCGGAATGTCGCCCATGGACTTTCTAAACCAAATCCGGATCGAACACGCCAAAAGCCGGCTTCATGACGGGGCTTCCGTCAAAGAGGTAGCCGCGGCGCTGGGGTATGCAAACGAATACTATTTCAGCCGCGTTTTCAAAAAAGCGTCGGGCCTTTCGCCTACGCTGTACATGAAGCGCGAATGCATGCGAATCGCCGTCGCATCAAGGTTCGATTATCATCACAGCCTCATATCGTTGGGGATTACGCCCGTGGCCATGGTCGATTGCTACAAGCATCCGGGCATCGATCCGGAAGATTATCAGCGCCGCTTGCAGTCCCAATTCGAGGAATTGCGGCTTGCCCGCCCCGATCTCATCCTGGGGGATTATTCGCACCGCGACTTTCACGAACGATTCAAACAAATTGCACCAACGGTCATCGTCGATTTTTATTTGGAGTGGCAAAAGCCTTATTTGCAAATAGCCGAGGTCGTAGGAAGGGAAGCCGAAGCGCAGCTTGTGTTGAAAAAGCTGGAGAGTAAGGTGGAGGCGGCAAGCAAACATTTGTCGTTGTTAAAAAATAAGCAGCGAGTCACCGTCCTGCAAATTATGCACGACCATGTCATGCTGCAGGGGACGGTTAACCATCCGTTAAACGAACTGCTTTACAGGGAGTTGAAATTGACGCCCGGGGCCGGAGCGCCCACGAATAAAATGAGGCTGGAGCTGTACCCGCAGGACGTCCCTCCGCTTGATACCGATCACCTATGGATCCGGCGGTTCAGCGATCATGCGGAGGTGGAGAACACTCTGGATAAAATGCGGCGCAGTCCGGCATGGCGCATGGATACCGCTGCCCATGAGAAAGTGAAATTTATACCGAACTGGTTTATTATGAGCTGGACGCCTCAAGGGAGAACGAGCATTATGGATGAGGTGGTGGAGATGTTATCGGTGTAAAAAACGCGAAAGGTCCGAATTGGGCGGCGATAGGGATAGATAGCCCCCTATTTGCTGCGCACTTCGAAAATAGCGAATTTCAAATAATGACCCTCATCTACGCCAAGAATACGAGGGTGGTCCATTCCGGCTCCGCGAAACTCGACGAGCCGGAGAATTTTGCCCGCATCCGCAGCCGCCGCGTGAATCGTCTCCAGAAACAGCTCGGGACGCATATGATACGAGCAGCTCGCCGTGACCAGGTAGCCCCCTTCGTTCACAAGCTTCATGCCGTGCAAATTAATATCCTTGTATCCGCGGCAGGCGCCTTCGACGGCGCTTTTCGTTTTGGCGAAGGCCGGCGGGTCGAGAATGACGACATCCCACGTGCGTCCACCGCTAACCGGCTTCGACGTGTCGATTTTGGACTGGGCCGTGTTCGCGGATGCCCGCGCTTTGCGTTCGTCCAAGCCTTTGACCTGCTGGCGCAAATAGTCAAACGCATCGGCGACGACAAATTCGACGCGCTCTTCGAACCCGTTCAACTGCACGTTCGTTCTGGCGCTTTCGATGGCATGTTCGGATATGTCGAGGCAGGTTACTTTTTTAGCGCCGTATTTGCAGGCGTTTAAAGTAAAGCTGCCCGTATGCGAGAAGCATTCGAGCACCGTCGCGCCGTCCCAGTAAGGGAAAGAGACGATTTTGCCGTTGGCGTTCACAGGCCGCTTGCGGCTGACGCCGTCTTCTTCCACATCCTGCAAAACGATGCCGCTGCGATAGCCCCAGCCTGTCATCAGCGATGCAAGGGACGCGCGATTTTCTCTTTGATCGAAAAAATAGCCCGTCTTTTGCCCTTCCTCAATGTCCACCCGGATGCGGAGTCCGTTTTCCAAAATATCCACATGCCTCGGACACTCGCCGTAAAGAACTCCTTTGGTTTGCTGCAAGCCTTCCAGCTCGCGAACCGCCACATCGCTGCGCTCGTAAATGCCCGCAGGGCTCATTACCCGAACAAGCGCCTCCACGATTTGCGCGCGGCAGCGGTCCATGCCCAAAGTCAGCAATTGCACGACCAGCACGTCGGCAAATTTGTCGACAATGAGCCCCGGGAGAAAATCGGCCTCTCCATATACCAACCGGTACGACTCCGTCTCGCCCAAAAAGCGTTTGCGATGCTGCAGGCACTGTGCAATCCGCTCTGTGAACACCTCCGTGGTCAAAGCCTCCAGCGGCTGATAAGAGACGATCCGCACTGTAATTTGCGATGCTTCGTTGTAATAGCCCGTTCCCAAGTATTGGCCCAGGTGATTATGAACCGCCACTAGCGCACCCGGCTCTACTTCTCCGTCCACGCGCTCGATTTCGCTGCGGTACACCCAAGGGTGTCCCTGCTCCAAACGGAACTTGCGTTTCTTTTGTAAAATTACGGCTGCCATAAGTTGATATGCCTTCCTTTGCGTGAAACCGCTCTCCAGTGCCCAGCTTGTCATGCTTGTCTGTACGGCCACATATATTGGTTGATAACGAATACAAGTTAGTGCGAAGGAGCTCTCCGCTTATGATGTCTTCGATTGTACTGCCTGTTCTTACGGGTTTGGCGATGTTTTTGTTCGGGATGAAGCTGATGGAAACCGCGCTTCACCACTGGGCCGGCGCCAGCCTCCAGCTGTGGCTGGAGCGGTTCACGCGGACGCCGCTGCACGGCCTCGCGGCCGGTACGGCGTTAACCGCGGCGCTTCAGAGCAGCACCGCGATTACCGTCATCTCCATCGGCCTGGTCAACGCCGGCGTGCTGTCCTTCTCGCGAACGCTCGGCATCATTCTCGGCACGAACATCGGCACGTGCCTGACGACCGAGCTGATCGGGCTCAGCATCGGCGGCCTCGGCCTGCCGATGCTGTACGCGAGCGCAGGCGTCTGGCTCGCGAGCTGGCTGGCCGGGCCGCTGCCCCCTGCGGTGCGCGGCCTTGATATGGCCCGCGGCGCGGCTCCGCCGGGCGCCCGCGGGCTGCTGCGCAGCGTGCGCTACGGCGCGCTGGCGGCGGCGGGCTTTGCTCTCGTGCTGCTCGGCATCGAGATCATGCAAACGATCGGGCCTGCGCTGCAGTCCCGAGGCCTGTTCGCTTGGTTCGTCGACCAAGCGAAGCAAAGCCTGCTCTGGGGCGTCCTCGCAGGCGCAGCAGTCACCGCGCTGGTCCACAGCAGCGCGGCGGTCATTGCGATGGCGATGGGGCTCGCCTCCATCCAGAGCATCCCCGTCGAGCTCGGCGTAGCGATCACGATCGGGGCGAACGTCGGCACTTGCGCGACCGCGCTCATCGCCGGGATAAGCGGCTCCCGCGCCGGCCGGTTCGTCGCCTGGTCGCATCTGATCCTTAACATCGGCGGCGCCGTGCTGTTTTATCCGTTTATTCACCAGCTCGTCAGCCTATCCGCCTGGCTGGCCGGCAGCGAATCCGTGCAAATCGCCCGCGCTCAGACGGTGTTCAACGTCGTAAGCTCGCTGATCGCGCTGCCGTTTTGCTATCTTAGCATTTGGCGGCGCCTCGAAGCCCGGCCGTAACCGCCGGGCCGCAGCTCGCGCCGGGTCCGGCTTCCGGCTGCTTTTACTTCACATCGAACCCCAATTTCCGCAAAGCTTCGCCCAGTACGCTATTATTGTTCTCGTAGCCGGACTCAAGCTGCTGCCGCCAGGCTTCTTCAGGCGCCAGCCACTCGACGCCTCTGATTTCTTCGACTTGCGCCTGCAGCGCCCCGTCTACCGCTTCCACGAGATAATAGTGGACTTCCTTATCGATGGTTTCCGCTTTCGCATTCGTGTACTGATACGCGATCACTTCAACCGGTTCGACGATTCTACCATGTATTCCTGTTTCCTCCAAAATCTCCCTTAGCGCCGTCTGCTCGACCGTTTCGCCCGGCTCCATTTTGCCTTTGGCCAAAGTAATTTTACCGTACCTGTCCTGAATCATTTGGACGTGCAGCTTGCCGTCCTGCCTGCGGTATACGACTCCGCCAGCCGATATTTCTTTCATCATTTAACCTCCAGTGTGAACTTGAGAATTTTATGCGTAAAAAGGGACCGCGTGCATGTAGTCGACCGACCGCCTAAAAACGTCAGCAAATGAGCCGGGCCCCAAAATGGATGAAAGACGCCTCCACAATCACTTTGCAAGCAGGGATGAGGCGTCTTTTCGCGGAAATTGCGTATCGGTGAGCGGACCGCGCCTCTTGAACCGCATACAGCCCCGCCCCCGCGCTTCCCTGCTGTTATGGAACGAAAGCCCACGGCGTTGTAGTTCTTGCTGTAAGCCGCCGTGCGCTGCGCATGTCACCCGCCGCGGGCCGTCCCAAAACCGCGCGGCCATTAGCGGACCAGCTTGCACCAGCGAATGCAACACCGCTTGCTTGGGAGCTGCGCGCGGTGTTGCGCAGCATGACAGCGGTCGGTTGAACACTGCGCGCGTGGCAAGCAATGTCTTAGCCGGCAAGTTTCTTCTTGCCAGCCGACAAAACCTGCAAAAGTGCAGGCTTTTTCGATGGAAACGGCTCGTTTCGCTGAAAAGCCTGCGATTGTGCAGGAATTTCCGGTCACGAGGAGCCAGAGCCTGCAAATCCGCAAAAAAACCTGCATTTTTGCAGGAATATTCCGAAACCAGGGCATCCGACGGTAAAAAGATGCACTTTTGCAGGTTTTCTGTGCGCCGCGCACAGGTCCCAGCACACGGTGTTGCGCTGCATGACGACGGTCGGTCAACCACTCCGCGCGTGGCAAGCAATGTCTTAGCCGGCAAGTTTCTTCTTGCCGGCACTTAAAACTGCAAAAGTGCAGGCTTTTTCGACGGAAGCAGCTCGTTTCGCTGAAAAGCCTGCGATTGTGCAGGAATTTCCGGTCACGAGGAGCCAGAGCCTGCAAATCCGCAAAAAAGCCTGCAGATTTGCAGGAATAATCCGAAACCGGGGCATCCGACGGTAAAAAGATGCACTTTTGCAGGTTTTCTGTGCGCCGCGCACAGCTCCCAGCACACGGTGTTGCGCTGCATGACGACGGTTGGTCAACCACTGCGCGCGTGGCAAGCAATGTCTTAGCCGGCAAGTTTCTTCTTGCCGGCACGTAAAACTGCAAAAGTGCAGGCTTTTTCGACGGAAACGGCTCGTTTCGCTGAAAAGCCTGCGATTGTGCAGGAATTTCCGGTCACGAGGAGCCAGAGCCTGCAAATCCGCAAAAAAACCTGCATTTTTGCAGGAATATTCCGAAACCAGGGCATCCGACGGTAAAAAGATGCACTTTTGCAGGTTTTCTGTGCGCCGCGCACAGGTCCCAGCACACGGTGTTGCGCTGCATGACGACGGTTGGTCAACCACTGCGCGCGTGGCAAGCAATGTCTTAGCCGGCAAGTTTCTTCTTGCCGGCACGTAAAACTGCAAAAGTGCAGGCTTTTTCGACGGAAACGGCTCGTTTCGCTGAAAAGCCTGCGATTGTGCAGGAATTTCCGGTCACGAGGAGCCAGAGCCTGCAAATCCGCAAAAAAACCTGCATTTTTGCAGGAATATTCCGAAACCAGGGCATCCGACGGTAAAAAGATGCACTTTTGCAGGTTTTCTGTGCGCCGCGCACAGCTCCCACCACACGGTGTTGCGCTGCATGACGACAGTCGGTCAACCACTACCCGCATGGCCAGCGGCATCTTAGCCGGCAATTTTTGCAGACGTTTCTTTGCAGCGTCAAGCGAAGGTCCGGCTCTGCGGTATGCTATGAAGCGCTGCACGGAAACGGGCTGTCCGTGCTCTTGCTGCAACGATGTTTTGCACCGCTACACATGGCCGCCCCTACTCGGTCCCCTGCTTTAACGATGTTTCATATCGTTATTGGGGAGGCGACGAGCCGACCCAGCCCCTGCTCCAACGATGTTTCACACCGCTGCACATGGCGCTCCGGCTCCGGCTCGGGCCCATGCCTGCCGTAACAATGCTGCGCATCTTTGCGCGCGTTCTGGCCCGGTGCGCCGGTTGGAACGATGCTTTTGGCATCGTTTTTTCGCGAGAAGGCTGACCCTCCGGCGGCTTTCGCCGCTGAAAGGTCAGCCCTTTACAAACTCACTGCCTGCGCATGCTCGGCCAGGCGGACGATCCGTCCTTTGCTTTCGTTGACTCCGGCTTCGGCAACTTGAACGCGGCACACTTCTCCGATCAGGCTGTCGGCCCCTTCAAAAACGAGGTTCAAATAGTTGTCGGAGTACCCCATCAGCAAGCCGCTGTCGGGAGCTCCTTTATAGGAACGCTCGGGAATGACTTCCAGCACTTGGCCGACGAATTTTTGCGCGTAGGCAAGCTGCATTTTCTCCGAAAGATCGATCAGCTCGTGCACGCGCGCATTTTTGATTTCTTCGTCGATCTGATCTTCCATCCGCGCGGCAGGCGTGCCTGTTCGCTTGGAATACGGAAATACGTGCATTTCCGAAAATTGCATCTGCTCCATGAACTTGTAACCGTTACGGAACATTTCTTCGGTTTCCCCCGGGAAGCCGACGATGACGTCCGTTGTGATGGCTACGTCCGGCATGATCGCATGGAGCCGTTCGATTTTGCCGGCGAATTCGGCCGTCGTATATTTTCTGCGCATCCGTGCGAGCACCTGATCGTCGCCGGCTTGCAGCGGAATGTGCAGATGGCGGCACATTTTGTCGGACGCCTGCAGCACCTCGATCACTTCGTCGGTGATTTGGCTGGCTTCGATGGAGCTGATGCGGATGCGTTTCAGACCGTCCACTTTGTCGAGATCCCACAGCAGCTTCGCGAGACTGTAATCCTCGATATCTTCGCCGTAGCCGCCGGTATGGATGCCGGTCAGTACGATTTCTTTGTAGCCCGCCTCGACCAGCGTTCTCGCCTGCTGGATTACGCTCTGCGGTTCACGGCTGCGCATCAGGCCGCGCGACCACGGGATAATGCAAAAGGTGCAGAAATTGTTGCAGCCTTCCTGGATTTTCAAAAAAGCCCGCGTGCGGTCTGCAAAATCCGGCACGTCCAGTTCCTCGAACTGGCGTGTTTTCATAATGTTGCGCACCGCGTTAATCGGCATGCGCTCCCCCTCAAACTGCTTGACCAGCGGGATAATTTTATCCCGGTCCTGGGTGCCGATGACCATGTCTACGCCCGGGATCGCCATAATTTCGGCGGGGGACGTCTGCGCGTAGCAGCCCGTTACCGCGACGATCGCTTCCGGGTTGCGGCGAATCGCCCTCCGGATCATCTGCCGGCTTTTTTTGTCGCCCGTATTGGTGACCGTACATGTATTGATGACGTAGACATCGGCCGTTTGTTCGAAATCGACCTGCTCATAGCCTTCGTTTTTGAACAGCTGCCATATGGCCTCCGTATCATAGAAATTTACTTTACATCCCAATGTATGAAACGCTACTGTTGCCATGATGCTTATCCTCCCATCTCTCCGGTTTCATAGAAAAGACACGCAAGACCTACCATTGCCGCGGTCTCCGTCCGTAAAATGCGCGATCCGAGCGACACGGAACGGAATCCCGCCTCTTCGGCCTGTCGGATCTCCTGCTCCGTAAATCCGCCCTCGGGACCTACCGCAAGCAGCACCCGCTTGCCCGGGGCAAGCTTGCCGGACGAGGCGGCTTCCTGCAGCGCAGGCTTCAATTGCTGCCCGTCCTCTTTTTCGTAGCAGATCCAGGCGGCATCCGCTTCCCGGGCGCACTGCAGCAGCTGCTTCCAGCTCAGCACCGCCTCCACCTCCGGCACGCGGTTGCGGTGCGCCTGCTCGGCCGCTTCCTTGGCGATTTTTTGCCAGCGCTCGGTGCGCTTGGCTTCTTTTTTGGCGTCGTACTGGACAACCGTGCGCTCCGATAAAAAAGGAAGAAACCGGGCTGCCCCGATCTCGGTCCCTTTTTGAATAACCGTCTCCATCTTGTCGCCTTTCGGCAAGCTCTGCGCGACCCATACCTCAACGGCCGGCTCGGCGTCCATCGGCAGCTCTTCCACCACTTCCGCGGTCACCGCCGCCTTATCCAGCGCAGTGATGCGGACGATCGCCTCGCGGTCCTTGCCGTTGCTGCAAATGACCTTGTCCCCGATCTCGGCCCTCATAACACGCTGCAAATGGTGCGCATCGTCGCCCTCGATCGTCACCGTATCGGAGCCCGGCTGAAATTGACCGGGCGGAAGAAAATAACGCTGCATAAATTCGAAGCCTCTCTATCTGCATTAAATTCATTTTTCTAATGAAACGTCCACACACCATCATACCTGTTTTCGAGCGGAAAATCTACAGGCGGCTTTTTACTCAAATGCCTAGCATCCACGCGATCGGGTATTCGAACAGCCTAAGAATATGATCTCCCAAACCGAGGTAAGGATCAAGCGTAACCTGCCTCAGCGGTCTGATAAATACGACCAAAAGGAAAATAATGTAGGCCCATTGCTCAAGCTTTTGCAAACCTTCGCTGTATCGCAAATTGACCAAATCCTGAATGATCCGGTAGCCGTCCAGCGGCGGAATCGGGATCAGGTTGAACAGGAATAGCGTTAAATTAATGCTGACCATCAGATTCAAAAAGATCACGATCGCTTTCTGGGTTCCTCCGGATAGACCGTCAAACCAGTGATAATACCCGGCAAAATTCAGCAGGGCGTAAGCGATAAATACTAAAATCAAATTGCTGAGCGGCCCGGCGGCCGTCACGATAATGCCCATCAGACGGGGATTTTTGAAATTCCCGCGGTTGACCGGCACGGGCTTGGCCCAGCCGAACCCGGCGATCAGCAGCATGATCGTGCCGAACAAATCCAGATGCGCCATCGGATTCAGCGTAACTCTGCCGAATTGATAAGCCGTCGAATCCCCCAGTTTATAAGCGCTGTACGCATGCGCGAATTCATGAAGCGTAAAAGATAAAATCAATACTAAAATGACGAACGGCAGCACGTCCCAATTATAAAACAATAATCCTCCCATGTATGACGCACCTACAGCTTTCTCGCCGTAATCACTACCCAATCGGAATCGTAGCTTTTATCTACGATCGCAAAGCCCGCAGCGACCAGCGCTTTCTCCACATCCGCTTCCTTGCTTGTAATGATGCCCGAAGCTACGTAATAGCCGCCAGGCTGAAGCACCTCGTATACATCGCCAACGAACAGCAAAATAATTTCCGCCAAAATGTTCGCGACCACAACTTGCACCGGAATCGCAACCCCCAGCTCGGAAGAAGCGCCGGTTTCGCTTGCTTTGAGCACGCCCAGCAAATCGCTCAGCTTGACGGTTATATCGTTCTCAAGCCTGTTCAGCTTCGCATTTTCGGTTGCGCTTGACACCGCAACGGGGTCCAAATCGACGGCGAGCACATGTCTCGCGCCCAATTTGGCGGCGGCAATGGATAAAATGCCCGAGCCGGTTCCTACGTCGATCACGTCGTCGCCGGGCTGCACGACTTTCTCCAGCGTTCTCAGGCAGAGCGCAGTCGTCGCATGCGTGCCGGTGCCGAACGCCATTCCGGGGTCAAGCTCCAGGATAAGCTCGTCCGGTCCGCCTGCATACTCTTCCCAGGTCGGCTTGATCGTCAAGCGGTCCGATACGCGAATCGGCTTGAAATACTGCTTCCAGGCGTTCGCCCAATCTTCGTCGTCGACTTCGCGCATTTCGTAAGACGGGTTTCCGGTATCGATGTCGTATTCGCGAAGCTGTTCGACCGAAGCCCGCAGCTGCTCCAGAATCGCATCCATCTCCGTCCCTTGAGCAAAATATCCTTTGATCACCGCTCTTCCTTCCGGAATGTCGTTCAGCGGCAGTTCGTACCACTGTCCGAGCGAAGTATCCCTTTGTTTGTTCAACGTGCCGGATTCCTCAATAGATACGCCCCCGGCGCCGAGTTCGTGAATAAAGTTCGAAATCATTTCTATTGCTTCTTCCGTCGTATGTACGGTAATTTCGTGCCAACGCATGTGTACTGCTCCTCCTGTCAAGTTGCCTAAAATTCATAATGACTATTGTACTATACTTCGCCTTCCGGGTAAAATAACGCCTTTCAAAAAGCAAAAAACATCCGCCTGCGTGCGCCGCAGCGCCCGTCAAGCAGATGTTTTTGTTTTAAACCAGTCCTCCCGCGGATTCGATGACGCGCAGCGATTGCTCGTAAACGGCATCGTCGACTACGGCCGCCACGATAAAATTAAATCCCGTCACGCCGCCTCCGCCCCCGTCGCTCATTCCGCTCGCAGCCGGATCGGCGGCAATCAAAATTCCTTCATCCGGCGTAGAAATATCGGCGGCTTGTGTCAGCCGTCCCAGGCTGCCGAAGTCTCCCGCATACGGATTGTGCACGGAGAGCAGCCCGTAGCCCGGATAGCGGCCGAATTGATCGACCTGTACGTCGATGGCCCGCAGCGCTTTAAGCTTCGCCTGAACGGCGTTAGCCTGTTCCTCCGAGCGGAAATAAGCCAAAATGTTTTTCTCCGCCATTACGAATGTTCCTGTCTGTAATCCGCCGCTTCTGCCCGTTCCACAGCTTCTACGTCGTCTGCGTCGGCCTGCTCGGCCGAGAATTCAACGTCTTCATTTTTCGCAACGGGCAAGCTGCTTGTTTCCGATTGCCGTTTGTTGTCGTTCATCGCTTCAGCCTCCTGATCGCTCCAAGATATTATCCCGTTTTATTGTTCGCAGGCAAAAACGTTATTATGCTCGGAACGATCCCTGGCCGCGCTCAAACGCAGCTACTCCTTGATCTTTTCGAAAGAGGCATTGTACAAACGAAACATCGTTTTATAACCGGATTCGTCCAGCTTAACTCCTACGTCCAGCTTCCCTGTAATTAGCAGCGGTCCGGACGTATACCGCAGCTTCACATCGTCAGGCACGTAGACAATCATAATTTTATTCCAGTACGTTTCGTCGCCGTTATCGAAAGGACACTCCGCCCCAGGCTTCGGAATGAGCAGAAACCAGTGCTTCTCAAAAGACAGCACTTCGCCCATAAACCCTTTGATTTGCACCGTTTTGCCGTTCATGTCCCAAAAATGCTCCGACGGCCGGTCCTGCTTGTCGTTGTCAAAAAACTGCGACCAATTGATTTCGTTGGACGCTGTGCCCGCCTGCTTGGGAGCCTCGCTGGGAGCGGCTTCCTGCTTCGGCTCGGAGGCCGGCGGCGCGGGCGTCGGCGCCGGCGAGGCCGCGGGCGCTGCGCTTGGCGAAGCCGACGGCGCCGCAGGCGATGCGGCAGCCGCGGTTTCCGCCGGCGCCGCCGCCGTAGCCGCTGGCGACAGCGTCGGCGTCGGCGAGGAAGCCGCCGGTATGAAGGCTGCGCTGTTTCCTCCGGCGGCTGCCTCAGCGCCGCTGGCAAACGATTCGCCCGCAGGCTGCGCGTTTTTTTGTCCGCAGCCTGCCGCAACCATCGTGAGCAAGCTCAATGCGATAACTGATTTTTTCATTTTCATAGCGATCACCTCACGACCTGAAAAGCTGCAGGGGATCGACACGGTAAGCTTGCAGCGCCGGACCGGCGGAAGCCAAAACGCCGATCAGCAAAGCGCCGGCTGCAAGCAGCCATTCCCCTGGAAGCAGATTCCAGGATTGAATTTGCAGTCCTGTGAATTCAAATACGGCATCGCGGCTGATGTAACCGCCGACATGGCCGATCACGAGCCCGAGCACCAGGCCGATCGCCGTCAGCAGCAAGCCTTCGCCGATAAGCGAGCTCCAAATAAACTGTCTGGACTTGCCAATAAGCCGAAGCAGACCGACGTCTTTTCTCCGCTCGTTGACCGCAGCAATCAGCGAAAGCAAAATCGAAACTGCGGCCAGCAGGACGCAGATCACGGTTACGACGCTAAGCGCCTGCGTCCCTTTGTCCACTACATTCACTACATCCGCGACCGCTTTGCTTGTATATACGGCCTGTATGTTGCTCATTTGCCCGTATTTGGTTTTGATATTTTGCGCGCCGAGCAGCGTTTTGGGCTTGACGAGTATTGCGGTGATTTCCTTATGCTCGGCGGACTCCGTGTGATGCACGGCCCAGGCGTAATCCAGCGTCGTGAAAACCGCCCTGTCGTCCGATGTCATTAAAGGCGGCAAAATGCCGACAACCGTGTAGGAAAAACTGTGATGATCGTGCTCTTCCCCACCGTCCTCATCATGGTCCGCTTCTCCCTGGATCAAGCCATGCGCGCCTTGAAACTTATCGCCTACGCGGAGATTCATCGCTTGCGCGGCATGCGATCCGATCACGGCTTCGCCCAGCTTGCCGTACAGTCTGCCGGAAGCCATTTGCTTGTCGCCGTATCGGGTCGTAAAATAACCCTGTTCCATCCCGACGATCGGGAAACCGTTGTAGTTATCCCCGGTCGTCATGGCAAACGCGGTGTCCACTTGCCCGTCTTTACGAACGTCCTCCAGCAAAGAAAACGGGACATTTCCCGTCGGAGCGCCGATATGATAATACGTGTTCAAAGCCAGCTGGGAGGCGCTGCCCTTTGCTCCGATCGTCACTTCGAAAGGACCGTATCCCTTCTCGGCTCCCTGTTCCACGCCGGCGCTGCACAGCAGCAGGAAAACGATCAGCGCTACGGTGATCGCCACGGACAATACCGTCAGAAGCGACAGCATTTTACGATGTATAATATTGCTCCAAAGCAATGAAAACAGGCTCATACCGCTTCTCCTCTATGAAGTTGATTCAACTCGTGAATGTGAACCCGCTTCGGAAACAGCTCCGCCAAATGCAGATCATGGGTCACGGTCAGCAAAGTCAGCTTCTCCGAGCCGCATATGTCAAGCAGCAGTGACATAATATCGCGCGCCGTCTCCCAATCCAGACTGCCGGTCGGCTCGTCGGCCAGCACGAGCGCCGGCTTGGCCGCCAAAGCTCTTACGATCGCAGCCCGCTGCTGCTGCCCGCGGGACAGCTGGGAAGGCAGATGGTGCCGGCGGTCTTGCAGCCCCACCCGTTCAAACCATGCGTCAAGCTGCTCGCGCCGCTGGTTGGCGCTCCACTCCTTCGGAACGATCAGCTCGACATTTTGCTTGATGGATAACGATGAGATCAGGTGAAAGTCCTGAAAAACGTAGCCGACCTTCCGGGCTCTGAACTGATCGCGCTTCGATTCGGAAAACGAATGAATCGGCTCGCCGTCTATCGTAATTTCGCCGTCATCCGGCGCCATAACGCCGCTGAGCAGATGGAGCAGCGTGCTCTTCCCGCTTCCGCTCGGACCGATCAATGCGATGCGCTCCCCCTGGGTTACCTGCCAATGCTTCACCTGCAAAACAGGATATCGGGTACCGCCTGCCGTAAAATGTTTGCTTACTTCCTTCATCTCGATCATTCGGTTCACCCCTTAAGCTTGATTTCGTTTGCGATACAAAAGAAAGAGGACAGAGGCCCTAACTTCCCCCTGTCCGCTCCTTTCCTGTCTTGCGGAAATCTTAGTTTTTCACGATGCGCTCGTTGAAAGCGTCCCACGTATAGCTTTTGCCTGTCAGCTTGTTGAATACGTCAAGCGGCAGGTACAGCTTGCCGTTGTCGACATTGCCCGAAAGGCCGATGCTTGCGCCGTTTTCCGAAATTTCGCCAGTCGCTGCGAGGACGGAATATTTTTTGCTGTCTTTTGTTAATGTTATTGTTTTGGTAGCTTCATCCCATGCGACAGTAATGCCCAGCTCTTCGGCAAGCGATTTTGCCACGAACAGCGTTTGGTTGTCGCGGGTAACTTTGAACAGCGGGTACAGATATTTGTCTTGCAGTTCTTTCGTTGCTGCAGTCAGATCCGCACCGATTACTTTCGCTCCGCTTTTCGCGATATCGGTATTGTCCACGTCGCCTTTGACGAGCGAAGCGATCGGACCGTAAGCCCATACGCCAACGTCTACGCCAGTATGTCCATGACCAGTCCAACCTACAGCAAGACGTTTCGAAACGACTGCGTTGTAACCTCCGGCACGACCGTAAGAAGAACCGTCGCCTTTAAGGATCAGCGCTACTTCATCGTCCGACAGATCCGTGAAGCCTGTGTTGTCGGCAACGATTTTACGGATATCGTCGGCAGTTTCCGCTTTTTTGAGCAGGCCGTCCAAATACTCGTAGGAATGCTTCTCTTTATTGAACAAATCCACGTTCAACTCATACACGTTGTTGATCGCCAGCGACAATCCGCCGGTTTCATGGTCAGCCGTAACGACAACCGAAGTGTTGCCGTCTTTTTTCGCAAAGTCGACAAGCGCTTTGAAAGTTGCGTCCATTTCAAGCATTTCCTGAATGTTGGCAGGAAGGTCGTTTGCATGTCCGGCATGGTCGATACGTCCCGCTTCTACCATGAGCACAAAGCCGTTTTTGTTTTGGGAAAGAATATCGATCGCTTTTTTAGCCATTTCCGGCAGGTCAGGCGTCGTCGCAGTGTCGCGGTCAAGCACGTAAGGGATTTCAACCGGAGCAAAAACACCGAGCGCTTTGCCCGCCGTTGCCGGAATGGCGTCCAGACCTTTTTTGTCGAAAGCCGTTTTGTAGCCCTTGGCTTCGAAATCAGGAATAATATTTTTGTCCGTCCGCTTGCCTTTTTCATCCTTCGTCACGAAGTTCACTTTGCCGCCGCCGAACAATACGTTCACGCCGCTGTTCAAATATTGGCTGGCAATCGCGTTTTGGTTGCTGCGCTGGCGCACATGGGAAGCCCAAACTGCCGGCGTAGCGCCTGTAATGCTATCTGTCGTAACAAGTCCGGTTGCTTTGCCCTGCTTCATAGCCGCTTCGATCACGGAAGCAAAAGGTTTCGCCACATCGCCGTTCGATACGCTGATCGCGTTGTTGTATGTTTTGTTGCCGGTGGAAAATGCAGTTCCTGCCGCAGCCGAGTCCGTTACCGCTCCGGATTCCGACGTGTAAGGGCCTGCAACCGAGTATGTAGTGGCTTTGCCGACATAGTAGCCGCCGTCAAGTTCCAAACGGTCTTTATTTAAAAACTTTTTGGAATAATACCGTGCGGCCGTTACCTCAGCCGGACCCATGCCATCGCCGATCAGCACGATCAAGTTTTTGGATGGCGATGCTGGAGCTGTCGCTTCCTGCGTTTTGGCCGGAGCAGCCGTATCAGCCGCAAATGCGGAACCGTAGACGCTGATGGAAACCAGGGAGAGCGTTAAGGTGGAACCGATGATTTGTTTCAAGCCCTTTTTCAAATGAATTCCCTCCAAAAATGTATTTCAACTTCTTCAGCATAATCCCCGTTGATTTTAGGAGGTTCAACTCTATGTTTTCACAGCATTAAAAGTTTTATCAAAGATTAAGAGAATGTAAAAACAAGCATGGGTGCCGTCCGGTTCTCGCTGTGAGCGATCCGCTGACAAGCCGTTTACGAACCGCCAACAATGAAAAAAATCACCGTCCTGCCCGGTACAACCGCCAAACGTGTGGCAAAGTTTGATCCGGCCAACTTTGTTTAGCTGTCCAAAAAGTATTTTACCATGTGAATGAATTTCGCAGCCGCCAAGACTGTTTCTCTAGACCCACACGATCGGCATCCTTTATGATGAGTGAGTCATTAAATTGTGGGGGAGATTGAAGTTATGGATATTTACAATAGTTTGCAAGAGGGGGAAAAAGGGGCATGGCTGAGCATTGGGGCCTATGTCTTTTTATCGGCTTGCAAGCTGGCTGTCGGCTATTATGCAAATTCCGAAGCGCTTCAAGCGGACGGATTGAACAATACGACGGACATCGTCGCATCGGTGGCCGTGCTGATCGGGCTGAAAATATCGCGAAAGCCCCCTGATCAAAACCATAAATACGGACATTTCCGCGCGGAAACGATCTCCACGCTGATCGCGTCTTTTATTATGGCCATCGTCGGCATCGAAGTGCTGGTCAGCGCCATCAAATCGTGCTTTGCGGACTCGCCCCCGGTTCCGGGCATGATATCCGCCTGGACCGCGCTCGCTTCCGGCATCTTCATGTTCGGCGTGTACGCGTACAACTTCAAGCTGGCCAAGCGGACGAACAGCAGCGCCGTTATGGCCGCCGCCCAGGATAACCGCTCCGACGCGTTCGTCAGCTTCGGCGCCTTCGTCGGCATCGTCGGTTCGCAGTTCGGGCTCGGCTGGCTTGATCCTTTGACCGCGACGATCGTCGGCGTCATCATCATAAAGACGGCGGTCGATATTTTCCGCGAAGCGATCCACTCCTTATCCGACGGGTTCGATGAAAAGCAGCTGGCCGATTTCGCCAAAACGATTAAAAAAATTGCCGGCGTCCAGACCGTCAAAGACATAAAGGCAAGAGCGCACGGCGCATTCATTCTGCTGGACGTAACGATTCTGGTGGACGAAAAGCTGAGCGTCAAAGAAAGCCATACGATCACAGAAGTGATCGAACGCCGGATGAAGGACAAACATCGGGTGGAACACGTTCACATTCATATCGAACCTATATCCGATCCGATAAAAATCGACCGCGCGGAAGAAGCCGTCCGCTAAACCAAGCGGGCGGGCGGCTCAAGAACGCTCGATTGACTCGTCTCCGTCACTAGCACGTGAAAAGCCTGCGAAACTCCCACGCCGCCGTGGATGGCACCGCACAGAATCGCACCGCGCGCAGCTCCCAGCGCGCGGTGTTTCGCCGCATAACGGCGGTCGGTCGACCATTACTCGTGGTGCACCTGGGGCGAGATACTCCTGCAAATGTCAGGCTGTTGAAAAACTCGCGTGCCCGGAGATAAGCACATCTGCCTGGCAACGCGGAGAAAGCCTGCAAAAGTGCAGGTTTTTGCACATGAATACGCTCAGCAGCTGAAAATTCCTGCAAATGTGCAGGTTTTTTAGCTGCTGTACGAGCTGTAGGCCCATTTTGTCGGGAATTCCTGCACAATTGCAGGCTTTTCCCCAAAATGGGCCTCATGCACAGAAAAAGCCTGCACTTTCGCAGGCTTTTTAAGCTCACGGGCGGGCGAAGCCAGCAGCTATGGCTGCGGTCACGTCGCTCGCCCGAGCGCGAAGTCTGCCGATTGGCTGTGCTCATAGTCAAGCCCCCCTCCGGCTGCCAGCCCTGTCAAAGTGTCGCGACTTTCTCGTCCGACACTCGGTTTTCGCAGTTTTCGCGGGCCGACGGGCCTGACGGAGCTGACAGACCTGGCAGGCCGCTTCGGCAGCGCCGCCGGGGACGGCAGCCTTCGGCTGACTAAAAAAAGCACTCCGCTTAAGCGACGCTTCGGCTGAACTTCCCGGCCGTCGCATCCGCTAGCGGAGTGCTTTTTTTGTTTAATCGCCCAAAAAGGCTCTTTTCATGCGTTCGAAAATCGACTCGCTCTGCTCGTGCGTAAGTTCGCCGCTCTGCTTGCCGAATTGGCGCAGCAGGTCCTTCTGCTCCTCGCTCAAGTTCGTCGGCGTGACGACGACGACTTTCACGTGCTGGTCGCCCTGGCCGTAGCCGCGCAAGCGCGGGACCCCTTTTCCTTTGAGGCGGAAATGGGTGTCGGTCTGCGTCCCGGCGGGAATTTTCAGCTTGACCTTCTCGGTCAAGGTCGGAATTTCGATCTCGTCGCCGAGCGCCGCCTGCATGAACGTGAGCGGCACCTCGCAGTAGATGTCGTCGCCTTCGCGCTCGAAAAATTCGTGGGATTTCACACGGATCACCACGTAAAGATCGCCGGACGGGCCGCCGCGGGTGCCGGACTCCCCTTCGCCGGTAACGCGCAGCTGCGCGCCGTCGTCTACGCCCGCAGGAATTTTGATATGAATCGTGCGCTGCTTCTTCACTTTGCCCGAGCCGTGGCACGTACCGCACTTGTCTTTAATGATGCGGCCCTGCCCGTTACAAGCGGAGCACACCCGTCGGTTGACGATCCGGCCGAACGCCGTATTTTGTACAACCTCCTGCTGCCCGCTGCCGTGACATACGCCGCACGTCTCCGGCTTCGTGCCCGCTTTGGCGCCGGAACCGTGGCAAGTGTCGCACGTTTCCGTACGCGGAATATGGATGTCCGTTTCTTTGCCGAACACCGCTTCCTTGAATTCGATCGTCATCGTATACTGCAGATCGTTGCCCCGCTGCGGTGCGTTCGGATTGCGTCTGCCTCCTCCGCCGCCGCCAAAAAACATATCGAAAATATCGCCGAAGCCGCCAAAGTCGGCGCCGCCCATACCGCCCATGCCCTGATTCGGATCAACGTGGCCGAAACGGTCGTACTGCGCTTTTTTCTGATCGTCGCTTAGAACATCGTAGGCTTCCTTGGCTTCTTTGAACTTATCCTCGGCGTCCGGAGATTTATTGACGTCAGGGTGATATTGACGGGCCGCTTTACGGTAGGCCTTCTTGATGTCTTCTGTCGAAGCATCCTTCTCTACCCCAAGCACCTCATAATAATCGCGTTTGCTCATCGTTCCACTCCCATGTTCAAGACTACAAACGGAAAGTCAAAGCCGCTGGAGCTCCCCAGCCGGCTTTGACTTCACCCGTCCATCTTACTTCTTGTCGTCTACGACTTCATAGTCGGCATCAACCACATTATCGCGTGCTTTGGCGTTCTCGCCTGCACCTGCCGCCGCGCCGCCTTCGGCCGCTCCCTGATTCGCTGCCGCTTGCTCATACAGCTTCACGGAAAGCTGTTGAATAATTTCCGTCAGCTCTTCGGTCGCCTTCTTGATCTCTTCCAGATCGTTGCCGGAGAGCGCCGCCGTTACTTTTTCTTTCGCAGCGTTCGCTTTGTCGATTTCGCCCTGGTCTACTTTGTCGCCGAGGTCTTTGATCGTTTTGTCCACGGAGTATACGAGTTGGTCCGCCTGGTTGCGGGCTTCGACCAGCTCTTTGCGCTTGCGGTCTTCTTCCGCGTGCGCTTCCGCGTCTTTCATCATTTTTTCCACTTCTTCATCGCTCAAGCCGCTGGAGGAAGTGATCGTAATTTTTTGGCTTTTTCCTGTTCCTTTATCGAGCGCCGATACGTTCACGATACCGTTGGCATCGATATCGAAGCTGACTTCGATTTGTGGAATGCCGCGCGGAGCCGGAGGAATATCGCCAAGCATGAAGCGGCCCAGCGTTTTGTTGTCCGTCGCCATCGAGCGCTCGCCTTGGAGAACGTGAATTTCTACGCTCGTCTGGCTGTCCGCGTAAGTGGAGAACACCTGCGATTTTGTCGTCGGAATCGTCGTATTGCGGTCGATCATTTTCGTGAACACGCCGCCTGCCGTCTCGATGCCGAGGGACAGCGGAGTAACGTCCAGAAGAACGACGTCTTTAACGTCACCGGTCAATACGCCGGCCTGAACGGCTGCGCCGAGAGCAACGACTTCATCCGGGTTCACGCCTTTATGAGGCTCTTTGCCGATCAGTTTTTTGATTGCTTCGACGACCGCTGGAATACGGGTGGAGCCGCCGACGAGAACGACTTTATCGATGCCGCTTGAAGTCAAGCCCGAATCGCTAAGCGCCTGGCGAGTCGGTCCAAGCGTTCTTTCGACAAGCGGCGCAGAAAGTTCTTCGAATTTCGCGCGGGTCAAGTTCAACTCCAAGTGCTGAGGCACGCCGTCGACTACCGTAATGAACGGAAGGGAAATCGTCGTGGTCAGAACGCCGGAAAGTTCTTTTTTCGCTTTCTCAGCCGCATCTTTCAAACGTTGTACTGCCGCTTTGTCTTTGCTCAGGTCGATGCCCTGCTCTTTTTTGAACTCGGCTACGAGGTAATCGATGATGACTTGGTCAAAATCGTCGCCGCCCAGACGGTTGTCCCCGCTGGTCGCTTTTACTTCGAAGAAGCCGTCGCCAAGCTCCAGGATGGATACGTCAAACGTACCGCCGCCAAGATCGTACACGAGAATCGTTTGATCTTCCGTTTTTTCCAAACCGTAAGCAAGCGCCGCCGCCGTAGGTTCGTTGACGATACGCAGAACTTCAAGACCTGCGATTTTACCGGCGTCTTTAGTCGCTTGGCGCTGGCTGTCGTTGAAATAAGCAGGCACCGTAATAACCGCTTGAGTTACAGTCGAGCCCAGATAGGCTTCCGCATCAGCTTTCAGCTTTTGCAGAATGATCGCGGAAATTTCCTGCGGCGTGAATTCTTTGCCGTCGATGATTTCCTTATGGTTGGTACCCATATGGCGCTTGATGGAAATAACCGTTTTGTCCGGATTCGTGATCGCCTGGCGTTTCGCCGTTTCACCCACTACCCGTTCTCCGTCTTTTTTGAAGCCAACGACCGACGGGGTTGTACGGTTTCCTTCGGCGTTAGGGATGACGACAGCCTCTCCGCCTTCCATTACGGCTACGCAAGAGTTTGTCGTACCTAAGTCAATACCAATTACTTTACTCATGAGAGTTGCCTCCTTTGATTGTATTCATGCTTTGTCATACTGCCATCTATTCGAATCGAAGAATAAGATCGATTACACGCTAACTTTAACCATCGCCGGACGGATGACTTTTTCTTTCAGCATATAGCCTTTTTGCAGTTCCTCCACAACGATGCCTTCCTCGTGCTCATCGGATTCAACTTGCATAACCGCCTGATGGAATTCCGGGTTAAACGGTTGTCCGACCGATTCAATCGGCTGTAAGCCTTCTTGGGCAAGCACTTGGTCGATTTGGCGGAAAGTCATTTCCAATCCTTTTACCAGCGAGTCAAAATCTTTCGTTTCCTTGCTTGAAGAAAGCGCGCGCTCGAAGTTATCAACTACCGGCAGCAGTTGTTCGATTAATTTAAGCGAAGCGTACTTCGCAAAATCTTCTTTCTCCGTTCTTGCACGGCGGCGGAAATTATCGAAGTCTGCTTGAACGCGTAAAAACCGTTGATAGTTTTCTTCGGCTTGCACACGCAGCTGTGCCAACTCATCAGGCTGTTCGGCAGCTTCTGCCGAAGCTCCCTGCTCTACCGCTTCTTCCTGTTGGCCGTTTTGCGCTTCTTCGGCTGCGTATGTAGCATTCACTTCCTGCTCTGCTTGCTTCTCTCCTGTACTCAATGTCCTTCACCTCCTTAAAAAACTGCTTCTTACCGTAAGTGTACCCATCTTCAAGCCTCTTCAAAAGGCTGTTTCATTTTGATTACGGTATGAATGCGCAGCACCGCCGCAGCTACTTCTCCGGCTGCTTGCAGCGCGTGGATTTTCACTTCCGCGGGGTCGACGACGCCCGCCGCGATGAAATCCGTCACCTGGCCGCTGTCGCAGTCGATGCCGAGACTGTCGGAATCGCGCGCAATTTGCGCCGCCTTCAGCTCCTCGACCTTCTCCAGCGGGTTGTAGCCCGCGTTGACGACAATCTGCGACAGCGGCTTGCGCAGCGCTCCCGCTACCGCGTCAACGCCGAACGCCTCCATGCCGCGCATCGTCTCGCGGCGGCGCTCCAGATCGCGCGCGACCGCCAGCTCCGCGGCGCCGCCGCCGGGCAAGTACCCGCCGCGCACGGCGGCTTGGACGGCCGAGGCGGCGTCCTTCGCGATACGCGCGCGCTCTCGGGCGGCTTCGCGCGTCGCCGCGCCGACGACGACCGTCACGCGCTGCTCGCCGCCGCCGCGGCCGACGCGCACGCGCGCAAGCCGCTCGTCGTACGCGGCGTAGCCTGCGCGGCCGAGCGCGGCCTCAAGCTCGCGTGCGCTCTTGCGCAGCGCCGTGCGCCTCACCGGCCGGGCGCCGGTGTGCTCGCTCAGCTGCTGCAGGTCCCTGCGGGACAGCCGCTGCAGCACGAGAATGCCGTGGTCGGAGCAAAACTGCTCCGCCTCCGGGTCCACCCCCCGGTCGGCCGCGATCAGGCCGACCCCGAGTTCCGGCAGCAGGTCCAGGCTGCTGCGGAACTGCTCTCTCAGCGACATGTACCGCTGATAGCCCGCTTCGGTCACCAGCGATTCCTCGCTGACCGCCTCCGGCTCCAAAGCGTCCTGGAGCACGAGAACGGATATATCTCTTAATTCTGTATCCATATGCACGTTCATCGGCTTTTGACTCAAGACGATGCCGGGCCACACTTCGCTTCCCGCATCTTCATGCGCCAGCACGCTATCGGCGAAACAGTAGCCTTCATCGCGCAGCTTTGCCTCGCCGACCGCCTCCGCGGCGTCCACGATCAGTCTGGCCAAATCAGCCTGTTCGCGGCCTGCCGTATAGGCGATCCGGACGAGTGCGGCGTCGCCGAGTCCGGATATTTCCCTGCGCCGCTCGCGAAAGCTGCGGACGGCCAGCTCGATGCCGTGCTGCATGCCGCTCACGACTTTGGCGACCGGTACGCCGCGCGTCACTTGCGCGACGCCTTCGCTGACCAAAGCGCCGGCGAGCACGGTCGCTGTCGTCGTCCCGTCGCCGATTTGCTTTTGCTGGCTCTGGGCGACCTGGATCATCAGCCTGGCCGCGGGATGCGTAACATCCATTTTCTCCAGGATCGTCACGCCGTCATTCGTAATAATGACTTCCCCATGCGCCCCTACGAGCATCGTATCCAGCCCTTTGGGGCCTAATGTGCCTTCGACAGCCGAACATATGGCCCGAACGGCCGACGCATTGTTCATGAGCGTGGAGTAGCGGTCTTCCCCATCGCTGTGGACCTGCTTGTTTCCACTCATCCCTGCAGGCACCTTCTTTCAAACGTTAGCATCTTATTTACCGTACCATCGGCCCAGTACAACTTCAAGGTGTCTGGATAAATGGTTGAGCAAATTAATGACCCTGCCGTACTCCATCCGGGTAGGCCCCAAAATGCCGATCGTGCCGATCGGCTTGTCGCCAATCGAGTAAGACGCGGTAATCAAGCTGCAATCGTTAATCGCTTCAAGGCTGTTCTCGGTGCCGATCTTGACTTCAATGCCCCCGCTCGACGGCGCAAACAACTTGATCAAGGTCGGCGCTTCTTCGAGCAGGTCGAGAATGCTTTTCACCTTATCGACGTCCTTGAACTCGGGCTGGATCAACATATTGGTCATGCCGCTTAGAAAAACGCGGTCCTTCTCATCGTTCTGAAGCACGCTCTCCACAACGGAAAGCAGCTCCTCGTAGCCATTCACATATTTGCTCAGCTCTGTGGAAATTTCATTATATAGCTTGGACTTGAATTGCAGCAGCGGCACATCTTTCAGCCTGGCGTTCAAAAGGTTAACGACTTTCTCGATTTCCGACATCGGAACCCCGTCGGGAATCGTGACGGTCTTGTTCTCGACATGTCCCGTATTCGTGACGATAATAGCTACCGCCGTCGTATCGGTAAGCGGCACGATTTGAAGATGCTTGAGCGTCGTGCTGAACACCTCGGGTCCAAGAACGATGGATGTGTAATTGGTAAGGCTGGACAGCATGCCCGCAACGTGCTGGATGACATCCTCCATCTCCTGGATGCGTTGGGCGAATACCAGCTTCATCGCATCAAGCTCATGCGCGTTCAGCGTACCTTGCTGAAGCAGATGGTCGACATAGTAGCGATAGCCTTTGTGAGAGGGAATACGTCCTGCCGATGTATGAGGCTGCTCCAAAAAGCCCATTTCCTCCAGATCCGACATTTCATTGCGGATCGTAGCCGGACTGAACCCGACGTTCCCCCGCTTGGAAATGCTCCGCGATCCGATCGGCTCTGCCGAGCGAACATAATCATCAATGATCGTACTCAAAATCATTCGTTGACGCTCAGATAACATCCAAACCCCTCCCTGCTAATCGCACTCTCGATGTCGTTAGCACTCTTGCTGAGTGAGTGCTAAATCCTAATACAAAAATAACAGACCCTAAGGTCTGTTGTCAAGTCAATCCAATCGTTTCAGCACGGCGATTTCATCGCAGCAGTACTGCTTTTTGCAATGAATGCAATCCTTCCATACCTTCTCCGGAAAAATTTCCTTTGGCACGACGGTAAAGCCGTTTTTTTGAAAAAAAGCGACCTCGTAGGTCAAAGCCATCACTTTTACGATGTGCTGGTTCCGCGCCTCTTCTACGAGAAAATCGACCAATTTGCCGCCGATGCCTTGTCCCTTGTAACCTTGCGTAATGCCGAGCGAGCGAATCTCCACCAGATCGGGGCCTAGTCTGGTCAAGGAGCCGCAGCCGATCAGCTTGCCGTCAAATTCCGCCACGACGAACGTCTCGATCTGTTCTTCAAGCATCTGCCTCGTTCTTGGGAGCATGATTCCCTGCTTCGCATACCCTTGTATAATATCGTAAAGCTTTTCTATATCCTCTATAGAAGCTTTTCTCACCGTAACTGTCGTCGTCATCCTATATCCCACCATTCACACACGAAAAATACATAAAACCCACGCCGGCGCGAGGAAGCGGCTGCACCGCGGAGCGCCCGTGGATTTATGTATAAATATACAGTAATTCGTATATTTGCACAAGACTTTTTTTACCCTCTAAATCTAGGCAAGGCACCCTCTAAATCTCCCTGAAAGGGAGACCCCAGGGGTTCCGTCCCCTGGACGACGGCGATTTGCGGGAAAGAGGAACGTCTGCGTTTGTGAGCTTCGGGAGCGGTTGGATCGCTTTCGTACCTTTCAGGTACACGCTTTCAGCTAGAGTGATGAGGGAAGCGGTCTTAGCGCCTGGCGGCGTGACGCGCTTCCCCCGTACCCACTGCTACGACAAGAAAGAGCCAAAAACCTCATTGCCCAGCAGGATGCCTTCCTTTGACAGGCGGTATCCGTCTGCCGTTTGTTCCAGCAGTTTGCGCTGGAGCCATTTATCCAGCGTCGGGCCGAACTCGGATTCGATCGTCACGCCGAACTGGCTGGTGAAATCGGTGTTTGTTACACCCTCCATCATGCGGAGTCCGACCATCATGAAGTCTTCCATCGCTTCCTGCCGCGTCACCTCGAACTGTTCCATAATCGGCAGGCCCGTTCGGGTTGCGTCGATGTAAGGCTGGATGCCTTTCACATTGACGTGCCTTTGCCCGTTCATATATCCGTGCGCGCCTGCACCGAGACCGTAATAGCTGCGGTTGCGCCAGTACATTGAATTGTGCTTGCTTTCGTAGCCCGGCTTGGCAAAATTGCTGATCTCGTACTGTCCGTAACCGGCCTCCGTCAATGTTTGCATAATCAGCAAGTACATGTCCACTTCTTCCTCTTCGCTCGGCAGCGGAAGCTGATTTTTGTGGTACAGCGTGTGGAACAATGTATTTTCCTCCACTTTGAGGCTGTAGATCGAATAGTGCTGCAAATTTAGCGCCAGCGCCTCTTTTAGCGTTGCCTGCATGATCTCCACCGTTTGCTTCGGCAAGCCGAACATCAGGTCGATGGACAAATTGCGGAAGCCCAGCTTTTTCGCGTTGTCCAGGCTGCGGTAGACGTCGTCCGTATTATGAATCCGCCCGATTGCCGCGAGCAGATCGTTGTTGAAGGACTGCACGCCGAAGCTGATGCGGTTGACGCCGCCTTCTTTCATGACAGCCAGCTTGTCTTCGTCCGTCGTGCCGGGGTTCGCTTCCATCGTGAACTCGACCTCGCCGCTGTCTGCGGGAAAATAAGTGCGCACCATGCGCAGAAAACGTTCCATCTGATCGGGCAGCAGGACGGTCGGAGTGCCCCCGCCGACGAAAATCGTCTCTACCCTGCCGATCGGCTGCCGCTGCACCGTCTGCTCCATCTCCCGCTCCAGGGCGTCGAGATACTCCATGACCGGCTGGCCTTTCAGCACATAAGAATTGAAGTCGCAATAATGGCATTTGTTCGTGCAAAAAGGGATATGAATATAAACGGCCGCCGGGGCCGCTTGGGCTTTTTGAATGACTTGCATCGCAACCGTTCCTTTCTTTTCTTTGCGAAAAAAGCCAAGGGACAGTTCGCAGCTGTCCCCGGCTTATCATCTTTTACTCGTCGATTTTCAATACGGCCATGAACGCTTCCTGCGGCACTTCGACGCTGCCGACCTGCTTCATGCGCTTTTTCCCTTCCTTCTGCTTCTCCAGCAGCTTTCTTTTCCGGGAAATGTCGCCGCCGTAACATTTGGCGAGAACGTTTTTGCGCATCGCCTTCACGGTTTCGCGGGCGACAATTTTTTGTCCGATCGCCGCTTGAATCGGCACCTCGAACATTTGTCGCGGGATCAGCTCCTTGAGCTTGTCGCAGATGATTTTGCCGCGGTTGTAGGCGCCGTCGCGATGCACGATAAAGGATAGCGCGTCAACCTGCTCGCCGTTCAGCAAAATGTCCATCTTCACAAGACTGGATTTTTTGTAGCCGGTGAGCTCGTAGTCGAACGACGCATAGCCTTTCGTTCTGGATTTCAGCTGGTCGAAGAAATCGTAGACGATTTCCGACAGCGGGATGTCATAGGTCAACGTGACGCGGTTGGCATCCAAATATTCCATGTTCAGGTATTCGCCGCGCTTGCCCTGGCAAAGCTCCATAATGGTTCCGACATAATCATTGGGAACGATGACGGAAGCTTTCACGTAAGGCTCCTCGACGAAGTCGATGCGCTGCTGATCCGGGTAGTTGGACGGGTTGTCGATGTCCATCACTTCGCCGTTGGTCAGCGTGATGCGGTAAATTACGCTCGGCGCGGTCGTAATGAGCGGAATGTTGAATTCCCGCTCGATCCGCTCCTGGATAATTTCCATGTGCAGCAGGCCCAGAAAGCCGCAGCGGAAGCCGAATCCGAGCGCCGAGGATGTTTCCGGCTCGAAGCGCAGCGAAGCGTCGTTCAGCTCCAGCTTTTGCAGCGCCTCGCGCAGATCGTTGTAATCCGACGTTTCGATCGGATACAATCCGCAAAAGACCATCGGGTTGATGCGGCGATAACCCGGCAGCGGCTCGAGCGCAGGCCGGCCCGCTTCCGTCACGGTATCCCCGACGCGCGTGTCGCCTACGTTTTTGATGCCGGCTACGATAAAGCCTACGTCGCCCACGTCGAGCGAGTCGACGATGGACATGCGCGGCTTGAACGCGCCTACCTCGATGACCTCGAACGTTTTGTTCGTCGCCATCATCTTGATTTTGGAACCGGCCCTGATCGAGCCGTCCACAACCCTCACGTACACGATTACGCCTTTGTAGGCATCGTAATGCGAGTCGAAAATCAGCGCCTTCAGCGGATTGTCCGGGTCGCCCTGCGGAGCCGGAACTTTTTGGCACACCTGCTCGAGAATTTCCTTGATGCCGATACCGGCTTTCGCGGAGGCGAGCACCGCTTCGCTGGCGTCAAGTCCGATCACGTCCTCGATTTCCTGCTTCACTTTTTCCGGATCGGCGCTTGGCAAATCGATTTTATTAATAACAGGCAAGATTTCGAGATTGTTGTCGAGCGCCAGATACACGTTGGCGAGCGTTTGCGCTTCGATGCCCTGCGCGGCGTCCACGACAAGCAGCGCCCCTTCGCAGGCCGCCAAACTACGGGACACCTCGTATGTAAAATCGACGTGTCCCGGCGTATCGATCAGGTTAAGGATATATTCCTCGCCGTCATCCGCGCGGTAGCTGAGCCGCACCGCCTGCAGCTTGATCGTAATGCCGCGTTCCCGCTCCAGATCCATCTGGTCGAGCACCTGCTCCTGCATTTCCCTCGAGGAGAGCGCGCCTGTATATTCCAATATCCGGTCGGCAAGCGTCGACTTTCCATGGTCGATATGTGCAATGATCGAAAAGTTGCGAATTTTCTTTTGTCTGGCCCGAATGTCCGTCATTCTTACGACTAACCCCCAACATGCAAATAATTTTCATTATAGCAGTTGTGGGAATGTACAGCAATGTGCTGCTAGAATACTGCGGAAAAACTCCGCCTTTCGGAGCCTGCCGCCCGCGTATCGCCTACATCGTGCGTGAGCATAAACAGTTGCTTGCGTACGTATTGTCGGGCACATGAGTGTGTTTCATCGGCATGCGTGAACATCGATGGTAGCATGTGTGCACACCGCCGCTAACCTGCGTCAGTACCTCCGGCATCGTGCGTGTGTATCCCGCCATCATGTAGAAAACCTGCGATTGTACCCGATTGTACAGACTTTTGCCCAGGAAATAGCCCGTTTTTGAGAAGAGCCTGCGATTGTGCGGGAACTATCCGTCAGTGGGAGTCGAGAGCAGCATGTTAACTGAAAAAACTGTAGATTTACAGGAATTTTTCCTAACAAGCATTATCTGCTAGCCAAAATCTGCATTTTCCATATTTTTGAAATAATGCACATTAGAAAGAGCTCATCTGTATAAACACGTAGATTGTTGATAAAGTGGCGAGTTAACGCTCTTCCCAACCCACGCCTCTCTTGCACGGGTTGCGGTGCTGAAATGGGGATACGGGTGGCTTGGCAGGGAGAAAACCTGCGAAAGTGCAGTTTTTTTCTGTAAAAGTATTTCATTTTGGTGAAAAGCCTGCAATTGTGCAGGAATTTTCAACGAAAATGAATCTGAGCCCATGTTCTTGGCAAAAAGCCTGCACTTTCGCAGGAATTTTTCGTCTCCAGCGTATCAACCGAGCAAAAACTGTACTTTTGCAGGTTTTCTTCGCGCAACCAGGCAGATTGTACAACTGGACTCTGGCGTATGGAGTTCGGGAGCAGCCTGATTTTCACAGGTTTTGCACATACCACAGGTTCCGCACACATTGCAGGTTTTGCACATACCACAGGTTCCGCACACATCGCAGGTTTTACACATACCACAGGTTCGGCACACATCGCAAGTTTTGCACATACCACAGGTTCCGCACACATCGCAGGTTTTACACATACCATAGGTTCCGCACACATCGCAGGTTTTACACATACCATAGGTTCCCAGGTTCTGTACATACCACAGGTTCGGCACACATCCCAGGTTTTGCACATACCACAGGTTCGGCACGCATCACAGGTTTTGCACACACCACAGGTTTGCACGCATCGCAGGTTTTTGCGGACGGCCCGGCCGCGGGATGACGGCGGAGCGGTCGGCCTACCCGCCGTCATGCAGCGCAACACCACGCGCTGGGAGCTAGCTGCACGCGGTGCGAAGCCACTTCAGCTTTGTTTCCCTTCCCCTTTGCCGAGCACNAGCGGTCGGCCTACCCGCCGTCATGCAGCGCAACACCACGCGCTGGGAGCTAGCTGCACGCGGTGCGAAGCCACTTCAGCTTTGTTTCCCTTCCCCTTTGCCGAGCACGCCGTCGAATAGCGAAACGAACGCCTTGATCCCGTGGTGGGCGGTGATTTGCAGCAGGTCGCCGAGCTTGTTGCCGACGCGGTTCAGCGCGTTGTCGTGGTCGGCGACGGGATCGGCCTGCTCCTTGTCCTTCGCCGGGCTTTCCTTGGCGTTGGCGGCCGACGTTTTCGCTTTCGCGCCGCTGTCCGCCTTGGCCGGGGCTGGACTTGGCGAAGGAACGGCCGCCTTCTCCTTCGGCTTGGCCGCGGCCTCCTGCACGTTTGCCGTGGCGAGCGTCAGCGGCCCCTGGATCTGTTCGACGCCGTTGGTGGCCAGGCTAACCCCGAACAAGATGCAGAACAACAGCAGCAGTCCCAGCAGCGCCACTTTCAGGTAAAAATGTTTCATCCTCATCGTCCCCTTCCCTCCGGCCCAAGCGGCTCATAATGGTTTCGGCGCCGGGGCGTCCACTTTTTTCGCGTTCAGAATGACTTCCGATATGGCGCCCGCCAGCCAGTCGGTTGTCCGGTAGCACTCTTCAAGCGTATTGTAAGGTCCGCCGACCTCGATCAGGATGCTGCTCGGCGAGAAGTTCTGGTTGTACAGGCCGTTGCCTTCGTTGGCTTCCTTCGCATGGATGCCCTTCGATATTCCCGGATGCTTCGATTCCAGCGCCTGATGGATAGCGTTTGCGAACTCTTCGTTCTTTTTCCATTCCGGGTTTTTGCCGCCGATAATAAAGTAAACCTGAGCGTAGTCTTTCCCGTCGATCGTGACCGTCGTATTTTTGCGGACGGCCGAGTCGCGGTGAATGTCGAAAAAATATTGCAGGTCCGGATGCGCGGCCGCTGCTTCCTGCAGCGTTTTCAGCGAATATTTATAAGAGTACGGGTACTTGAAACCTTTCACCGTGTTCGGATAAACGGTATCCGAGTGGACCGCGCCGATGCCGTCTTTTTCCAGGTTTTGCGCCAGCCGACTGCCGACGTTAATGACGCCGATCTTGTCGCTGTAGGCTTCGTCAGGGTCTGTAATGCCCTTGAGCTCGGGCAGGAACGATTCGTTGCTGTGCGTTTGATAAACAAAAGCGACATTTTTGCCTGCCAATTTCGGCGGCGTGGCACCGGAAACTGCAGTCGGCATAGGGCTTGGAGCCGTTGACGCATCAGGGGCGGCGGGAAGCGACGTCTGTTCTGCCTTTGCAAAAACATCGGCAGGCGGGTTCGCATGGAACGGCTCGCTGGGATTGGCCGCGCTGCCCGCGACCAGCACCGTCGTTCTGTCCGTATCCATGCCCGGCAGCTCGCGGGCCATCAAGCTTTTCGGATCATGCGGATTAATATCGGTCACGAGGCGAAAAGCGAAATTGAATACGTTATGTTGGGAAAACGTAAATTTTTTGTTGTTTTTGTTCAGATGCGGCACTTCCATGCCCAGCATGTCGATAAAAAACTGATTGGTAACCGATGCGGCAAGTCCTTTCATGGATGAGACGGGGGAGGCGGTCATCACCCGCGATTGCAGGTAGCTTCCGAGCCCTATGAGAACGAAAATGGCTAGGGTGGCCAGGCCGAGCAGGAAAAAAGTTCTCCCCAGCGTGTTGGCGCTCTGGTACGTTTTACGGATGCGGCTAAGATTGAGTGTGGCGGATGTCCATTTCATCACAGCGATTCCTCCTAATCTATCTTACTTTAATCTATGAAACAGGCCTGCCCGCGTAGAACCCGAGACGATAGAAAATTTTTGATAGACAAAATAGAAAGAACCCCTGTTCAGGAGCTCCCGTAAAAAAGCATATGCCTTTAATGCGTGTAAGCCGAGACGTTCTCGGCGCTGACCGCGTCGTGCAGCGCGGCGTTAAGGCCGCTGGCGATGATGTTGGCGATGTCCTCGATGAACTCGTCGATCTCCTTTGGCGTTACGAGCAGGTCGTGACCGACCGGATTGAGCACCTCTCTGACGAGCATCAGTCTCTCTTCCTCCTGCATCCCGTCGAGCAGCCCGAGAATTTGCCCGGTGTTGCTCGTCCGCTCGCCAAAGTGTTTGCGCATCATATCGAAGGTGTTGTTCACGATCGTCGAAGCGTAGACGACGGTCGGCACGCCGATCGCGATTACGGGAACGCCCAGCACCTCTTTCGTCAGCCCTTTGCGCTTATTCCCGATGCCCGAACCCGGATGTATGCCGGTGTCGGCGATCTGGATCGTCGTATTCACCCGCTCCAGCGACCGCGAAGCGAGCGCATCGATGGCGATAATGACGTCCGGACGGGATCTGTCGACAATTCCCTGTACGATATCGCCGCTTTCAATGCCCGTAGTGCCAAGTACGCCGGGGGCCACGGCGCTCACAGCCCGGTAGCCGGGCGTTACGTCGTTCGGGTAAAGCTCAAAATAATGGCGGGTCACCATCACATTCTCCACAACGAGCGGCCCCAGCGCATCGGGCGTAACATTCCAGTTGCCGAGACCGATGATCAGCGCTTTGGCGTCCGCAGCGATCCCGATATCTTTCAGGAAGCGCTCGAATTCCTGGGCGAACTTGGTCGCAACCCGGTCCTGAAGATCGCTGTCCTTTTGCCGCAGCGCAGGCACTTCGATCGTTATGTAATGACCGGGAAGTTTGCCGAGCGCTTGCGAGCCCTGCTCGTCCATGACGTGAATCTTCGTCACTCTGATTCCGTTCTCCCGTTCGGACTCCGTTTCAATGCCCGGAATATTTTGCCCCTGTCGCGCTGCTTGCGCCATGTCTCTGGCGTCCAGAGCCAGGTCGGTATGCGATGAGTAAATGTTTAAGTCCATAGTGAATGCTCTCCCTCTTCTCTGTCGGCAAGTAAAATTATTGTGCGACGAAGACGCGGCCGTTATGCAAAAAAGAAAGCTCATTGAACAATACCAGCTATTGCATTTTCAGATTTAGCATGGTAGAATACTTAAAGTTGTCAGCAAACATGAAAATGTATCGTTGAACGTGTTTTGTGAAGTAGGAGGTGAATTTCATGCCAAACATTAAATCCGCTATCAAACGAGTAAAAGTTAGCGAAAAGCGCCGTCTTCGCAACGCTTCCCAAAGGTCCGCTCTGCGCACCGCTGTGAAAGCTTTCGAAACCACTGCTGCTAGCAATAATGTAGAAACTGCCAAAGAAGCGCTGATCAATGCTTCTAAGAAATTGGACAAAGCAGCTTCTAAAGGTTTAATCCATAAAAATGCCGCTAACCGCAAGAAGTCCCGTCTGGCTAAAAAGCTGAACGCTCTTTCGGCTCAAGCGTAATCCCAGCACATACAAGCAAAAGTCCAGTTTCCCTCGCGGGAACTGGACTTTTTTGTTGTCAGCCGCTCACGCCGCCAGGCGGAGCAAAAACATTTCCAAACCGAGCACCTTGTCGATGCGGCCGCTCTTCATTTGAAAATCGAGGTCGGCGAGCTGCGATAAAATGAGACAAAGCTTGTCCGTCTCGTATTTTCTCGCCTGGCCTTCCGCGATTTTTACCGCATACGGATGCAGACCGACTTGGGAAGCCATCTGCTGCTGGGAATATCCCTGCTTGCCAAGCTCTTTTACCTGCAGCATAATCCGGAACTGCCTGGCAATAAGCGCGGCGATTTTGATCGGCTCTTCACGCTGCTTGAGCAGCTCTTCAAGAATGACAAAGGCGCGTTCCAGCCGGAGCTGTACGATATCTTCGATCAAAATAAATACGTTCTGCTCGGTGCTGCGGGCGACAAGCTGATCGATCGTCTCCCCGGTCGCCGTGCCTCCGGAGCCGATGTATAAATATATTTTCTCGATTTCGGCAGACAGCGCCTGGAGATTACCGCCGGTATACAAAATCAGCTGGTCGGCTGCGCCGGACGCGAACGAAAAGCCCAGCTTCTGGGCCTGCCTTACTACCCACTGCTGCAGCTCTTCCGCGGTCAGCGACAAGAAAGGAATCGCCGCATCGCGCTCCTTCAGCGATTTGACCACTTTTTTGCGCTCATCCAGCTTGTCCGCGTCTACGGTAAACACGATGACGGAATGGTCGACAGGCGACTTTAAATATTCGATCAAACGTTCCAGGTTGTGCTCCGCCTTGCTGTTGTCTCTGGCCCCGGTGAAAAATACCGCATTGGTTGCGATAATCAGCTTCTTGGGCACCATAAACGGCAGCGTCTCGGCATCTTCCAGCACGGAAGACAAACCGGTTTCCCCGAGGTCGAATTTGCTTACGGCAAATTCCCTGTGCTCGGGCTCAATCAGCGCGTCCGACAGATATTGAATAAACTCGCGCATTCTATATTTCTCAGGTCCGTAGCATAAATAAACCGGCGCGGTGCGGCCTGCTTGAATTTCTTTCAACGCCTTTTTCGCATCCATGTGCATCCACCTCTTGACTATCTTACCAACAACAAAGGGATTGCGTCAAAATCCGAAGATGTTGACGCAATCCCTTTGCCGAGCAACAGGAAGAATTTGTACCGGAAGCAGTCTCCTTCTCCCGGAAACAGCATCTATTTAAACACCGGCGCAAAGGCTCTAGAAACCTTTGGCCGAGTGACCGAACCCGAGGTTCGCTCTCTTAAACTCTCTTTACGATAAAATACGCTGAACGTTAACGTTTGGTGCATCGTGTTAAAAAAATTATTTGGATTTCTCCGATTTGGCCGAAACGTCGATGACGAACGTCTGCGTCTTCCCGTCGCCCGTGGACACCTGATACGTAAGCTTGTTGTCTTTGGACCATTCAACGAAAACAATTTCATCCGACGACGGCCATTTTTGTTTGGACGTAAAGACGGTTTCCTTGGACGCAGCGTCCCGAACGACAACCTGCTGATCTTTCACGACAGCCTCATACGTTCCCGTGACAGATTTGAAAGCTTGCGGTTCGGCCATCAGAAATCCGCGCATTCCGGCCTGATTGCTTACATTCGGATCTGCCGGCGGCTCTGAAGACGTAGGAGCAGGGGAAGATGAAGGACCCTCCGTTTTCAGCTTGTTTGCGGCCTGGGGCGTCTCCGTCGGCACCGGCGCCCGGTCAGCAGCGGCGGACTCCTGCGAAGCAGCCGGCGTCTGATTTGCGGCAGGCGGCTGCTTACTGCTTGGCGAAGAAGCGGGCGCAGCCTGATGGCCCAAAGGCTCGGGATCGGTCGCTATCGGTCCCATTTTGGAAGATGCAGCCGAAGCTTTATCGTCTTTGGAATCCGAACGCTGATCGAGCATAGCCGGCGGCTCCAGCTTGGCGGCACTGCCCGCACTCACCGCACCCGGGGTACTTGTCGGCCCGAAAGCTTTAGACTCCTGCTGTGCCGGAAATATGGAAGCGGTCGGCTCTGGAACGGACAACACGTTCCGCTTTGCTTCACCGCCGGCGCCGGCGCTGTTATCCGCCGATGCGGCTGTTTGCGCTGCTGTGGATTTCGACTCCTTCTTGGCCTGCGGCTGAAGAAGCGCGTCCGCCTGGTCATATGAAGGCTTGCCTGTCTGGAAAACAAAAAATCCGATAATTAAACCGGCAGCGACGATACCGCCAGCCAACTTCCATGAAATTTGCGATCCGAACGCGCGTCTCCGAGGTTGTCGTTGAGGGTGCCCGGAAACGGATGAATGGCTTGCCGGCTGAACGGCAACCATTGTTGTATCGGCAATGGGAGCTTCTGCCTGCAACCGTATTTCGTTCAACTGCGGCAGTATGGCATCAACCAGGCTGTAGGGCGGAAGCACCTTGGGCAGCTGGGTCAGCTCATCGGACAAACTTCGCAGCCGTTCGAACATTTCCGCGCATTCCAAACAATGCATCAGGTGGACATGCAGCTCCTCTTCCTCCTGAGCATTCAAATCTCCATCCAGATGTCTTTGCATAAGCTCCATCACCTCTTGACAATTCATCCCCGAACACCTCCTTTCTGATAATCTTGGAGTAAAGTTTGCAGTTGCTGCCTGGCTCGAAACAAATAAGACTTCACCGTATTCAGCGGCAAGTTCAACGATTCTGCAATCTCATGATACGAAAAGTCTTGCAAATAGCGAAGCACAACTACAGATCGATGGTGCTCGGGAAGCTTGTCAATCGCTTCTCGAATATCTTTTGCCAAATAACCGGTTAAAATTTCCTGTTCTACATTGTGCTCTGCTGTAAAAATCATCTCATGCTCATCAATGGATACCGTAGGCTTCGCTTTGCGGAATTTATCTATGCAGATGTTGGTCACAATCCGCTGTACCCACGTCTTGAATAACGCTTTTTCCTCGTATGAATGAATTTTGGTATAAATTCGGATCAACGCCTCCTGCGAAGCGTCGAGCGCATCCTGTTCATTGCCAAGAATATAGTAAGCGGTTCGATAGACGTGAGATTCAATTTCTCGCAATAGGGTTATGAGAGCATCACGGTCACCGGCTTGAGCGTTTCTTACCAGTTCGGGTGCTACCACTGGGATCCCTCCCTCTTGCAACCTTACAGACGTATGCTTAGCTCAGAAGGTTGCAATCTATAGAATAAAAAACATTTTACCAAAAGTCACTATCGAAATAACAAAAATAGCGCAAAAAACAAAAAAATATCCTTGATCCGTATATTAGACGAGGCAAAGCGGAATTAGGTTAAAGAGAATTCATGGAAACACGCAGCTCCTCCCGATTATTATAGACTAGAATTACTTCCATTGTAAGGAATTCCTGCAGAAGGCATAGTACTATGTTTATGTAGTACCGAGAAAACGCGGTTAGAATTTTCTATAAACGGTAAAAATACGATCAACTGCCTGTGCGGCTGTTGCTGCGTATGGCAGAGATTCCAGCATGATGCTTTGGCGAGGTGACGATCGATGCAATTTACCAGTTGGTTCGGAAGCACAAAGTACCGCTCGGCCAAAAAGCAGTGCAGTCCGCTCTTGAACGAACACTTGACCGCGTCATTGTCGCAGCATATTGCGGACATACAAACCTTGTTCACGAAGACGCCGGACCTGAATATCCGCCGGCTTACGATCAGACAGACCGGTGAGGCGGCAGCGCTCGTTTATCTGAATGGGCTCGTGGACAAAAGCTCGATCAATAACAATGTGCTTCAGCCGCTTCAACATGAAACGGGCGTCGCAAACAGCGATTTTACGACCTTGGTCGGACAAGTCCAGTCCCTCTCCGTATGGTCGCATGTGCAGGCGGCCATTTTTCACGGCAAAAGCGTGCTTTTTGTCGACGGGCGGACCGAAGCCTATGCCTTGGATACGCAGGGATGGCCGCAGCGCGCGATTGTCGATCCGCAGCTTGAGGCTTCCCTGTCCGGAGCCCACCAAGGTTTTGTGGAGACAGGCATGCAAAACATCGCATTAATCCGCCGCTACATTCCGGACCGGGAATTGAAAATAAAGGAACTGACGGTAGGACAACGAGGGCAAACTTCCGCATCGATTTTATATTTGGCCGATGTCGCAAATCCGGAAGTTTTGCAAGTGCTGGAGAGCCGTCTACAAAATCTGGATGTAGACACTGTGATCACCACCGGCGAGCTGGCCGAGATGATCGAAGACAATCCCCGTTCTCTGTTCCCGCAATTTATTACAACGGAAAGGCCGGATTCCGCCGCTTCGCAAATTTTGCAGGGCAGATTCGCCGTTGTGCTGGACCGTTCTCCAAGCGTGCTCATTGCGCCCGTCGTTTTTATGTCGTTCTTTCAGACCGTTGACGACTACAGCACGCGCTGGTCGATCGCCACTTTTATTCGGCTGCTGCGGATGTTCGCTTTTTTCGTTGCGATTCTTTTGCCGGCCTTTTATATTTCCGTTATTTCCTATAATTTTGAGATCATTCCAGTTAAACTGCTGCTGTCGATCGGCGAATACAGGGGCCGGGTTCCCTTTCCGCCGTTCTTTGAAGCCGTTCTGATGGAGCTCACCCTCGAAATGATCCGCGAGGCGGGAGTCCGCCTCCCTGCGCCGGTCGGGCAAACGGTCGGCATCGTCGGCGGCATCGTCATCGGGCAGGCCATCGTACAGGCAGGGCTAATCAGCAGTGTCATGGTGATTGTCGTCGCTTTCACGGCTATTGCATCGTTCATTTTGCCCAACTACGATATGGTCGCCGCCATCCGGCTTACCCGCTTCGGAATGATGATCGCAGCTTCCATGTTCGGCCTCGTCGGCATCTTGATCGGAATGCTGACGATGATCAGCCATCTGATTTCGCTGGAGTCGCTCGGCACTCCTTACACCAATCCGTTCGCGCCGGCGCGTCCCGCCGATTGGAAAGATACGGCTGTCCGGCTGCCCCTTTGGCTAATGAGAAGACGCCCTTCCGGAACAAAGGCGATACAATCGCGGAGAAAAAAGCCGAGTCGTTCGGACGGTGATCCGGGATGAACAAATGCGTCCGCAACGAGATTACGCTCGTGCAATTTATTTGCATCCAAGCGAGCATGGTGATCAGCGTCGGCTTCATATCCATACCGCGGGTGTTGGCCGAGAAGGCGGGCACAGACGGCTGGATGACGCTCTTTGCCTGTTGGGTCATTACCACGGTTTCCAGCCTGGTTGTCGTCCAGGTGATGAAAAAATATCCCGACGGGACTTTGCTTGACCTGCTGACGCATTACTTTGGCAAATGGGCTGGCAGAACGGGGGCAGTTCTGCTTGCGCTTTACTTCTTCTATTTCAGCTATACATGTATTGTGTATGCGGTTTTGATTACGAAAGAGTGGCTTTTGCCGCAAACTCCCGAGTATTTGATTATGATTTTGCTGCTCATTCCCACGTATAACGTCGTGCGCGGCGGTCTGCGCATAACAGGCAGATTCGCCGAAACCGTGCTGCTTCTCACCTTATGGATACCGCTCGTTTACCTGCTTCCGCTGAAAAACGCCCATTGGCTCCATTTGTTTCCCTTGTTCAAGAAAGGATGGCAGCCCGTTATTGCTGCGGTACCGGATACGATATATTATTTCTTGGGTTTTGCGGCTACCTTTATTTTCTATCCGTATTTGCAAAACAAAAGGAGGGCTGCGCTCGGCTTGACGATCGCCAATTCGTTAGCTACACTCGCCTACCTGCTGGTCACGATCGTCTGCTTCGTCTATTTCAGCCCGAATGACATAGCAAAATACAGCGAACCTGGGATCTTCGCCCTGAAGACTATAGAATTCAAGTTTGTTGAACGAATCGAAATGATCTTTATCGTCTTCTATTTGATCATTTTTACGATGGCATGGATACCTCCGATGTTCATTATCGTCTACTGCACGAGCTGGCTGCTCGGAAAATCGGATCACACCAACCACCTGCGGGCGCTGTGGCTGCTGCTCGCCGTGGGCACGTATTTCTTCATGCCGACCTTTCCGCAGAGCACGAAGTTGAATGCCCTGCTTGGCCAGCTCGGCTTGGGCGTAGAATATGTGTTTCCCGTGTGCATGCTTCTTTACTTGTGGCTGTATGATCGCTTTCGCCGGAGGAGGAACAATGATTAGACATCTTCTGCGTGCCGGGCTTATCGCCGCACTCCTTGCCGCCACCGGTTGCAGCGATCGCGTGGATTTGGAAAATGTTACGAATAACTTCTCGCTTGGCATCGATCTGACTCCGGATAAACATGTGATTTTCTATATGAGTTCGCCCGTATACAGTAAAAGCGCAAAAAAGAAAACGCAGGAGAGAAGCGTCGAAGTGGATACGATTCGCGAGGCGAGAAGCAAAATGGAGGAGAAATCGGCGGGATCTATCGTCGGCAAAAAGGTGCTGACGATACTGATCGGCAAGCGCATCCTCGAGCGTGAAGACTGGTTCCCGCTCCTTGATGTGTTTTTCCGCGATACGAAAAATCAGCTGACACCTAGAATGATCGCTGTGGACGGGCCGGTCTCCAAAATTATTTATTTGAATCCGAAAGACCAGCCGTACACGCCAATGCTGCTTCGCGGGATGGTCGACACCAAAAACGCCAGATCGGAGACCGTAGCCACGACTCTGCTGGAGCTGCGCCGGCAAATGAGCGATACCGGGCTTACCCCCAGCATGTCCGAAATTACATTGGACAAAAGAAAAGAAATCCGGTTAAAAGGTACGGCGCTGCTGGACAACAAAGGAAAATATGTGCTCACGTTGAATGCCTCGGAAACGAAATTGCTGCGAATACTACAAAAAGAGGCGAAAACCCCGGTCAACATGACGGCGACCATTCCCGGCGCTCCCCCGCAGGACCCGTTTTCTACGAATAAATTAGGTTTCGAGGCCAGCCGGATCAAAACGAACATTCGAACATCGTACAGCGGGAACAAGTTTCACTACGATATTAAAGTTCGCATGTTCATTGGTATCAGGGAACGAATGCTCCCTTTTGATGTGCAAAAAAATGAAAAAAAACTGGAGGCACTCATTACAAAGCAGTTGGAAAAGCGGTTTGAACGGTTGATTAAAAAAATTCAAGCCCACAAGATCGATCCGATCGGTCTAGGGCTGTATGCACGGGCGAATTCATTTGCCGAATTTGAGAAGGTGGCGCAAAACTGGGGCGCAGAGCTGGCCAAGGCGGACATTCGCGTAGCTGTTAAGGCAACGATCAAAGATACCGGACCTATGAAATGATTTTAGTCCAGCCAGCCGTTTTTTTCGGCGATGCTGATCGCATCGATGCGGTTTTTGGCATCCAGCTTTTGCATAATTTCCGAAACGTAATTGCGGATCGTGCCCCCTGACAAAAACAGCCGCTTGGCCATTTCGCCCGCCGACAAGCCCTGCGCAATCAGCTTTAATATTTCCCGTTCCCTTTCGGACAGCGGATTGGCGGCTTCCCAAACCGACAACGCCAGCTCGGGACTGACGGCGCGCCCGCCCGCATGCACCTTGCGCAGCGCCTCGCCCAGTTCGCCGATAGGGGCGTCTTTGAGCAAAAAGCCGTGTACGCCGGCCTTCATCGCCCGCCTGAAATATCCGGAGCGGGAAAACGTCGTCAAGATGACGACGCGGCAAGGATGCCGGAGTTCCTTTAATTTTTCGGCAACATCCAACCCGGTCATCTTCGGCATTTCGATATCCATAATGCAAATATCCGGTTCGACCGTTTGAATCAGCTGCAGCGCCTGCTCCCCGTTTTCCGCCTGCCCGACCACTTCGATGTCGGCTTCCAGATCGAGCAGTGCGCTCAGCGCACCGCGAAGCATGCCCTGGTCTTCGGCAACGATAACTCTCATCTGTTTCTGCTCCCTTCGGATCATTGATGCTTAATAATGCGCGGAACTTTGGCGGTCAATTGCGTCCCTTTGTCCGCATCCATTTGGAACGACATCGTCCCTTCGATTAATTCCAGCCGCTCCTTAATCCCCAGCAGTCCCCGGCCGGAAGAAGGAGGCCGATCTCCGCGACGGCTCTCGCTGCAGCCGTCATCGGCGACGGTCATTTCCCAATATCCGGGGGCGGCCTGAAAAGCGATGCGGCACCGCCGCGCGCCGCTGTGCTTGACTACGTTGGTGATCGCTTCTTTCAGACACATCGCCAATATGTTTTGAACCAGAGGAGGAGCGTCCCATTGCTTCACGTCTCCGATAGTGTCGAGCTGCACGGATGCGGCGGATAACATTTGTCTTGCCTGCCGAAGCTCTTCGTCGATCGACAAGGCGTTCATTCCCGATACAAGCTCGCGGACCTGCTTGAGCGCCGCGCGTGAAGTCAATTGTATGTCCCTGACCTCTTGAACGGCACGTGCAGGCTGGGTCGGAATTAATTTCTCCGCCAGCTCGCTTTTTAATGTAATGAGCGAAAGCGTATGCCCCAGCGTATCGTGAAGATCGCGGGATATGCGCTGCCTTTCCTCGACCATCGCCAGGCGCGTGATTTCCTCATGGGCCAGATTCAGCTTTGCCTTGAGCTCATTCGACTTCATTCTGGAGCGGATGCCGAACGGAAGCACAAGCAGCACAAGCAGCGAAGGAAGCAAATACATAAGTTCGTCTTCGTGCTGCTTGCCGAAAGCCAGCAGGCAAGTCACTCCGATTGCCGCTATCATCAACGCGAACATGGTCATAAATTGCTTCCGCGTAGGCAGCATGCCGATCAACGGCGCGGTATAAAAAAACATATAGACGAGATAAGGACTGTAGTTTAATGAAAATATAACGAGGATCGTAAAAACCGGCGGCAAATAAAAGATTCTGTGCGCGGCGTTTCTCACGGACATGATCAGCAGACCGACAAAACAGGCCAGCAAAGCGAAGCCGATCCACATTTGCGGAACCGGCTTGTTCAGTAAAGTCATAGTCGGAAAGATCAAATACAAAGACCATAACAGCCAAAAGCTTTCAAACGTTTTTTTGCGGGAAAAACCGGTAGAATTCATGCTCAGACCGCTTTCTGCTTTTTGATTATATATGAAGATAATATCACAAACAGGATCAGGTACGCCGCAAGAATGAGCATGCCGTTCAGACTGGGAGCGATTCCCGCAATAATGTTCCACGCCCCTTGGCCGAACCGGTAAGTCGGCGAAGCGAGAGCAATATTTTGCAGTATCGCAGGCATGCTTTGCGTCGGCATCCATAAGCCGCCCAGCAGCGAAGTGCCCATAAAGACGATTTGCGCGACTACTTGGGTAACCTCTACGCTTTTCAGCGTGCCGATCAGCGTTCCCAGAGCCATGAAAGGCAGCGCGCCAAGCCAGATCCAGAGCCCGCAGCCGATCCACTGCGCCAGCGTCAGATCGACCCCTTTCAACGCGGCGCCCAAAATAAACATGAAAACGATCGTGGACAGATTAATGATCGATTGGGACACAATTTTGGATAGCACGTAAGCGCTCGACGGCAGCGGCGTAATCTCGATCATTTTGACCCAGCCCTGCGTTCTTTCCTGGGCGAATTTAATGCTCAGCGTGTTGACGCACGCCCCGACAACGCCGAACACGGTCATCGACATCAAATAGTAAGCTTTCCACGCGACTCCGCCTACATTAACATTGTCCCCTATCGTTGAAGAGAAAATGAAATAAAACACGGCCGGCATAATCATCGAAAATACGAAAAACCGCTTATTGCGAACCGTCCTTAACAGTTCGGCCTTGCATTGGGCAATCATCGCTCTCATCATTATGTTTTGCATCTCCTTTGGTATACTCGTTTTCCGCTTAGGCTTGAACCAAAAACTGGAAGGCATCTTCCAAGCCGCCCGTATGAATTTCGATATCTTTGATGTCCAACTGACGCTGAATGAGCGCAATAATGACCTGATCCGTGTCAGGGCTCGTAATTTTCACCTTTCGTCCGCTCCACGTCACCTTCGAAATCATCGGAATGGATTGCAGCGACTCCGGATCGAGCTTTGGACCGGCGGTAAAAAAGATCGTCTTTTGATTCGTCGAAGCCTTGATTTCAGCCGGAGTTCCGTCGGCAACCAGCTTGCCGCCATTGATGACGACGATCCGGTCGGCGATGCTGTCGGCTTCTTCCAGGTAATGGGTCGTCAATATGATCGTCTTTCCTCTGGCTGCCATCTCGCGGACGGTTTCCCAAAATTGCTGCCGCGAAGTAATGTCCATCCCGACGGTCGGCTCATCCAAAAAGAGCACGGCCGGATCGCCGGCCAGCGCCAGCGCAAAGCCGAGCCGCCGCTTTTGCCCGCCGGACAACGACGAGGCCCGCTTGTTCCGCTCGGATTCCAGACCCGAGACGCTCAGCAGCTTTTCCAGCGACAGCGGCCTGGAATAATAATGCCGGAACAGCTCGATCGTCTCGGCGACGGTCAGCCCTTCGATGACATTCACTTCCTGCAGCATCGCACCCATCCGATCCCGAACCGCCCGGTCCCGCGGATTTCCGTTCAGCAGGCGAATCGTGCCCTGCGTCGGCTGCAAAAGCCCGAGAATCATCGAAACCGTCGTCGTCTTGCCAGCGCCGTTCGGTCCGAGCAGCGCCACTACGCTGCCTTCCTCGACAGTAAGGGACAAGTTGTCGACAGCCCGCTTTCCTTTGAACTCTTTACAGACATGTTCCAATTCAATGATCGATTTCATTATGTTCACCTCGTAATTGTTGTTGTCATGTATGTATCATACCGCGCATGGCTCCGATGCGTAATTCACGAATATCATCAATCTGATATGACAAATGTCATTTTCGTAACCACAACGATGTCCAAAGCAAAAAGCCACTTCGGCAAGTGGCTGAATGTGCAATCTTTTATTTGCCCCTCGAATCCCGGGGTCAGTGTCGGCTGCCGCCGACTGCGCTCAGGGCAATGCCTTCCGCCGCCAACAGCTCGCGGATTTGTCGGACGAACAGCAAAGCCTGTTCGCCGTCCCCATGAACGCACACCGTCTCGGCAGCAATGGGCACGCCGGCGCCTTCCCTGGAAGTCACTTTCCCTGCTTTGACCATTTGCAGCAATTGCTTCATGGCCTGAGCAGGGTCTTCAATGACGGCTTCCGGCTCATTGCGCGGTGTAAGCGATCCATCCTGCCGGTAAGTCCTGTCGGCAAAAACCTCGCTGGCGGTACGCAAGCCGATTTTGTTCCCCGCCTCGATAAGCCGGCTGCCCGAGAGACCGAACAAAATCAGCTCGGGATTGACCCGATAGACGGCTTCGGCAATAGCCTCGGCCAGCTTCATGTCGCGCGCGGCCATATTGTACAAGGCCCCATGCGGCTTTACATGCTGCATGGTACCGCCTTCCGCTCTCACAAAAGCGTCCAGGGCGCCGATCTGATAAACCGTCATATCGCAAGCTTCCCGCGTAGATATGTTCATTTCCCGGCGGCCGAAACCGACCAGATCCGGCAAGCCCGGATGCGCCCCTATCGCTACGCCCCGTTCAAGAGCAAGTTTCACTGTAGTTCTCATCGTGCCGGGATCGCCTGCATGAAACCCGCACGCAATATTGGCCGAAGTAACAAGCGACAGCAGCTCTCCATCCCGGCCCAGCGTATAAGCTCCGAAGCTTTCTCCTAGGTCGCAGTTCAAATCGACCGCAGTCCTCATCTTTTTATCACATCTCCCTCAGCCTGATTTCAATAGCTCTGGACAATTTCCGGATTTGCAGCTCCTGCCCGATATAAAGCTCCTCGGACTCCTGCCGGGATATTTCGCAAAATCGAATGGCCGAGCCAGGCTGCACTTGCGCAAGAAGCGGCAGATCGACCTCGGCAATTTGCGCTATTTTCGGATAACCGCCGATCGTTTGACGGTCGGCCATAAGAATAATCGGATTTCCGCCGGGCGGCACCTGAATCGTCCCCGCCGTGACGGCTTCGGAAATCGGCTCCAAAGCTTCCTGCAAGCCCAACTTTATTCCCTCCAGCCGATAACCCATCCGATCCGATTGCGGGGACACTTGAAACTGGCCCGAGACCAGAAGGTGCCGGCTTTCCTCGGTGAAATGCCCGTAATCGCTCCCCCGGACGAAACGAACAACCGGGTTTTTCGCGTAAGCGGGCCGCACGTCATGGCCTATGCACCAATCCGCCGCCCGGTAAGGCTGCGAAGAACCTTCTTTTGATAATCGCTTTATCAAAAGAAGAGACGAATCGGTTGGCCGATCCGGATGCAGCACATCGCCGGCTTTTAACGCCCGGCCCTCGCAGCCCCCAAGTCCGGCCCGAAGATACGTGCTGCGGCTGCGCATCACCAAAGGCACGTCGAATCCGCCCGCTGCGGCTATGTACGCGCGGACGCCCGACTTGCAGGCCCCGAATTCAAGTATGCCGCCGGCTTGTATAAAAACGGGGCGCCACTGGGGGACAGGCACCCCGTTCATTGCGGGAGACAAATCTGCGCCGCATATAGCGATGACCGATTCCCGGTCAAACCTGAGCTTCGGCCCCAGCAAAGTAACTTCCAATGCCGCGGCCCCTTCCTCGTTGCCCACCGCCAGATTCGCAGCCCGCAGTGCAAAGCCGTCCATCGCCCCGCCGACAATAACGCCCTGCTGTTGAAAACCGAATCTCCCTTTATCCTGAATCGTAGTAAGCAGACCCGGGAGCAGAATATGGATACTCATCGCAATCCCTCCTTCCGCTCGACAAAATCCGCGTAGCTGATCGGCTGAAAGCGAACCCGGTCTCCCGCTCGCAGCAGGCTGGGATTCTCGTCGTTCGGGCGAAACAGCGCTACCGGCGTCCGGCCGATTAATTGCCAGCCCCCCGGAGTCGGTACGGGATAAATGCCCGTCTGCTTTCCCCCGATACCGACCGTTCCCGCTTCAATCATGAATCTCGGCGTGCTTCGCCTCGGCGCAGCAATGCGTTCGGACATGCCTCCCAAATAAGGGAATCCAGGAGCAAACCCGATCATGTGCACCAAATATTCCTGTGCGGAATGAATCTCTATCACTTCCTCCACGGCGAGTCCGTTATGCCCGGCGACATCCGCCAGATCGGGACCCAGCTCCCCTCCGTAGCATACGGGGATATGAATCACTCTTGGCGATTCCGCAGCTTGTCCGTCCAGATTCGCAGCCATCCGCCTCAACACGCCGCACACCAATTCATACGGCGAACGTGCGCCGCCGCGCCCGGGCCGCGAGCTCTCTCCCGTATGCGGATCGCACACCTTCATAGGTTCATAGAATACGGCTACCGTCGCAAAAGCAGGCACGATCTCGACCAAGCCTGGAAATGGCTGCCGATTCAGGAGCAAGCTCAAGGCTTGAACTTTATCGTGCGTTTGCCGGTCAATGCTGTCGCCCAACCGGACAAGAACCGCCTTATCTCCGAGCGGCGACAACTCCACATCCGCCCCGTCATTCAATCGCATTTCGGACATGCTGATCACCTCTTATGACGTTTGTCCCATCCGCACTAAAATTTACCCTTTCATTATATGAATTGGGCCAAAAAGATACAAGATGTACCCTCCCTTTGCCCTGCTGAAGCGCCGTTTACTGCTGAAATCTCGTTCTGGCGAATATTGCCCCATCTCTCACTTCCAGTTGAACCTCCCCCATCGTGTCTGTTCGCAGCACCCTGGCCCCGTGCTGCAGCAGCCGCTCCGTAACGGCGGGCGACGGGTGGCCGTAGCTGTTTTGCGCGCCGACGGAAATGACCGCTGTGCCCGGCCGCCAATAAGCTAGCCACTCTTCCATAGTCGAGGTTTTGCTGCCGTGATGCGCCACTTTCAGCACATCGACAGGCTGTTCTTTCGTGAGACCTAACCCATAAGTTTGCCGCATTTGAAAGCATATGCTTCCAATTTCATGTGGCAAACTTATGCATCCAAATAACACCAAGGTCAATCTGCAGATTATGGTAACGGTTAGGATAAAAAAAAGTACTAAGTTATGACAATCAAAGTCAAACTTAGTACTTACCATTTATTGGAATTTATTTTCAACTTTTTAATATACTTTCTTAGACTTTCTTTTTATCACTCCTTTGGGGAGCTGTCCGTCGAACATATCAAAATCTATTTTCATTAAATTTTGCGGACTACTAAGTAAATTACAAGCTTTAAGTATGTGACAATCTGTAAGACGGTCCTCGTTAAAAGCCAATCTCGTTGCTTTTATTATTATCTCTTTAGTGTAGCCTGCTAGCCCGCCTGATGCTAGAAACAATTTTTCAGTCACTTTCTCTTCAGTAAGACATGACTTCTCAGAAAATGGCAAGCAAGAATCAATCATTCGAAGAAATCGGTCATACTCATCTTGATCGAATGGAGACACTGTAAGCCTAGATAGAATCCTACTAGCGAATGCCTCATTATGGACTAGTAATTTATTAGAAATTTCTAAACCCGATAAAATAACTGAAGCATGTAAATTTTCAAAAAGTATTCTAAGCCATTCGACGGAATCACTATGAATTCTTCCAGTATTAATATCTAAAAGATGTTCTGTATTATCGAGAAAAATTAATTCAATACCAGATTGTTCAATTGACTGAGCAACTTTGTTTGTAATCGAAGATAAAGAGAGGTTACTACGGTAATTAACATCCATTTCTTCTAATAGACTTATAGCAATTTCCCTTGGCTTTGCTTGAAGTGGTAATTTCAAATAAAGGATTGGAAAAGCTGAATCACCTTTATAGTTCTCCAAATATTCGTTTTTGTAATATGATAAAAGAGCAGATTTTCCAGTTCCTGAGGACCCAGTCAATAAAAGATTATTAGGACATCCATCTTTTGAGGATTGATGACACTCAAAAATAGCGTCAATTATTTTTTTAAATTCGAAATGTACGAAAATAGTGTGCTTTATCCTCATAATTGTACTAGCAAAGTCATTACTATAGAACTCACTAGAAGTAGCTACCATCACCATTCACACCTTTACATCGTAATTTGTTTCATCGCTTCCAAGTATTCCCACAAATTTGTCTTTTAAACAGTGTCCCTTAGTGCATGTTTGGACGTTATATATCGGATAATACTCCATACGATATTTCATTCTCCACTTCCTATCACTCCAATATTTTTTATTTATCATCCTCCTTGTATCTCATATAGCCTCTCGGCATACGCCGAGGTGTCAATGAAAAATAAAGTATTAGACTAATGTTGCAGATTTGCCGCGGTTTTTGTATCGGAAAATCGTCAGCTTTTAAAAAATAAGTTTTAGACTGACCCGAGATTATGATGTGTTATGAGAAAAAATTAGATAATAGTTATAATGAACGAAACCAACATCCCAGTTTGCTTCTACGTAGGTTAATTTGGAAACAATGGCATTGTACAGAGAGTCAGTGAACCATTGGTTGCCAAATCAGAGCTACAAAACAAAAAGGAGTTGGTTTCTACTATGAGTATTTCCACAAAATACGTCGGCCTAGACGTGTCTAAATCCAAAATCGCAGTTGCTACGCAGAAGAAGGCAGACAAGAGCCTCGCTATTGGGGGACGATTCCGCATACGAAAGAAGCCGTCCGCAAACTTATGCAGCAACTGCGTAAAACAGAAGAAATGGTACTGGAAGTATGCCCTACTTGATCCGCCAGAGTCTCGACCGAATATTTACCATTTATATCCTGCCCAACTTGGGCAGCATTTTCTTTGCTCGGTCTGCCTGCCGACGTTTCATCGCATTTAGCTTCATCCTATAAGCAAACGCCTTTTCACTCGGGGACACATGCTCTCGCTGCAGGTTACTGTCCACCATAATAATGGTCGCCTGGTCGTCGTCCAATTCCCGAACAAGGCATGGAATAGACTCCATTCCCGCCATTTCACTTGCCTTTTTACGCCGATGCCCAGCCACCATCTGTTTTGGGACGTACCAGCACAGGAACCAGCACCCCGTATTGCTTTACGCTTTCTGTCATCTCCAGCATTGCATCGTCCGCCTTTACTTTAAAAGGATGATCGAGAAAATCACTGATCTCCGCCAGCGAAATTTCCTTAATCTGTTCCTTCTGGGTCGAATTCCGTGTTTCTTCCGTTGTAAACAAATCATCGACTGTGGTCAGCTTTATGCTGGCGCGCCGATCTTCTTTCGCTGTCAATACCCTGCACTTCCCTCGTTAATGAAGCGTACGCTTTGGCGACCTGTCCGTTTGGATCGTGCGCATAAATACTTTTGCCGCGAGTACTGGTTTCCGCCGCGCGGATGGAGAGAGGGATTTCCGTTTGAAACACACGCAACTTGTCCCCATAATCGCGGCGAAGAATGAACGAAATATCCTTGGCAAAATTGGTGCGGCTGTCCACCATTGTAAGCAGCACACCCTCCACCACCAGCTTTTTGTTAATTTGGCGGCGAATACGAGCAACCGTCTGCAACAACTGTGTCATGCCTTTTGCGGGCAAATAGTGCGCCTGAACAGGAATGATCACGCTATCTGCCGCTGCCAAAGCATTGATCGTCATCATGCCCATGCTGGGCATGCAGTCGATCATGATGTAATCGTAACGGTCCTTTACGGTGTCGATATACGCGCGCATAATCGTTTCCCTACTCATCGTATTGACGAGCGCCACTTCAACGGCAGATAGTTCAATGTTGCCGGGCATCAGGTCAATTCCTTCATTATGCTGCAAAATACCCTCCTGCGGGTCGTAGGCTTCCTCGGCCATACATTTTTGCAGCATCGTCGCTAGCGATACGGGGAGGTTGTCCGGCTCTTGAAAGCCAAGCGAATCCGTTAAATTCCCCTGTGCATCAGCATCCAGCAGCAGTACCCGGTTACCTTCCGCTGCTAACCCGATACCGAGGTTAACCGCTGTCGTTGTTTTGCCCACGCCACCTTTCTGATTGGCGAGAGCGATTACCTTGGCCATGTGGTCCAGTCTCCTTTCAATAGAAGAAACCAATTGTTTCGAGGAATCCAAACACCGGTTTTCAAAGCTATCTATATAAAAGAGATCACCCGCATAGGATGAACTCTTGGATTTTCGACTTTAAACGTTATACTTTCATCTACAGGCAATAGCATGTTGCATTTCCATCAAGTTTCTTGCTTTTTGTGTTGCAGCAGGGACTAATAACAACGAGTCTGTACCCATGCAGACTCCAAACCTACGGCAATCTGAAATTTTCATAAAAAGAGTAATCCTTACGTATCCCAGCAGGGATCACTGATAGGCAAGTTACAGGTAAACATAGAAAAAATTTATCCGGCGAACAGCGGTGAACTGTCTCCATGAGCGCAAGCTTGCGCTTCCTCCAGGATCGCTGCAGGCCGCCCCCATTGCGATAAGCAGTGGCTGGGCGGAAGTATCATAATCTCTCCACACAGGTCATCGCCGTAAATGGAACCACCATTTCGTTATGCATCACGAAATCGCTCTTATCTTGCCCTGCGTCTTGAACGGACGGGCAGGAACAAAATGGTCATGGCGCGCTGGCATATTGGCTTTCCTTCGAGGCTGCATGGGGAATGTACCGGACAAACTTGTATTCAATTTTCAATGAGCGATGGCGAGGAGTTTTTGTCCCTCTATAAGCCGTTTCATTTTTCGGGCAAAATCGGGTAGTCTGAGAAAAAACTTTTTTGAGGAAAGTTTTCGAGGACATCTCGCGGTCTTCTGTTTGCCAAAAAAACTTGCAGCAGCGGACTACAGCTGTTGGATATCTTGTTTTAAAAGGTAGAATGGTGAGAGGTTAGACCGTTTTTTGAGGGCGAGCTCGATTTTTGAGGGGAAGGGCGCAATATGTTATATATCTTTGGCGGCTTGCCGGGTACCGGCAAATCCACATTATCAGCAGCTTTAGCTAAGGAACTCCAAACCACGTATCTCAGAGTTGATGTAGTTGAACAGGCGATGCGTACTGCCGGAATCCGTGTGAACGGGCCGGAAGGCTACATCTTATGCTACGAACTTGCAAAACAAAACCTGCGATTAGGTCTTGATGTCATCGCAGATACGGTCAATCCGATAAGCATCACGCGCCAAGCTTGGCGGGACGTGGTGGAATCTCTCAAGATTCCGTTTGTTGAAATCGAGGTTATTTGCTCTGATGAACGTGAACACAGGCATCGTGTCCGCACACGTCTAACAGATATTCCTGGCTTTATTCTCCCGACTTGGAATGAAGTTAAAAATAGACAATACGAGGCGTGGGATCGAGAACGGCTTATTATCGATACTGCTCATCAATCAGTAGACGAAAGTTTGCGGATGCTTCGTGAAAGGCTTGGTCTGGAGATATGAAGTGTCAGTATTCAAACCACACGAAATCAGTAGTTACAAAGAGACACAGCTTAAGAGAATGCGTAGTCAATGAGGATTTTCTTTCATTTAATTGAAAGTCGTTGCCAAGAAAGTGAAAGGCCACCTTCGCTTTTAATATCGAAGATGGCCTCTCACTCGGACTGTCGCTGCTGATTTCCATGTTTGATATGCGCTCTGTGACAACAGGACACTTAAGCAAAACACGATTGACCGTCAATGGGCACTTTTTCCGGGCCAACATGTTGAACTGTGACACTCCAACCACCATAGCCAGGCATCCAGCCGATGCCTTCCTAATTGGGCAAGGTACCTTACAGCGGCTCATTCTGCTCTTCCTTCATCGTTTTCCCTAGCAATGTGGCAAAGGATATCAACAGATTGTCGAGAGCCCTACAGCCTAAAGCGCATGTAAGATTCCCTTGTACAACGGCAACAGCTTGCCTCCCGCAACCGATGCACAGATTTATGATGGTTGTCGTTTTAACGACACAACGTTTTTTTGGGCAAAGGCAATTACATTAACCAAAATGATTGCTGCTTTCATAAAAAAAGCTGATTGTGCTGATGTTCACTGAACACATTCATGGCACACCGGCCGCAACCCCTGCATGAAAGCAACTCTTTCACAAAAAATTGGCTTCTAAATAGAGTACTGAGAAACAGTAAGTAAGCTTTACTCGCCAAACCGATGACTGAATTATTAAAAAAGCTGACTCAGAAATCCCCTGCATCAGTTAAAAACTTTAATTACCATTAAATTTATTACCCAACAAAAAGTTGTCTACATTAAAATCATGTAATTGTTGTATTACGCTGTGATTTTCAATTCTCATCGACAACCAACGTTCTCTCCAAAAATTACAAATTTCCTCGGTCGTCTGAACTGGAGTATTTTGACATAAGTAATACTCTGGCCTACCTTCTTCGCCTCGCAAGTACTCATACGCATTCTCAGCTAACTTGATGCCATATACGATTCTTTTAAAACTATGATTAAGCAAATGTTCGGACGGGAGTCCTAGCGCATCTAACCCTGCCCGTATCAAACGCATTCTAGGGCTAGTTCCTTCCCCGAAAGTATTACTCACTAAACGTCTCCCATGTATTTTGGTAGTTAATTCAGAAAATGATTCAACTGTTTCATCGGAAATATATACGGTACCAAAACCTTTAGTGAGTCCTAATGATTGATACCCAATTTTATTTGGGGGCTCGCTACTATTGATAGCATGGGATGGAATATATAATCTGTTGTATTGACTACTACCGGACTCGTATAGACTTGTTGTTCCTAGCAAAACTAAATGAGCAGGTTTGATAACAGGCTCACCTTTCATTGCTGAAGCAATTACTGACACCTGCTTTCTATATTTTTCTTCATAAGCTTGGATAATTTGAGGGCTCATCATCAATAATGCAGTCAACTTACCGCCCAATAAAAAGTTGTATGGAGGAACCGCGCCGCAAACGATGATATCCATCATATTCGCGCCAACCTTTTCTCTTTTATTCGACTGTAGAGCTACAGATAAAGCAGATCGCCCTCGTGACGTTTGTACGAGTCGTTGCAACGACTCTTGGGGCTCATTTAGATTTAGATGATTGAAAAAGTCCTGTGCTTTGAATAATTTAAGAAGCGTCTTAGCTCGCTTCTTCTTATAAAACAAACCTTGACAAACATCATCCCAATCAGCATTATTAATATTCGAAGTAATTTTCGGTGCTACTGCAACATTGTCTTTTTCACTTTCCAAAAACTCATTTAAATCATTTACATACTCATTGACATTCAAAAGATTTATATCTTCACTTATTAAATCTCGTGACTGAATTTCTAAAATTGATCTTTCAATAGAGTGCCTTAAGCCATTTAATACTTGTTGAGCAGTAAGTTCGTCCATGTTTTGAAGACGTTCCCGCAAGCTTTCGATGGTCCATCCTATTTCGTTATCGCGGCAAGTTATCTGTACGATACTGCTGCCAAGAGCAGCAATACCTATAACTGGATGACATTCCTGTGCAGAATCTCTCACTAACACAAAAATGTTTCTCCCTGGTGTAGGCTTATGAGGTAATGTCCATGTTAATCGGAAATATCTCCAAATATCTAGAAGCCTATATCCGGTATGCTCATCCCGATCTGTGCTACTCTGTACGATTTGTAAGTAGGGCCTTATTGCATCCGCCTTTTGTTCTTGAATCGTACTTAAAAGTCGATTAACAGGTGCAGTTAAACTCTTTATAGACACAACTTTTCCCTTATATTTTTTGTGTCTTTCCATTCTCAATATAAACTTCTTAAATGAATCGCTTTCTAATTGTTTGTTTCTTTCATAGAATAATGCCTCTCTAAACCACTGTTTTTTTTCCATATTCTCTGGTGTTTCAGGATGATGAATGCTCACTGTTTTGTCTTGGATTTTCAAGTCCCATCCCTGTAGAAATAAATCTCTTAACAATAGCAATAAGCCTCGGAACTTAATACTATCTAGACTTTCATTATCCTGTTCTGAAATTTTATTTGTGATCCAATAGGCCCTCTCCTCCCCCTCTGGGATGTCTAGAGCCTGTTCTAATATTTCATTTAGCGTCTTCAAGTTTTCTTCAGATAGAGAAGGCTGTAATATGGTTTTTCTATTAATCATTAACTCTCACCTAACCGCCTAAAATAAAAATGTTACCTCCCACCTTTCGGAGGTAACATTTTTATAAGCAAAATTAACTTTTTTCGATTTTCTCTTTAAACTGTTTATAGACCAAAGACAAGTTTCTTCCTATTAGATATTCATTTATCAATAATAACTGAGCTTCAGAATAATGTCTTGTGAGAGGATGGAGTTTCTCTACATGATCTTTATCAATTAGACTTGGAGTTACACCAAGAGCGATTTGACGATTTTGAGAGCTTATCACCCACGGCACCTGAATCCCATTATAACTCACACTATCTTTGCATGTGTAGCCTTCCAATTCTAAAATTCTAACCAATGGCTCAAGAACTTTTTTTTGCCGATCAATATGCAAAATATTGGGTACCTTAGAATGAACCATGTATCTCAACAAACTCGCGCCTAAATGACGATCCAAATGAAGGTGCCAGTACCTATTTTGATAATGTCGAATACAATCCGTACAAGAACGGTCACACACTTGATGACAATTTTCTAATAGATCCAAGGCTTTATTTAGGATCATTGGCAACTTGTGAGCTGCTTGTTCTGCATATCCCGCACCACCTGCTAAGGAATCAAACATGTAAATATCAGCTCTTAATGGATCATCTGGATTTAATTTCACAAGTCTAAATCCAACTTTGAACTCTGCGGGATCGATATCTAATTCTCTACTAGCAGATAATAACAAGGCTTCAGAAACTGTCCGCAGAGCGTCATTAATGATATGGTTGTCAAGATTAAGTTTTACTGAACTAATAAGTGGTTCTTCAATATTTAAACGCAATAGCAACAAATCACTTTTAAAGTCGTGTCCCAAAAAAACGTTATGAAATACACCGTGACATTTAGACGGCACTTGAACGCCATAAGTAGGTTCTACTTGATAGGGGCGATCATGAGAAACGTTAGGGGATTTTTTGTCTTCAGGATCAACAACTTTTGCTGCTCCGCACAATTCACATACATAAAATCCAGCATTACTCTCATCATTGCCTTTATTAATTGTAACGAGCCATTGATCCTTCGCCTGAACAGAAATCAACTTTTCACCAATCCTTGTCCATCCCCCCATATCATCCTCAGATAACGGAAGAGGGAATTGCGCAGTTGTAGCATACGTCAGTTCTTGTTCATCATCACCTTCTATGATAGCTGCACCCTTTTCAGGTAGAAATACTTCGGGTATTAAAAGTTGTCCTGAATCAAGTGTGCCTGCACAAACAGGACATGGATCTCTTTCACTTAATTTTTCAGCCTCATCTATGTCACGAACAAAGGTACATCTCCTGCAGGACACATATTTTCTAAAGTTTGATTTCGCCTGGAATAGCTTTTCTGCTCGATTGATATCCGTAGCTCTTGCTGTATTTGCTACAATCCCACCTGATCGATACGTCGTTTTATCAATAACCACTAACCTGCCAGGCGCATATTCACTCAATGCCTGATCAATAGATTGCTGTGGCAACTCTTTGGTAATTATTTTGAAGCTATTTTTTCCTTTCTCTTTCTTTATCTCAATTGGAAAACTGCAAAGATTCGTGGGAAATGCATAACTCGGTAAAAATCCTTCATCAAATAAATAACTAAGAAGTTCATTTCTATTAATGCCGAGATCGAATTCATTTTCATCGTCTTCTTCACTAATCTCGTCTTTATTTACGTTATTTGGCAAGACTAATTCCATTTTTGACAACAATTCCTCTACGAAGTCGTGCACGCATTTAATTTTGTCAGTTGCTATGTTTTCTGGCAACCACTCGATAATGCGATCAACAAGAGTGTGATTCTCATAAATACCCTGTATAATCCATTCGATAAACTTGAACTTGTTGAATTGATTATCTGAATCCATGCCAAAAAAATCTGTGACAGAACCAAGAGCAGCAAATAATGTCTTATCCTCATCTATTTTCACTTCGCTTCTATCAATCATTTCATGAAAGAAGGTTTGGAACATATAAGCAAAAACATGCCTTTTGGCAATCTTAGTATTATTTACTTTAATCATTGGTAATCGTGGGGAACCTGCTACAATTTTCTCTGGATTTTGAAAATAGAAGCTATCGTGCGGTGCCCCTTCGGCATAAGTAATAACTGTTGACAATGACGAGCCGCGGCGCCCTGCTCTCCCTGCTCTTTGTTGGTAATTTTCACGTTGAGGCGGGACATTTCTTAGTCCAACAGCAACTAGAGAGCCTATGTCAATCCCAACTTCCATTGTAGTGGTACAACTCAGCACATCTACCGAACCTTCTACTAATTCGTCTTGTTCCAATTTTACATCTTGAAAACGCAACTCATATATTTCGTTCGATGCAAAAATTTCACCTGCATCTTTATGTGATAGCTGTGCTGTGTGCTCTTCAGCAGTTACGTATTTAGGGCTACTTTCATTTCGGATAGACTGCACGACTGGAGTGCGTAGAAATCCCTTTCGTGCCTGCACATAATCATGGGTGTCAGGATCAAGAATGATGACATCCTTGTCCCCACAGTTAACACAGTAATCCTCTAGTTTTACTGGAGATATAAAGGTGCAACAGTTGCATTTGTACCAATCTGAATCGATGTCAATCTTTAATACAACATCATTACTGTCTATAACATAGGCATCGCCAACCTTATGACACAGTCTCTTACGCAAAACTTCTTGAATACTCGTTACTTCTTCTGGAGTGCATTTAAAATATTCTTCTAAGATAAACCTTTGTTCTTCTCCAATCTTCCCTGAACTTGTCCATGAACTTTGCGGGTATCCAGCCGCTTTTCGCCTTATAGAAGCAGATATTTTTGTCTCTAATTCAAAAGCAAAATCCTCCAAAATATCTTCAATATAATAGTTAGTTAAAGCTTCTATATGGGAAGCATCTAGTTTATCCGTAATTACCGATACTTCTTTATTTATCTTTTGTACCATTAGATTAGTAGGTACAAGATATCCAACCATCGCAGCCCTTAACGAATATTCTTTATTACACAATTGTCGCAGGACTGCTTTATAGTAGCTGGAAGAAGGTCTGCACTCCCATTGCTGCTCTGTTGCAAATTCTAAAGATCCATCATAGTCTTCTTTAAAATCTCGAACATGCTTAAGCAATGCTATTCTATCCTCTAGATCAAAAAACTGGAGATTGAACTCCGCTACGACCGACACAAAGGCAATATAGAGTGCATCGTTTATCTTGGGCTCTCTATTACATACTTCTTTATATCGAACAGCAGCCAAAACAATTGCTTGTCTAAAAGTATCCCATTCAACTTCTCTTGGAATATCTCTCGCTAAGCGAGCTGCTTTCTGTCGTCCATCAGAGAACAACAAAACTTTTCTTCCGCCATTCGGAAATTCATCGTTTTCTCTACGTTGTGCTGGTTGATTAAACAATTGAGCCTTAACAAGGTTTGCAAACGGAGCCTCTCCCTTTGTAGCTAGATTCATGATCTTACTTCTGTTCTTTTTCCATTTTTTCAAACAGATTGGACAACGTTGAAACAGCTTATCTCCAGAACCGGAACTGATTGGTCTATACACTTTCAGAAACCCTTCTGTTGTCTGAGGTTCATTATAAAATAACTTGCCTGAACTGATATCTAGCCATGCAGGTACACTGTTTTCAATATCTCGCTCGTTAGGTTGACCATCAACTAACAGTTGAATTTTATACAGACGATCTTCATTCTCATCATTTACTCCAGTTATATTTGTAGGCTCATGGAGTAAAAAGTCACCATTCTCACCATGCACGTATCCAACTATAAATGCAGCACCACAATCTCGATGTGTAAGCAATTCATAAACCCGGGCATTTTTTTTGCAATTACAGTTCAACATAGGAACAGTATGCAACCGCCCTAATATTGATTGATTTTCTGTTTTATCCAATCTCCCCTCACAATCCTGGTTGGTACAAACGTATAGACCTGGAATACCTCTAAAAAACAGATGCATTCTTGTAGGCAACAAGACTTTATTATCAACTTTTCTCTTAGCCAGTGCTCCCAATGCCAAAACAACTTCAGTCGCTTGTTGGGCGGTCACTGTATCCTGAATAGGGAAGAGTTCGGTTGATAGACGATGCAGTGGTAAAGTATTCCCACTTAAAGCTTTAATCATCTGCTCAACTGGACCCCATCCTGACAGTTGATAAAAAAGGTGATTAACAAATTCATTAACCTCATTGCCTTTAAAACCATCCATTCCTAGCATGCCTGCTACAGCATTAAATTCCTTAATCGCAGCCTTCGGGTATACTAATGTATTCTGAATTACGGAAAGATTTATTCGTGACAAAATTACTGCCTCTTCTGCAATTCCCCTGCGTGCTCCATGACGCAACTCCAAATTACCCGTAACCAATTGGAATTTACGTGATGTTTTTTCATTGATACCTGTAAGTTCACCAGCAAAATTTATAATAGCTTGCTCATCAGCCTCACTCTTTCCTAAGCTAGCACTTGTGAGTATGCATTTCATTCTATTACGATCAATTCCTAGTCTGGCCATTAACCTTCTTATTAGAAAAGCAACTTCGGCTCCACCAGTTCCGCGATACATATGTGCTTCATCTAAAATAAGAATTAACTTATTTCTGTGGTCGGCTTCTAGCCATTTTTTTGTATCTTGAAAAATACTCCTCTCAATTGGCCGCATGAGCATGTATTCCAACATCGAATAGTTAGTAATAAGAACATCTGGGCATAATGTTTGCATTTCATGTCTAGTCAATAATTCCCTATCATCGGGTTGTGTTTTCAAACGTTCATGCCAATTCCTTATAATTCTAGGCTTCCCTTGACGCTTGCCTGTTCTATATATTTCATTCTGTTCCTTATGTTTAGCATAGAATTTAATAAGATCCTTACTAGGCCACTTCCCTTTGGCTTGAAGTTCACGAACTTTATTGACATCCCCCGCATACTTCAAATAAAACTTTTCAAATAAAGGCTCAATATGCGCTGTAGTCTTCGCAGACTTATGTACCCCTGGATAAGGGGTTTTTGAAGTGTATGATCCAAATTGAACATTTCTAGCTCGACCTTGCTTCAATAAAGCTGCAACTCGCTCATCACCAAACAGTTTTCTTATTCTTCCGAGTTGATCATTGACCAGTGCATTCATTGGATATAACAGAATTGCCCGGCAGCCGCGCATTGAAGCTACATTTGGGCGGTCAGCAGCCTCTATTGCTAAAGATCCTAGAATTGGCATCAAAAAACTCTCTGTTTTCCCTGACCCCGTCCCTGTAGCAACAATGATATCTTCGTCCTCGTCTAAAAAAGCTTCAAGTGCTCTAGCCTGGTGAGTATAGGGACTAGGGAATACACCTACACTAGGGTTGCTCAATTGGGAGACTTGTAATAAAATATTTTTTGCTGCGTCAGGAATACTTAATTTCTCATATGACGAGCCTAATTCATAACTCGGAGTTGCCTCAATAAAAGGTTGTTGGCTTATTTGGCCAAATTGGTCAAGCAAAAGATTTCTCTCTCTAATTAAACTTTCATTCTTAATATGATACGCTGATTCAAGATAAGATCTTAAAGTTTTGTGCAATGATTTGGAAACTTCAAATGCACCGTATGCATCACTCATTGTGGTTCCTCCTTGTACCCAAAATCTCATATCCGTGTGATTTCAGGAACTGTTCAACATGATCCTGAACTTGTTCACATACATAGTACTCAAAAGCATTCTGTTTTAGCGAGAAAACTAATATATGACGTTCTAATGCCTGTGGGAGCAGAGAGTTGACTTTCAAAAAACTATCATTCCAGCGGGCTATTGGAGATCGTCCACTATTTAATCGAAATCCTATCATCAACCATCTAATAGTATCAGTATCTGTGATTGTAAATTCCCTCAACAAATAACCTTCATTTAGTTCTCCCAAGAAATAACGTCTATTTGAGTCTAATGTTTTACAAAGCAATATGCCTGATAATTTTTGTGCTTGAATTGTTCTTTGATCAATCCAGAAAGACCTATTTCCGCGTTCCTTATGCCCCAAAGAATTATACACTTCAAATTCTTCAAATCCTTGAATACTTTGGCTTCCTAAAGTAGACAATTGACGCATTTGCAACATCATCCAATTCTTAATGTTCCGAGGTTTCCATCCTATCCAATTTGAATAATCTTGCCATAAATGCCGATCCGTTTTTATTGAGTCAGGTATTCTTTTCTTCTCAACTATTCGCCCGTATCCTGAAATTCGTGCGCTTGGGATCATATTTCGAATTAATGTCGTAGGTGTTCCACCAACAATGACTGCGTACTCACTTTCCGGGAGTTCAATCATCCGTAGTGGCAAAGGTACATAAAATCCACTTCCCAAGTGGACTGTATCACCAATTTTCTCCAAGCACTTTCGAACATGTTTAGTAACATCCGTTTGCTCTTTTAAATTTGCTTCTTTTAATTCAGGCCATATAGCATCTACTTGTTGGCTTAACCTATTCTTAATTTTGCGATTGTGTACTGGTTGTATATTGTCGTTTGAAGAATCACCTTTAATTGCTATTTCAAAGAGAATGGACCTCCAGTATTCTGTTAAAAATAGTTCTCTTTGAAAATAATCATCTCCAGGGAATGAAACAGTCTTGTGAGACATTGTCAACTCAATAAATTCTTTTGAGGTTAGCACTTTTGGTTCTTCCATATTTATCGATCTTCCATAGCCATATGTTTGATAAGTGACTTACTTCGTTCATCTAACTCAATCTCATCAAACGACTGCTCCACCCGTTCCTTGAAATGCAATGAGGTTATTGGAATTAACCAACCATAATTTACAGATGAAAAGTTAAAAGAGGAATCTAATTGAATCATCATTTTATACGTTGCGGCTATTGTTTTACGCCATAGGATGCTGCCATGTTCAATTATAGCTTCGGGTAATAGATCCTCTATTTCTAAATAATCACTTATATCCATATCTGTCTTTAAGAGCAACTTTGGATCAATGACTCCATTGACATAGGGTTCGATATTTTTGTAACCCCACCCAATACAATCCGTATTAAACACCGGACCAATTTCCAGATATTCTTTACTTAAACTTAAAACTGAAGGACCCGTAACCAGGGTTGCCATAAATATGATAGGATAATTCCAGTTTGCTCTTCCTATTATTTGCTCAGCTATATATTTTCTTAAGTTAGAACCGTAGATTTCAAAAGCTGACCTATTGATCCCTTCAAGTATAATTGCTATCGGATGATGACAAGATTCCGCTTCATCAAGCCATTGCCTAAGTTGTTCTGCAGAAATTAGCTCATCTATTTGCCCAAATGGGATGTTGATAACCTTCACAGTACTCCCACATAGGCTAGCAGCGCAATATTCTGCAGCAAACAAACTCATAGATCCGCTAAACATAATCATTTGATTGGTAAGAACTGCAGCCAATACTTCAAATGCAATTTCTTTTGCATCAGCCAGTTTTATACCTAAACTATTCAAGTTTTTCTTCAAATGAGTCATCGCTTCCTGACCATTTGCAAGTTGAACTGGTGGAAGTTTGAATTCAACCTCTTCTATGGTGAGTTGATTGACTTTCTCTGTAGTCACTGCCACCTGTGTAGTTTTTCTATCCCACAGTGTATTTGAGAGTAGTTCTTTCAGATCAAGACCCTTATAGGATTCCTCATGTCTTGATAGTTTTAATTCTATTTCATTAATTTGTTTAACTAGCTCGTTACTTTGTTTATTTATAACACCAATCTGTTCCGTCAAATGTTTAAATGTATTTGAAGGAACAGATTCTCGTTTTGTTAATACTTCAATCTCACCGTTCAATTCTAAAACATTTTCTTCAATATCTTGAGATTTCTTTGCCATAACGGATGTCTCTTCTCGCAATGTAACGGCAATCGTACTAAATTCTTTGAACTCTTTTCTTAACGCAAACACATTTTCGTCAATCCCATTAACCATGTTTTGCATTTTCTCTTCACTCTGCTTAACATCTGACACCACTCGCTCCTCTAGTAATTCTAAGCGCGCCTGTAGTTTTTTAGTAAATGATGTAGGTGCTAAATTGACTAACCACAAGCTGTCGATATTCATACTGAATGGACTAAATTTTATCCACTCTCTGATAACATCTTGTTCCAATTCCCCAATTACTAGCTTATTTAAAATTTTTAATAATTCATCTTGATTCTCTATCATCTTAATTACCAAGCTATTAAATTCTTTTACATCTTGATAATTCAGCAATCTCTTTAATGGTTCATACGAGTCTGTCCATAAAATCCATAGTTTTAAAAACAAACTCCATTCTTTATCATCCCAACGCTCAATTCTTGTAAAATACACTCTCAGCCGTATTTCTATATCCTTGCCTGCACGAAAGCCTTTTCTTTTAGGCAGTATTTTAATAGCACTTGATAAAGTTCCAGCGGGTATACTCTCCAAAAATGTTTTGAAATCATCAAACGAATAAGTCTGTATTGCATTTCTTCGATTCTCGGGATAGCCAATTAAACTCATTTCTCTCCATCACCTAGTCTCTATCAGTTTTTTTAATGGATACAGTTCGTAAAAACTCACTAATACACTCCTTTATTTGAGGTAACATTGAAACAGGAAAAAATTCTATCTTTGACACCTTAAGAAACATTTCTTTATCAGATCGATTCAAGTATTTTAATTTTTTTATATCAATTCCATTAAAAATGTCATTCCTAATCATTCCTACTGCCCGATGCTTTGTGCGCAAACTCAGTAATATCCATTTCACTTGCTCTCTCCAACTCATGCTCATCGAAATTGAGCTATTCTCCCTTTCCTTTAACGGCTTTACTGCAAGAGATCCATATCCTCCAGCATCAAGATAGACATCGTCATCTTGACGTAGCACTTGATTTAGGGTTTGAGCAATTTCAATAGGATTTTCCTTCTTAAAAACAATTTCATTCACTTGTGTTTTTAAGAAGAGGGCAACGTTGCTTGGAAGATTGACATCTGTTAGAGTAAACTTATATTCTTGAATCATTTCAAAAAAAATCATGGCATCTTTAGAATGCAAGCTATATGTATCTTCTGTACCCGAAGAAGAGTATATTCCTTTAAACACGACTCCTCTGATACTTGGGACTGCCTGAATTGTATTTTGACATACTAATCTCAAGGCACTTTGCCTGTCATCATCCAACCATATCTCCACTCTTCCCTCTGGAAGATTTCCAATTGATAACAATATAGGCATCTCGCCATTTCCAAAATGACGTATTAACTGCATTTCATCTATCTTGTAAATATGTATTGTTGACCACGCTTTCGCGCCTTGTTCCCCAGTTACAGCAATAATTACATTATCAGATGGGGAAATCACTACCGCTTCTTGATCATCTACTGCACTTGAAACTGGTGATACTAGTCGTAATTGGGGGACAGGGGCAACCACGCTCTTGTTTAAATAAATTCTGATCCATTGCTCAACAAAGCTATCCGAAGAAGTTGGTAACTTTATGATCATAGCAGACCAACTATTTACTTTTTTCAGGTTTCGATGGGCAATACGATGCGGCAAATTAAGAAAATTCTTTATGTTCTGATGATCATAAATTAATACATAGGTCTCTCCCCATTGAAGGGGAGTGTTCAGTTGTAGCCTTCGCCCTCCTAATTTTGAAAAATAGAAGGTAGTAATCATATCTTCATCCAAACCTTTTACAGAATGATTAACTTTCTTTTTCCAATCGTCTTTTATTTCTCCATTTACTATTACATTATAAATTTGTGCTTGTAATTTAACTCTTACTTTCTTTCCATTGCTTCGAACAGAGGACAGTGGGATTGTTCTCTCACCATCCCATGCAAATGGAATCTTAAGGAATGCCTTACCCGTATATTGCCCAACTGCGGATGGTATTTTTACATGTAGCGACCAATTTTCCTTTTCTATTTCCACATACAAATCCAATGTTTTTTCGTGTAAGTTATCTATTATTCTGTCCTCAACTTTTGATGCATAAATCGTAGGAGGAACATATAATTCGCAATCTTTTATAGTTTGCCCTGAAACATGTGCAAAATGAGCAATTCTTTTTTTTCCTTTTCTTAAAAATGTCTCTTTTCTACATCTAGGACATGTATAAGATAAGCCCCTTATCGCATCTGAAGAGAACGCATGGACATGTTGCAAACTTGAATTCAATGCCCATTCCATAATAATCACACCTAACAAATAAAATTGAGACTATATACCTACTCTCTAAAATTCGACATTCATCGGTCATTTCCTCCATATTTTCCATCTCTTCTATCAGAAGAATACTCAAATACAACTATTCGAAATTTTGAATTGATTAATCGCCAAGGCTTGGAGTCTACTATCCTGAAAATAGTTAGTATGTACATATCGGCAAAAGCGAGAGATGTTTGTGTCGCGCCAACATCTGAGGGAAGGTCGCATCTTATCATCCGACTTTCCGCATGAAATAATTTTCCAATTTCGAATTAAATCGCTATAGATATTCAAATTTAGCTCAAAGGACGGCACTTTTTTCTGTTTTTCAACACGTTTGGGCTCTGATGAGAGCAAAACCTTATGACCAACAAGTAAATAATCTCGTTTGGTCTGTGCAGATCCCTGATTGAACCTCTCAGAGACGTCGAGTTGGTCAAAAAATAACAAGTTAATTTCAAAAAAACGCGTAGTTCATAAAAATTAATTGGAGATATCTAAGAGAAAGTGCGTAAACACCACTTTTGATAATTCCTTTTTTCCATTTTATTCATGCGGAAAGCCGGTTATCATAATAGAAAGAACCGTCAGTTTATGGTCTGACGGTTCTCTTAGACTTATCACTTTTCTATTCGAACGCCCTTGAACTTCCCGCCAGATGTCTTCTGATCCATAATGCGTCCCGTATCTGGATCACGTTTAGCTGAAAATATTTTATTATCTGCTTTAGTAAGTTTATCTGCTGAAACCCAAGGCATTGGTGATGGAGTTAGCCCAGGCGTACCACACACTTGGATTAGCGAATGCTTTCCGAATGAGATTCGCATCGTCGATCGCTTCCACGTTCATGGGATAAGTGATTGAAAGCGTGCACCCTAACACCGCGGCGAAAGCCGAGCTAAGGTCCAACCATCGGCTTGCGGAATCCCTTAGTAAAGAAAGTAGAAAGCGATTGGGAACAATGCTCAACTATTCTCTCTTTTTCCACGATATATGGAAATGGTAAGATGCCTTCACAGAGTGGTATGACTGCTCTTCTAACTATGCGGTTGTGAAACAGCGATGAACAATGTTATGAGCGAGGAGATCGAATTGGCCATGCTACCGTCCCTCAAAACCACGTACCATTGGGAAGAAGAAATTGTGAATTACCATCAGTGCCACTGGACTAATGCAGCCGTAGAAGACCACCATAATCGGATTAAAGCCTTTTAGCGTCGCCACTATTTCACTCGAATCCTCAACCAAAAGCAAGCAGCCTCTGCAAGTTCCTCTAGCCCGCTTCGGTTAATCCAGATTCGACACCTGCTCACACTTTCAATCAACTAAGATTCTCAAACTTTCCTTCCCTCTTGCTCGCGCACAATTACGTCGTAAGCGAGCTTGGACAACGGCTTTTTGTGTAACTCCTCGGGTGAAAGACGATTACCGTACAAAAATAGATGAATATCCGCTTCTGTCAACTTCATCATTTTGAACAAATGCAACAATTCATTCTTGTAGTGCGAGGAGTACGCTTGTTTCTTATAAAGCAACTCCCTCACATATTCTTTATGACTTTGATACATCTCATTGATATGAAACATTTTCACGCTGTTATTTATGGGCCCGGAGTCCGCACCCTTCTTCGTAACAAAAAGCTTCAGATCAAAAGCTGTATTTAATCCGGTAAGTGAGTCGATGTTCGTATTGCCATTCATCGTCACCTGGAAGTAAGCATCGTCCTCAAACCCTTGCTCGTATGGATACATGATCTCCAAGCTTTTTGCCAATTTGAATCTAGAGTTGCAATGCTGGCAGGAAGGAACGAAGTTATATAACGAAAGCGACAGAAGTTGAAAAACAGACTTCGGATAGAAATGATCGAGATCAGCCATGCTCCTGAACTTGCCGTCATCCGTCTCAAACTTGGTAATATATTGCCGGTTGCAATACGGACACACCTCTGTTCCCATCCGAGTCAATAGATCGTGTCGATAATCCGGTTCCATCATGCCATAATTGACGATACAGCTCAAGAAGCCGTTTAGGACTTCGAGATGCTGTCTCGCATCCTTAATGAACGCATAAAAGCATTCCATGTTCTGCGCATAATTACGATGCTTCGCAAGCAAGTCGTTAAGCCACCAATTCACATTGCTATAACGGTCTACGTACCGACTACGATAATCCTGCCTGTTCGCATTTGTTAGAGGCCGGCCGGTCTTCTCCAGTTCGCGGTCAATCTGCCAAGCGCTGTAGTAGACGAGTTTACAAGTCTGTAGGTAATTATTAATCTCTGGATAAGACTGGCATACGACATCCAGCGGTTTCGAGAGCAAATCGTCGATTAAAGTAAGGTTGACTGTTCCATGGGCATTTTCGAAAATAGCGGTGTACTTGCGTTTCGTGAACGGATTAGCAGGTATAGGTTGATCCGCTAGTGCTCGGTCATAGCTTCTTAACAGCGTATCACGCATCTGATCCTTGTAATCGGCTTCAAGTCTGGCGAGTCGCATCCGGTCCAGTTTGATCATTGGCTACCCTCATCTCCGTTCAGTTGTCTAAGATGCTCGATTTGCCTTTGCAGTTCTTGAATGCGTCGTTCACGCCAATCAACCGGCATCAGTCTTCGCTCCGCTTCTTCAAGCTGCTCCATCAGCTTTTCTTGTATGAATGGTTCGCCGATCGCAGTGACACGTCCTCTAAGTTCTTTTATCTGTTCCGGGTTATAATCGTCAAGCTTGTCGATGCGGTCTGCCAGCTCATTAAAAAAATGTCTCGCTTGCTCGCCGATTGGAGAACTAATAAAAAAATCCGTACGTAAAATATCGTAAATATTGCTCATCAGCCCAAAATCGGCTTTTTTGACGATTCGCGTATAACTGCCGTCTTCTTCTCTTTTCAACTCCAGACAAGTGATGAACGGACTTGGAACATCCGATACGATAAAAGGTGAATGAGTCGTAATCATAATTTGAAAATTCACTGGTCGTCTGATATCAATATCATTCAAAAAGGAGACAAGATTGTGGATATACCGGCGCGACCACTCGGGGTGGAAGGAAGCATCAGGCTCATCCAGTTGCAGGAGTAGTGTATCGAATTCCCATTTTGCTACAGTGTATTCTATCGCTGTAGACAAATTAGCGAAACCACTGATAAATTCCAGTTCCCCTGCGCTCAGATTTTCAAAACGAACCTGAAATAAAAAATGATTGCCATGCAGTGCCTTGCCCTCGTCGTCAATACACTTCAAGCATTTAAAAACCTCCTCGTTGAAGCCTCCGCGAACAGATACGAGCATTTTTTTGCTTGACGAGAAAAGATTGTCTGGCAGGTCAAGAAGTACCGTAACAAAGCGAAAGATTGATTCCGTATCAAAATTAGGCCAATCAGGGTCATAGTATCCGACTCTTATTTGCTCAAAAAACCGCAAAGCATCGCACAAATAAGAAAACCTGGCGTCATACTGATTTTCGTTTCCGTCAGTGAATTTCAATTCTTCCCGAAAATATTCTTGGTACTCCTCAATTAATTCCTGCTTATAACGTGTTTTGATTGAATTCATCCAAATATCCATGATCAGCATCTCCAAATAACAGATTATAAACATCTGTTTGAAGGTCAATTGGCCATACTGTGGTTGTCTTTTGAGATAAGACACCGGATTGGTGAACACTTGGTCATTCTTAGATTGCCAGTCGAAATAAATCGCTTTCTCCTTATCTTGGTATAGTTCCAGATCGAAGGCGCCCTTCCTATCTTCGGTAAACGTTATATCTCTGAACATCCAATCTTTCAACTCAAGCGAACAACGCGGGTCGATGGCCGCAAAGTCGGGCTCCAGTGAAATGACCCGAGCGCTCATAAACTGGTACAAGACAGCATTTGCTGGACGGTTCATGTAATCTCGCTTGAAACCTACAAAGTGGTCATCTCCTTCTGCTGGGAAACTACTCTTGAACCAATCCCGCTTTCTCTCGTTCGTCATATATAAAGTCCGAAATATAGCCTCTAGCGGTCGCGATCGTCTTTTTTCCATTTCCTCCGGCTCCTGTATGTAACTGCGAAAAAGGGCTTTCTGCTCGGCATAATCATATTATATTGTACGCTAATGCTGTAATCTTGGCTGGCTCCCCCCCACAATCCTTCTAAATTGGCAATAAAATCAGGTTCATATCCTTCGATTACGAAAATATCGTCAGTCATATGATAGAGAACAAACCAGTCCATTTCTGGCTTAATTTCCTGCTCTCTGCGTTGAGAATTGTAGAACATATTTATCTTTCTAGTTTTGGTGGAGCCGAGCAAATCCATAATCGTCGTTTTTCCAGCACCATTTTTCCCCACAATAAGATTGATGCTGCTCACGTTATTCCCCCACATACCGTTAAAGGGATTATATCGTTTTTTAATGCTGAGCTTTCGGTCTTCTGAATTGAATTGAATGTCAAAATCGTTTGTAAATGAAAATTGCTGTCGTTCAAAGCATCTCCCAATATCATGAATGTATAAGTATAATAGCTGTGGCTTCATTGTTTCTGGTTATCCTCCCTTGTGCTTGCTCACTATTCTTTTCACTGCCAACGTTCAAGCCTAGCAGTTAGTTCATAAGTCCCATTCCACATTTCGACTTATAATACCTCTTTCCTACAATTGATGATAAAACCGCCGTCCCGATTCCTGTATTTCGTCAAGATATTGGGTTTATGACTATCATTATTTCCAAAATAAATGAAGTCCTGGCCACAACCTTTGCGGTGACCACAGTTGGCGTGCTTTAAAAATCGAAGTATGCGAAAACAAAGCAACAAATGCGAGATAAGGACATGGGATAAAAACTTGCTACGCAGAGGTCCGCGGCATTCTTAAAGGACCAAAATACGGTTCACATAGTATGGTGTAATAAGAAAGACCACCTCCGTTCTACTTTAGAAGGTGGTCTTTCGTTCCGATTTTCCGCTAATTCCAATGTTTAAGTCTCATCACATGAATAACAGAACACGGCCAAAACATCTATAACCTTTATCGTATTTCTCAACACCTTGTTCTTATAGTCACTCTCATCCTGCGCAAAGGAGAAATACTTTGCCGAATACTGATAAATATAGACTTCTAGGTATCGACTCGACATATCCCCACCACGCACTGCACATGTGTCGTATTGGGGAATAAGAATATAATCCACACCTTTCATTTAGTTGGAACTTTTTTGATTTAGTCACTGTATAGGAGCGGGCTTAGCTTCTATTTTTAATCGCTGTATATCGTACCACTGCAATCACTTCAGTTATCGTTTTCAACCTGAAATTGTCGAACTCTTATCTGCTTTCTCTAATATTCATCATTTTCTTCGTTTTGCTTAAACAATTCAGCACCAATTTCCTTTTTCAAACCTGAACGATATAAATATTTTTCTATAATTCCGTTCCTGTAGTATGACTTCACGAGACTGTAATTCTCTTTGATGGAAGAGTTAAATTCATTAAATTTCTCTTTTATATCTTCTTCCATTTTAATAAGTGCATCATGATGTGCATTATTTTCATGTGATTCCTTAATGTTTTTCTCTGTTTTAAGACTCCGATATTCATCGTATCTTTTCGAAATCTCATTTCTGCACTTCTGTTCTTTCTTTATATTCATGTTAATTGATTCAAGATCGCGACTTAAATCATACATAAATTCTTTATAGTCAGAATAATTAAAGATTCTTTTAATGATTTTATTTCCTTCCAAAGCTATCAATGTATCAGCATCTCCAGCTACCTCGATGGTTTGCTTAATATAGAAGAAACTCCTGCTATACAGTTGCCTTTCTATCTCATTTTCCCATATCAAGTTAAGCTCAATCATGTTTATTATTCTATTTTTATCCATATCTTTATCAATACTTTTAACCTTGGTAAACCTCTCAACCGTTAACGTATCCCTTACATTAGTAGTATACAGATCGTAAACAGGAGACTGGTATTGATTATCAACCCACCCCTCTTTAGATTTTTCAAGCAAGTATAAATATGCAAAGAAATTTACGAAGCTTTTCTCTATTCTATGATCACTCTTTCCTAGCTTTGGTTTTATCCTCACTTTATTATTTTCAAACGTCATCGGCTGCAACAATAAAGGTTCAAAATTATTCTTATATGCATACCTTAACCAACAATCTTTATAGTTATCAGCAGTTAACTCTTGTTCTAGCTTTGGCAATTTAGCAACATATAAATCATATGCCAGTTTTAATTTACTTAACTTCATTTTCCTGAGATTTTTATCTCTTAGCTGCATCTCATCTTCAATAAAATAAAATGAATCATCCCAATAATGCAAATTAGATCTTACATTTCTATTAATTTCGTCCGAACTAAGCAAACGTTCATTCCCCTCATCATAATATGCTGCCACCGCAAATATTTTCCTTAATTTTAAGGATGCCCTATTTTCAAACAATGCTTTCGCTGTCTTTAAATACTCTTTTAATTTTATAAAAACCGCTTTACATTTTTCATCAGAATAATCGCTCCATACACCGACAAATTCCAGAAGAAAGTAAACGCTTCTTTTGTCCGGAAATTTTTCCTCCCACTCGTAAAAGTAATCATATGGCAAGTTATTTAAACCACAGAGCTTGGCCTTTACTTTCTGTTCTTGTATTTTCGTAGCTACATCTTTTATTTTGATCCGTATACCCTCTGCATTAGTCTTGTAATCCCCTAAATGCAGATCATCAGCTATATCTGATTCTTTTCTTTCTTGGAAATAATCCATTATACTTTTGAAGTCAGAGATTTTTTTTGAGAAATGAAATATAATTTTCAGCCCTTGTTGATCCCCTTGTTGACTCCATAGTTGATTCCATTTCGGGTAGGCCATATTCTCTAAAACGTAATTGAATTTTTGATTCGCCTCTTTATCCACCAACTCTCCCTGCTTTAAATAATATTGATGATAGTAGATTAATTTAGCAATCTCTTTCCTTTTATCAGAAAAAGAGCTGTTGATATCTAGTAATTGTTCGTAAACTTGAAACCTCTCTCTTAAATCATTGTCAGCTAACTGAACAATACTACTCAGTGCATTATTTATAAATGCTAGATAGTTCTCCAAAAAAGTATGTTTATTTCCTCTAATCGCATCACATTCCTCACTTAAAGTTGTATACAGTTTAAACCAGGAATCCACGCCCCCCTGCTTTTTATCATTTAATAATAATTCCATTAGATTATAAGAATTAATCATAAAATTTAAGGTAGCATCATTCATGTCCTTAGTAATTTGCTCTAAAGACTTATTATCTGATTTATATACTTTATAAAAATAATCACTATATATTTTATCGTATTTATATACAAATCTATCCTTTTTGCTAATTTCCAACTGCTTTTCAATCGTTGATATAATTGCTTTAATATTCTCAAACCATTCTAATTCTTTGCCTCGCGAATTCAATCTTACGTAATCGGTAATAGATGATCTCTTCGCACTTTCACTATCCAATACATACAAATCAAAGGTTACTTTTTTTTCTTCCAGCTTAAGATAATAATTCTCCGCCTGTTCCTTAGAAATATTTCTTTCTTTTAATTCCGATATTACATTAATTATAGATAAGACCGTAACATCGCTAAGCCATTCACTTTTAAACCATTTGCTTTGAACCATACTATCAAACAAACGTTTGTCAGAATTCAACATTTCCTTATACGCGGACATTCTATCCGGGTTAACCAATTCTCTGAAAAAACTACCCGTAGCACTCCTTATCTCATAAACGATCGGCTTATTTTGAAAAAATGGCTCAGCACTGTTATCCGTTTTATTCCATAAAAACCAATGCAAAATAAATAAAGTTGTTATTCGTTGCTGACCATCCACCGGATAAAAAGTGTCGTTTTTTTTATATCCATAAATTATACTTGTGTTTAGCGTTTTTTCAGAATCAACACTTTCAAGAACTCCAAATATGTCATCAAGAAAACGTTTGCGTACTGCCTTGCTTTTTTCCTCATCAAATCCTTGCACATATTCCCTCTGAATAGCAGGAATACAAATAGTGTAGCTCTTATTCAAAGAAATTAGGGTATGTTTTTTCATGAAATCAATCTCCGGATAAAATAAAATTATGTATATTATTTACTATGTCATCAAAATACTTGTCTCTAGAAGACGGTAACCATTGTAATCTTTCACCACTAAATACTGCATCCAGTTTAAAATAACGGTCGGTAAAAACCAAAAGGGTTGAATAAGGAATAGCAGTCCCTCTTGATAAAAACTCATTGACTTTTTCTTTCTTTTCAATAAAACTATTGGCTAGAATCCTATTCTCTTTGCTCCTTAATAAGGACAAATTCCGTAATGAATCATCCTTTAATAGCTCTGTATGCACATTAAGGAAGTAATGATCCACCTCTCTTATATAAATGGACCGCAAAATTTCACTATTAATATCTGAATGATGTTCTTTAAATTTTCTTATAGCTGCTTTTCGTACAAACTCCTTAACTTTTGCATAATTATTTTCAGATGACTCTGTTTGGCCTGCATAGTCCTCAGTATGAACATCATCGGCATTTTCATTCAGAACGATGTAATCAAAATATAAATGTAATTCTTCTAGCCCAAAAGCCTGTTCGATTCCATTTGCTGCACGTTGCTTTTCATTCTTTTCGCTAAGTAACTTTTTAATAAAATCATCGTATGAAAGAGTTTCTTTCGTATTTTTCTTTATCATTTCATCAAGTATTTCATCTTCTTGCGCATCTATAATATCGTTCTCAACAAGTTGTTTCCATTCGAAATTTTTACAGCATCCGCCTAATTCATCTATATGTTTTGTTAACCTAAATATTTTTTTTATTCGTTCAGTATCAATTGAACCTGAATCTTTTGATTCTTGTACTGAATCGTAGTACTCACACAAACTTTCTAAAACGATTTTTCTCATTGCAAAGGCTCTTTCGGTTGATATTGTTTTTTTAAAAGTATTTAATTCTCCTCTTAATTTTTGTTTTACTTTCTCAATCTTGTTCTTAAAGTCACTATTTATTTTATCGCTTATACCTTCTTTGTTCGACTCTGAAGCCTTTTCAAGTTGGGTTTTCTTGCTTTCGACAAATGACTTCAAGTCATCATGATGTTGGAATTGCTGTACATCAAGGTTTTCAATTTTATTATTTTCAAAAGTGCAAAGCTCCTGAAGGTTTTTTTCAATTCCCTCCCTTTTCCTATTAAGTTCATCATTACCTGAAATTGGGCTTTCTTTTCGAGAAAAAATATGCTCTATTCCCCAGTACCTATGATTTAAAAAATCATACCTATTACTTAACCCTGAATTTTTGTCCAATAAAATAAAATTAAACAGCATTAAAAGATTTTTAATTTTTTTGTTTTTATCTTTTCTTTCATCATGAGTATCATATTCACTCTTTTGATCTGATTCATATTTCATTAAGCTTAGCTTTTCCTTGAAGCTGTCTTTTTTCTTTAATTCTTCCGAACTGAGCCCCGTAACCTCCTCCAATATCGATTGAATAATTTCTCTTATCTTACGTCTTCTTCCCTGTCTGTTGGTTTCGATTATCTCTAATATTACCTCTCCAACAAAAATCTCTGACTTTTCCAGAGTTATTGAATATGAATATATAATATAGGCCACCAAATTATAAAGCGAACCTTCTTTATAGGCTTTTTTTTGTGTTTCAAAATACTTATGATATAGCGTTTCTCTGCCATCGGCATTATACAAATCGACTATTTCTAAATACAACCGTTCAATATTTCCCCATATAATAGATATATTTTGATTTTGCAATTTCTCATTCATCCATTCAGTCAACTTATTATAAAGAAAATATTTATCACTCTCAGCATACATATCTGTTTCCGACTTTTCTGGCAGACTTGTAATAAACAATTGAAATATTTCATCGATTCTTGGAAGGTAAACATTTCGTTCCTCATAGTTTTTTTCTCTATTACTCCATATTCCGTACTGGTTTTTATGCGGAATAAATGCCCAAAACTCAGGGTTTCGCAGCTCTTTTTCAATGGAGTACCATTTCTCAGCAAGCAACGCAATTCTTTTATCGTGTTCTTCATCTCCAGAAATTCTCGGCTTCATAAATTCAGATTTGATAAGATCAGAATTAGTCAAACTCAACTTGCCCATATTCACTTTATAAAACTGTTCTTCTTCATTAATGCTCGGAGCTACAGGATACCATAGAAAAAAACATTTATTTAATATGTATTCATATAGTTTTTCATAGGGCCTAACTCCCTCTAATGTTTTCACAGAGACAATAAAAGCTTCTACCATAAAACGAAAGTCGATGTTTTCATCGTGACAGCTCTCGTCCAAATAGTTGCAATATTCCATCCATATAGAACTCCAGCTCAAATCAGCTAGTTCCTTGGGTATAATGAGCAGAAAATGGAGAAATTTCTCGCTGTGCCCTCTCGTTTCGTACTTTAAACTTAAAGTTAAATCAGCAGTTCTTGCTTGATTATATATTCCCGATAAATAATTCAGCGCCCCCATAATAATCAGTATTGTCGTCAACCTCTGCTGACCATCAATTATATGAAATTTTTTCTCATGCTCAGACAGAATTAACGTTTGTAAGCAATAAGACTCCTCATTATTGTGATAGCCTTCAAGTATATCTTCGATGATTTGCACAACATGTACTTTGCTCCATCTATATCCTCTTTGATATGCCGGAATATTTAAACCCTTTCCTAGCTTAAATATTTCACTTACTGTTTTCCTAATTTCACTTATTGTTTTTTCAGTATCAATTGCCTCTATCATTGTGCACCTCCACAATAGCACTTCTCTGTTTTTTGTCCAATGCGCCTGTCATGACATTCAAATTTTTGAAAGTCGACTCTGGGAGATGATCCCCCATATACTGAGTTCAGAGACGCATTGATAAATCTGGAGTAATCCTCATTACGAATAAAATATTGCATCACATTCTTTAACTCAGCGGATATATCCAGCCTCCAATCAGTTCTTATTGGTCTTCATGAACTTGAGAAAATTCAATCCATACTTTCATTCTATTCAAAGACTAAGCATCACCCTTTTATCCCTTAATATTGTAAATTATATTCTATTGAGTAGATAGATACAAAATAAAGCAGTCTATACGATAATTCTCTCATGGGCTCTTACAATTCAAGTAAATAATGAAGGTTTTTTTGAATTTGTTTTCCCATCTGAGTGTGAATACTGCTGTTAAAGCCCTTTTTATATCCGGAGGTTAATTTGACGAGGGGGGGAGGTAAGGCCAATGTCGTCAGGTGAAGAGTGCTATAGTCCTCGTCGCTTGCTTTTTGGTAAATTTATTAGCCATGGTCTGCTTGTCGCGTTTAAAGGAGCGATCTTTGACGATGGGGACGATGTTGCGTCGCAGCTCTTCCAAAAACCGCTCGTGCAACTCGTCCATTTTCGTATCGTCTTCTTCAAGTACCATTGCGATGAGCCGATTACGTAATTTTCCGACCAACATGTTTTTGTTGATGCGGTACTCTGGATATTTCAACGTCTCTGTCCGCTGGCTCTCTTTCATCTGCCCCTCGGCTTCTTGTTCCATGACCGAAGCCATGTTGCTGAGTAACACAGTGGTGTAAAAGTCCTATTCGATCAAACAGGGGCTTCTGACCTAAAAAATTCTCAATCTCGAATTTGTGTTTCAAATCGTCGAACCGGGTTTCCACGCCCATCTCTTGAAATACAAGGGCTTGCATGCGTCATAGCTCAATTCCTCCGCGCCCACGTTGGTCAATAGGATTTTGGTTTCGCCGGTGGACAGTTCCACTTTAATGACACGGACTTGCAGCACCGACCCGGGCGCATTGTTTTTCCCTTGCTTCTTCAGTTCTTTCGTCCGGGCCTTCATGATCTCAATAGTAACGAGTTCATCCGGGCATGTCGTGTTCACGATTTCTTTGTAAAACGAGTCTTAGGCTCGCATAAAAGATGCCCTTTTCCTGTAAATACAGCATAAAGTCCGCAGACGGATAGCCGCGATCAAACAAGATCAAATTCGGTACCGGCGCGGTCTCCAAACCAAGCATATGCGCGATATTTTGTTTGGCCAGATCGCGTTCGTTGTCATCGTAGCGGCTCAAGCAAATGCTGATCGCCAGTTTGTTTTCCAAGTCGTAGAGATGGGAGGACAGCTCCCGGGCAATCCGAAACCCAACTTTGTAGGTCGTCGTGTATCCGTATTCCTTTTGGGTCTCTTTGGTGTTCGACAGTTCCATCACGCTTCCGTCCACCGCCAGCAGGCGAAAGCCGAGATAGGCTTTGAAATTGCCATCCTCGTGATACACCCAGATCAGATCGTCATTCAGTAATGTAAAGACATCCGGCAGCAATTTCTGGTGAGCTTCGGAAAAGGATTGCTTCGTGTAGGCCGTCTTTGCCGCTTCCTCCGGCATGAATCTTTCTCGAAACTCATCCAGTTCCAGTTGTGTCGATTTTCAAACCATCCGCAGGATGAGTACCTCCAGCGAAAAAAAAACGATCTTGCGGTTTCGTTTGAAATCGTTTTTGTTCTTTTTTTGCCTTATCTTTCAGTTCGTCGCTTCTCATTTGGCTGAACACACGTTGCAAAATGGCTTTTCCGTTTTTTCACGCGCTATCGTCCATTTCTATCGTTTACCTCTACTATACCAAAATCTACTATTCTCTCAACGGTAGATTGCCTCATTGCTTAACCTGATAACATTGGTGCTCCCTGCGTTTCCCCCGAGAGGGGGACGGAAGGGGAAGCTTGCATTCATTGACATAAGATCGATTTGGCTTTCGTCGTTAACAGCGTGGCTCTAATGATTAACGAAGTGGCTCTCACACATTAACTCAATGGCTCCCTGGTAATGAAATATTCAATTACGGATAATATCACGATACATAAGAAAAATTGTGCCGAGGCGCACTCTTTTTGTAAAGTCACTTCAATGATTCAGGCTGCTGCTTTATCGTTACTAAACCTTGACTGATAATTTGACACAAGGTATGCTCTAACTATCAGCTTCGTATATCACGTAAAAATCAGGTGCGTATATCTTTTTCTGCATATAACCTATTAGCGCCTGGTTCGTATATCTTAGCTGACAAAATCAAAGTTATGTGAATACGAAGCGAGAAAAGCGAAGTAGTGGGATAAAGATAAGCCTTATTGAACAAGGGATTCCAGCATTTTTGACGGGTCGAAAAATGGTTCGCATAATATGGTGTTAGATGATGTTACTGGATTTTTAGCTTCTTGTTCTAATTTTTAAAAAATGAACCTCGTTGGCTTTTTTGCTATACCCATTTTTGTAAATGGATTTCAAATCCAGATTTCCCTGCTTGCTTTCCATGCTTTAGGCTTCATTCCAGCTCTGAACGTTCCCTTAATTCCGAGAGTCTATTCATTAGTTCTTCAATATTCCACTCAAGTGTTCGCATATATTCAAACATTTGTGCCAATGTCTTAGATGTTACGAATCCAGGTGCAACTGACTTTTCAAAAGAAATTTGTTTTTCGAAACCATCACACTTCTTATGGAAGTCCAGTTGTCGATCTCCATTAAATTTTACAAGTAATTTTAGAAATTCTTCCCAGCACTCAACTTGACTGTGCAAGAGAATTAATTTGTAATAATGATTACAGTTACTCGTAAATGGATAATCAAAATACTTTTTATTTCTGGTTATGTTGGCGTCTATTATCTTTATTTTTTCTTTTACTACCTTCAAGATTTCTTCCATTTTCCTCACACCCCAATAATAAGAAGTAACTTTTCCAAAGCAGCTAAGCTGCAAAATCTTGTGACTTACCTGTTGGATAAGATTTTTTTTCTGATTGCTAATAACCACTTCATTACTCCTGTCAATAATTCTCTCGTGAAATTTTGAAACCGGCTCAATAAGCTCTAAAAGTAAAGTTGATAGGCGGCTCGAAAAAATTCTTGGGAAATACTCTCCTTCGTTATGAAATTTCCTTCGCGATTGAGCGAACGACAAATTCAGCAATTTTTGTTGTATCTGGAACTATGGCAGCAGTAAAGATTTCACCATTGTAAATGACTCTGATCGTATCCCTCACTTCTTTTGAGTAAATTACCGGGATCATCCATACTCCGCATACTGCTGCTTGATTAAACCATTGTTTTTCAACAGCTTTAGCACATGTGTAAAACGAATCATTGATATAAATACCCATTGGTGTAACTAATGCGAATGAAAAAATTTTTGTCATTTTAAAACACCTCACCATGAAATTTAGATTCTATTAAACTAGTAATAATTATTGCCAAATTTTTAGAAATAATACTTTTGAATAGTATTTTAGTTTTTACTATTTTTACGGTTGTGTCTCGTTCCCTGCTCATTGTCTACACTTTAATCAGAGGTGTTAACAATGGGTGACATTCTAAAAGTGGTTGGAGCTCGAGTTAGAGATATTAGAAAAGCTAAAGGACTTACACAAGAACAATTAGCAGAAGTGTCAGGGTTTCATTACACTTACATCGGAGCTATTGAACGCGGGGAGAAGAATATTACGTTGCTTAATTTAGAAAAATTAGCTGTGGCATTGGATGCTGAAGTTCAGGAGCTTTTTAGATACGCTGAAATTGATTTAGGCCAAGAAACGAGTAAACAAAGAGATCTTCAAGAGGTGCTCGATCTACTAATTCGTGAATCAAGTGAGGTAATTAAACGAGCCAAGTTTATTTTGACTGAATTCCTGAGAAAATAATGAATCTGATTATAAAGAAATAAGGGGCTGTCCAAAAAGCCCCAAAACCAAAAAAGATGGCGGAAAAACGCAATGGTTTCCGACCAACTTTTTTGGTTCTTTTGTTTTTGCTGGAAAGGGGCGAGGCGGATGCTTGCCACCTTCAGCAGATTGTGGGCCAAAGCCACAATCCCGAACTCGGTGTGGACCTTCTCCAGCCCTCGCAAGGAGAAGCGCCGAAACGAGCGATTGCCCTTGATGTGACCGAACACGCTTTCTACCTCGACTTTGCGCCGGGCATAGATCGCGGATTTCTCGTCATCCTCAAGGGCCTTTTTCGCTGTTGCTTTTAACTCTTCCCAGATCGTATTCCAGTGTATCTGGCGGTTTCCCTTGGCCTTGGTGCATCCGGGCTTGAAAGGGCAGTTGCTGCAATCTTCACATTCATAAATCTTGAAGCTTTGTTCCAGTCCTGAAGCGTTCTTCTTCGTTTGGTATTTCTTAAAGCAAACGTAGCGGCCATTCGGGCAAACGAACCGGTCATCGTGTTCTTCATACGTCCAGTTCGAGGCGTGCCGCATATCCTTCTTGTAGCGCCGCGTTTTCTCTTTCATGTAGCTGCCGTAGGGAATGAGAAAATCAAAGCGCGGCTCTTTTTCTTCGCCCACTGCATACAAATAGTTCTCCTCGCTGCCATAGCCCGCGTCGGCGATCACGGTTTTGGGCATCGGCAAAGAAGACGCCGCTAATTGCTCCATATGCGCAATGAAGCAGCGCGTGTCCGTAGGACGCTGATGAAGACTGTAGAACAAAATGAACTGGTTTTCGGTCGCCATTTGCACATTGTAGCCCGGTTTCAGTTGACCATTTTTCATGTGGTCTTCCTTCATTCGCATAAACGTAGCGTCGGGGTCGGTTTTGGAGTAGCTGTTGCGATCACCAAAGATCTCTTTCTGTTGCTCATACTTGGCCAGGCGGGGAAGAAAATCCTCACGAATGTGCTTCAAGGGCTTCTTCATCGCACTGCGCTGCTTCCGCAACGCTTTCCGACCTTCACTGCTGCTTTCCTCCGCGATGTGCCGGGTTAACTCCTCCACCTTGTCCTCCAGATCAGCCGCTGCGGCTTCGAGCCGGGCCGTGAGCTCGTCTGGCTGTGCCTTGGCATATTCACTGGCTTCTTGCTGCGTGAGCGCCTGAATATGCTGCAGGGTCGCCTGCACCTTTTCTTGGAGCTTCTCCTCGAAGCGGAGCGTAGACTTTTTCCATACAAAGGAGTACTTACTAGCGTCTGCTTCGATCTTCGTGCCATCGAGAAAGTAGTTCTCCATCGTGATGTAGTTGTCCGCGATGAGCTTGCGGATCATCGTTTCAAACAACTCGTCCATGCACGCCTTCATGCGCACGCCCCGGAAGTCATTCAAGGTGCGGAAATCCGGTTGCTGCATGGCGGCCAGCCACATCGTCGGGATGTTTTCGCGCAGCAGCTTTTCGATGCCGCGGCAGGAATAAACCTTTTGCGAGTAGCCGTACAAAATGACCTTGAGCATCATCTTCGGATGGCGGGAACTGCGGCCTCCACCCGTATAGTGGGCAAACAATTGCGGGTCAGGGATAGAGTCAATCATCTCATCAATGACGCGAGCCACGTGGCGGGCGGGGATCAGTGCTTCTATATCTACAATCATATGCATCTGTTTGTTGTCGTAGGCTTGGAAGGAGGGAGCGAGACTCCGCTTAGCCTTCACCTTTTCTTCGATTTTCCCTAGAGGAAGTGTCAGTTGCATGGTATACTGTTCGGTAGTAGTCTTCAGATTACGCAAAAAAATCGCCCTTTCCGTAGTGGTTGTGTGGTAACTTCCATTCTACAAGATTTGGCGATGTACCCCTCAATCACTTTTTTGCTTCGTCCTACCGTATCCACGTAATACCCACGGCACCAAAATTGGCGACTACCGTATCGGTATTTCATATTCGCAAATTGATTGAGGATCATCAGCGAGCTTTGAATGTGGTCCAGACATGCTTCCGTTTCCAGAATTTCCGCCCCTTTTCTCTCACACAGCTGACGAATGATCCTTCCAATTTCCCGTTTCAACTTTCCGTAAATCACTTGTCTGCGATACTTCGGTGCAAACACAATATGGTATTTGCAGTTCCATTTCGTATGTGCTAGACTGCTGTTGTCCATCCTTTGCTCTCCTTTGATTTCTTTTGTGCGGTTGGCAGACCGGCACTCATCTTATCATGGAGGTCAAAGGATTGACTACTCATAGCTATAAGCTTTCCTGAACCCCTAGTCGAACTGGGGGGTTTCGTATACAAAAAAAACCTTGACTGGCCTAAGCCAATCAAGGTTTGGACGTATTAATTTTCAAATCATTTAGTATATTACTAACTCTCCATTGTTTGGATATTCCCCGTTCCAACCGCACGGGAATTTTCCACTCTCGTAAACCAGGAGTAATTCCATGAAAAATACAGGAAGCTTTTTGCAATCAGAATAAACCAGTTCCATAATTGCATTCAGTATGTCCCATTTCACACAATCAACAAAGACGTTATCAAGGTTATACTGCTCTTGGTAACTTTGTAATTTGGCCGAGAGAGACGAGTCAATGTATTCTTTTGCGTCTCTTACAGTAGCATTCCATTCCAGATACTTACTGGGATACCTGCTGTGCAAAAACTCAGTTAAGATATTCCTTGCCTCTAGTGTTGTGTTCTCCCAGTTAGCATCTGAGTACCATGTTTGTGCTTGCCCCCAACTGTTAACTTGAAGAATATTGGGGTTAATGCTCACTTCCTTTACAGCGGCGCCACATTTTTCAAACCACTTAATGTTATCAATTCTTTCAAATATTTTCTTATTTATTTTCAATACGAAGCACCTCGCTTTAGGGCCTTGGTCTCTGATTCATTTTTCCGGGTATTCTAGGCACGGGCATTCCCCCAAGTAAACCGTGTTGGACGCGTTGTTTTATAGCATTAGCGGCGATCTGCATCGCTTCCTGCTTAGTATACCCAGCTGCTTTTAAGGAATCAACCATAGCCTTTGAATATTCTAAATTTGTAGGCACTTCACCAAACTTTGCTCCACCCCGTCTATATTGACTCCAAAACTGCTCCAGACTTTCATGTGCATTGTAGTGTTGAGAACCTACTCCCGAAAATGCATTGCCTTCTAATTTTGTTGACATTCCTTTATTTGAGGGAATTACGTCCCTATATGCAGCATCTTGGTTTAGATGATGGGCTTGCCCTGGAACACTATTATCTTTCTTCAAGATACCGTATTCATCCACAACAGCATTCCCCTTACTTTTGCTTCCACCAACACCGTTCATCGAGAACGTATGTCGGAAGTCTAAACCTTTTTTCCGAGAATGTGTCAGAATATCTGCGGCAAGACCACTGCCCACACCATCATAGAGCACGCCAAGCAATGTATCGCACCCATCTATATTGCTTAACGCTTGAGTAGTATTTATACCTATTTTCGTATAATCGTAAGCATCCTGTGCGCGATCTGCCCATGTTGCTGCTACTTTGACTCCGCGTCCTACATAGGAACCTGGTGCATATGGAATCAGCGTGGCTCCTACATCCCAAAGCAAGTACCCTAAATTCCCCCAACTCGGGTCTTGCCATAACTGATACCCACTATAACCAATGCTGATAACATCCGCGATTGTCTCGATCGGGATATGCCCGCTCGGGTCGGTGTAGATCATTGGATTATTCTTTACGTACACATAACGATTCAAACTAGCTGGATCATCAATCTTCCCTGTATACGTATCTTCCGTTAGGAATCTGCCTACTGCCGGGTTATAGTACCGCGCTCTCAAATATTGTAATCCGCTACTATCTTGATATTCTCCGCTATATTTGTACGGATTATCAAAAACGTCACTGCCCCCGATCACTTGTCCCCAAGGATCGTACGAATACGTGCTGAGCAGTTCGTTGCCCGCACCGCGTAGGGCTGTCACATCCCCGTGTCCGTTATATACATAGTAGCCGCGGAGATTCGGTGCGGTCAAGTAGGCGGTAGAACCTGGTCCGAGTGTCCGTGAAATCCGCTCTAGCCCATACAGATTGCGTCCTACGATCTGGCCCCTAGCGTTCGTCTCCAGATTGATTTGACTGCCGTCCCAATAGAAGCGCGTCATCTCCCCATACACCGATGAACTCACGCGGTATCCGTCCCCGTCATAGGTGTAGCGGTACATAGTGCCACCATAGGTACCCTGGGTGACCGAGCTAAGCTGGTTGTACACATCATAGGTATACTGCATGCTTCCGTCGCCGAGCAGGTTTCCATTCAAATCATACGTGTAATCCCGTTGTCCAAAAGGACCTTGCATGCCTAGCAGTCGATTGTTTTTGTCATACCGATACATCTGCGTTCTTCCCGTCGACTCTCCAGCAGAGCGGATCGTTTCGGTCAATCGATTGCCCACACGGTCGTACGTATACCCTCGGAATGTTCCATCAGCAGTTATGCCTTGCAGTAAACGTCCATTGAGGTCATATCCATACTCGGTTGTGCCTGTCACATCCGTCACCGTACGAATATTGCCCACTGCATCATATGTGTAGGCGTATGTTTCTGTCAGTGGCGGAAGAAGCGTACCATACACACTGTTGCTTACCGTATTGCCATATACGGATTGGCTTACTGTACTGCCATAGACAGACTGACTGACACTGCTATTGATCAATTGCAAGATGCGGTTGTTGGCATCGTATCGATATTCGGTGCTTGCTCCCATCGGTAATAGCGTCTTGATTCTCCGCCCGCCTGCATCATATTGGTAGGACGTGATCGTTCCATCGCCATCCTTCACTTGAACCAAGCGACCGGCTGCGTCGTAAGATCGCGCTACATGCATGCCGCTAAAATCCGTTGTACCGATCAGTTGCCCCATTAGATCATAAGTGTAGGTGATGAATTTTCCGTCATTGATTTTCTTTTCTTTCAGCATGCCTGTCTTCGTGTACGTATATGTTGTCATCTGAGTACTGTCGCTCATCTTGACACGTTGGCCTCTCGCATCGTATTCGTACGTGATAGGGTCTATCCCATTAAGGTTAACAGTTGCTAACTGGTTCATCTCATTGTACGAGTAGGTTGTCGTTCGGCCCGAACGGTCTGTCATGGCAACCTGATTTCCGACATTATCATAGGCATTTTGTGTACGTAATCCCATCGGATCAGTAACCGTCGCCAAGCGTCCCAAGGCATCGTAAGCGTAGCTCGTCATCAAACCGTTGCCATCCGTAATACTTTGCATACGGCCTGCCACATCATACGTGATCGTCGTGTCGCTATCTGCCGGGTCTGTCACCCGAGTAAGCTGGCTGCGTTCATTATATGCATAGCGCCATCGAGCCTGATTCGGCAACGTCACTTCCGATCGGTTGCCGAGCAGATCGTACTTGACGATGGTTTTATTGCCAATAGGGTCTGTAATACTCTCCTGCAAGTTAACACTGTTGTACGTATACGTTGTTGTATGCCCATTCGGGTCCGTTACTTGTGTCAGGTTGCCGTTCGGGTCATACACATAGTTCGTTCGATTACCAAGCGGATCCGTTTGGGACGTTATTCTCCCTTGCACATCAACGGTTTGCTGCCTCAAGCCGCCGTTCGGGTCGCGCGTCTGGAGTAGGTTCCCCTTGTTGTCGTAATCGAATTGGGTAACGCCTCCCTCTGCATCCGTGATGCTGGTCAGTTGCCCCAGCTTATCGTACGTATACGTAGTTGTGTTGCCGAGTCCGTCTTTCTCCGTCAGCCTCCTCCCCATCGGATCGTATGTACTCGCTGTTCTCGACTGGTTAGGTCTAATGATCGCGACGACACGGTCGAGAGCATCATACTCATAGCTGGTCATATGCCCGTTCGGATCCGTCTCAGAAATGACATCGCCGACGGCATCATATTGGAACGTAGTCACTTGCGTATTTGCCAAGTTACCTCGCGTCGTAACAGAAACCTCGTTTGAATCAAAGATGCGACCGTCTTGATACACTGCTCGTACCTTATAGAACGTTGTGCTGTTTGGCGTCAAAGAGACGACTTCGTATTTACGCCGCGCAACATCCGTTATCGAAGCTTTCATTGTTGAAGCATTCATTACAAAAGCTGCTCCTGTGCTCGTCGATTGATACAATTCAAATCGAAGCAGGGAGACCGTATCGACGATCGACCAGTTTAGTTCAGCTGCATTTTCCGTAATGGATGTTGGCGTTCCGAGTACGAGCCCACTCCTGGTCACATTTACTTTAACTGTCGCTGTAATCGTGGTTCCCGATTCGTCAAAAGCCTGCAGCTTCAGCGCATAGATCCCTGCTGCTAAAGTATTCGTATCCCAGTCGTAGAGAGAACCATTAGCAATAACCTTATACCCAGTTTTTAATTCTTTCCACGTACTCGGAGTAGAACCTTCGCCATAACTTAACACCCACTTCTTTAGCGCTTCGCTAGAAGCCGTTCCTGTCACTTGCACAATACCCGAAACCATAGCATCATCAGCCAGATTCAGGGAGGCTATCGTTTTATAGGCTTTCAGCGTGTAAGCGCCACTAGTCGATCCGCTGGTTGCTTTAATGTAGTAAATACCGGTATTCATCGGTGTAAATGATATTTTCGTTTGACCAGCATTATTCATGACCTCTGCGAAATTGCTATCGTAAATGGTCATTCCTTTAGAACCTATTACGGCGAAATTATATACCGTATTGGAAGATAAAAAAGTTTTATAATACACGTTTGCATCTCTCGGGGCATTCGTCGTGAGACTGCCAATACTATTTGACAATAACAAATCGTAAGCTCCTTGGAACCCTGAACCATCCTGCACGGTTAAAGATTGAGACGCACTAGGCGTACCGTAAGTTTTGATAATATAGGTGCCACTGCTTGCCGGTATGAAGTTACATTCAGCACCCGAGCATAGCTGCATTCTTACATTGCTTGTACTATCGTAGGACTCAATCGTCGTAGCCCCTGAAATATGAATGTTTGCCGTACGTTCAGACTGTAAAGCAACTTCATAACGAATGCTTCCAGTATCAGGCATTGGACTAGAGTATGGTCCTGGAATTTGAAATGGAATTGCTCCTCGTTCCATAACTACGTTATAGCTACCAGCGCTTGCTCCCGCATTCACTTGCAAATAATAGGTTCCCGTGACTGTCGGACTAAAGTGCAATGACTGTATAAGTCCGTCCATGGCTTTCACATTGCTATTATTGTAAAGAGCAAGTCCGCTTGGAGTATTCCCTTGTGAGTAAAAACTGTACTTTAATCCAGCTTGAAGGGTCACAGCATAGTACGAAGTACTATTACTCGGTTGATCATTTGTAGTAAAGGCAAAACCATTTCTTTCTGTCAAGCTGTATGCCTGGCTCACGTTCGAGCCGTCGATTGAACTTAACGTGATGCTTGCACCTGCTGTACCTGCAAGCTGAATATACGAATCTGATGTAACTGGCACAAAGCTGCATATACTTCCGTTGCATCCTCTATAGTTCGAACCATCTACA